>NZ_BAAAQX010000023.1:0-194162 GCF_039531895.1 Nonomuraea monospora
CACCATGCGGACGGCTTCTTCCTTGAACTCCGGCGAGAACTGCCTACGACGCCTTGCCACGTACCTACCTCTTCCAGACTTCTGTCAGCTTATGTAGCCGACTGTCCGGAATCTGCTGGGCACCTCAACCGGTCCCCATGCGTCTCTGCGCCGCTGTGGAGATGAGTGTTGTGAGGTGGCGCAGTTGGCTTTCGTGGTCGAAGCCGGAGCCGTTGCCAGAGAGAGCGGATAGAGAGAGCAGTCATGAGTGGATCGCCTCCGAGGAGGGGTCCAGGACCGACGCAAGGACACCGGTCCTGGACCGATTCCTTACGTCACGCACAGTCCGTGTGCGTTAGTGATCAGGACTAAGGTCACGCTGCGTTCGTGCGCCCAGCGTGCGCCACGCGTGCGCCAAGTCCTGCTAAGTGCTGCTCGATGCTGCTCGATGTTTTTGCAGCTCAGAGCAACGTCCGCCCTCGGAAGTGGGTTTCCGTCTTCGTTCACACCGAAGAGGTCACTGGTTCGATCCCAGTATCGCCCACCAAGGTCAAGGGCCACATCCCACAAATGGGAGTGGCCCTTTCGATCTTTGTGCAGCAGCAATGTGCAGTAGTCTCCATGAATCGAGGCTGCCACCCAACCGCCTGAACGCGTTCCTGGTCTCCTCGTTCGGTGCTTCGCTGTAGACGTCCATCGTCACCGTGATCTCGCTGTGACGGAGGATCTGCATCGCCACCCGCGGGTGCACGTTCAACGCGACGAGGAGCGACGCGCACGTACGACGAGTGGACTGACGTTGCGCGGCTCGTACGGCGTGCCGTGCCTGGTTGTGATCACCGATCCGTTATCGACCCACGCCACACCGGCCGCGGCCTTGTCCACCACCTGCTGTTCTGACCGTTCCTTGAGCGCCGCCACGCACATGTCCGGGATCGGCAGCACCGCCGCCGACCCAGGCGTCTTGGTTTCACGATGGTGCAGCTTGCCGCCGACACGTTGGAGTCGCCAGGCGACCGTCAGCTCGCATGCATCGAGATCGACCCTCGCTGGACGAGCCCGAGCACTTCCCCACGACGCAGCATCGGCAGACGGACCGCTCCGGTTGCGCTCTTGGAGATGATCTCTTCGGTGATGGCAATGCTCGGCGCTGCTCGCAGGCTGTCCCGAGCGTCCTTGATCGTGCGGGCGGACAAGACGCTCTGGCAGCACTTGCCCATGGCACAGCGCTTCGGCGTGCGCCGCTGGGCATCCTTGCCCAGAGCGCAGCACTGGCAGGTCCGACGGAGCTTGTTGCGCCACTCGCGGACATGCTTGACCGTCAACTTGTCCAGGCGGCGAGAGCCGAGCCCGGGAACAAGGTATAACCGCACGAAGCTCTCATACCGCGCATACATTGCAAGCGTCAGATTGGGCTCCACCAAGGCACGTCCGGCCCGGTGCGACGTAACCTGTCCGACGAGGAGACGCCCCGAACCGCCCCCTTGTAGATGGCTGACGCCGGAGCCATCGAGCTGAACCACACCCCTTCCGTGCCAGACGGACGTTCGGGATTCGACTACATTCACGACAATGGTCATGTTTGCGTGCGCCACGTGCGGTACGGCTGTGACGTTGGACCTGGAAGAGACCGACTACCCCACCGGCCTCCAGTCCGATCGTGAGCTCAGCCTGACTGATGAGAAGCCGCAGCTGATCCCGCAGGGCAGGTACGCGGTCAATCCGCGGTCAGTCCGGCGGAAGCCGTACATCGCCATCGCGGGGTACGGCCGCGAGTTCGTGTCCGAAGGGCCAGGCAGATCGATCGTCGTGAATTCGGCGGACATCATCGCGTTGACCTGCCCTCCGAATCCCCCCGGGGGCGGGTGCTGCGGCTGGGGGCCGAACGATGGGCCCAACCTGGCGTGTGAGGCATGCGGCAGGGAGATCGCCACCGAGGTGAACGACTGCGGCATGAGCTGGTGGTGGGTCACGCTTTTCCTCGACGACGTGCTCGGAGCTCCCCCCGCACGGCCTGTCAGGAACCCGCCCGCCGTTCAGCGGAGGCATGACAAGAGGCGACGGCTGCGGTGACCCAGGACAAATCGCTCGGGAACCGGTCGTGTTCGTCTACCGGCGCGGTGCAGCGACAGAGTGCAGCCACTTCTCACGCGCGGGAGTGGCCCTTCGGTCTTTCCCTGACCGAGTGCCTGGCGACGACCCGTCATCTGCAGGCGGTAGACCGTCTCAGTGACGGCTGTCCACCGGGGCGTTGCCGGCGCGCTCATCTTGGGGCTGTTCTGGGCGGCGGCCACCAAGTCATCCTGATCGTCCCCCTGCCGGCGCCTTGCGGGTGGCGCTCAGAGGCTTCAGGACGCGTCGAGGGTCACGACGTGCGACCAGTTCAGGCCGTGAAGATGAAATGTCCTTTCAATGAGAAGACCACCAAGGCCATCGACGGAACTCTTGTCGGCATCGGGTCCTGCACCTTTTGGCCGTGATCGACCTCGTCCCGAGATCTGCGTGGAACAAGGCTGATGGCGAAGAGCTGGTTCGCGTCCCATCGCGTAAGTGAGTGACGAACTGCGTGACGTCCGGGATGCGCAATGAGGTCTGGTCATGAACGTCGCTGCAGCTCAAGGTCTTCCTGAGCGACCAAGGCTCCTGGCCGCCCTTGAGGCGACGCCGTTCCCGGAGACCGCCCCCCGACGCGCGCATACCTGCCGCATACCGGCCCTTGTTAGCGTCCGCCGCACAAGTACGTGCCCATTCTCCCGGCAGAGAGGAACGCGCATGTCCCGCACCCGACAATGGGTGGCCGCGCTCACTGGAGTCCTTCTCCCCATGGCCGTCGCCGGTGTCTGCGCCGCTCCCAGCGCGTCCGCGGATCCGATCGGCCCGACCTTCCGGTTCGTTTACAGCGTCAAAGTGACCAGCACGCACACGGCCGCGGTCAATCGTGACCGCGTGCTGGCGACCTGCTCGGCAGGAAAGGGCGGCACCTGCTCGATTTCGAAGTCCCGCTCCGTCGCGCGCACCATCGACCTTGGGCTGGGCGTTTCGCGAGGTTTCGTCGCAGGGCAACTGGGCTGGAGCAAGAGTTCTTCGGTCACGGTGACGGCGCAGTGCACCTCCCCGGTGTTCACCAAGAGCGGCCAGGTATACCGCGCTTACCCGCAGGGAATCAGAAAGCGCTACACGATCACGAAGAAGACCTATTCGTACGGTTCCAAAAAGCCCAAGCTGATCAGGATCGAGACCACCGGCGGGGTGGCCTTCAATCCCAAGGGCGTCTCCTGCTACCTGTCCTGAGCGTCACCATCCGATCTCGCCGCCGGGTAGGAACACCACGGAGATGTCGTCGTGGCGTTTGGCCCGCGGCCAGCGCTCACCCCCGGGGTCGCTGGTCTCGGCCGCTCGGATCTCGTCGAACAGGCGCCACGGCGTGCGTGAATCGAGTACGTCCAGGAGGTCAGCGAAGGTTCCCAGGCCGAACTCGACGAATCGGGTGGCGCCATCGCTCAGCAGGGCCAGGCGGCGCACCTGCCCGGCCGGATGGCTGCCCGTGAGCGCGTCGCGTGCCGCCTGGTCGTGGACCGAGGCGATGGGGTAGCCGCGGGGGTGGTTGCGCATGCGGCGCTGGTGTTCGACGAAGGCGATGCGGGCCGACTGGTGGGCGGGGGTGCCGGTGGGGAGCGAGGCCATTCGTTGCCAGAGGTTGTGGCCGACTGCCTCGATGCGCCGGTCCGTCACTGTGACGATCTCGCCGTCGATGTCGGCGACGAAGGTGGAGTCGCCGAGGACGAGGTGTTCGATGTGGCCGGCCCTGAGCCGGAACAGGGCGGCCGTGCTGGATGGGGTGCCGGGGTGGGCGAGGTCGCAGGTGTACGCGCGGTGCGTTCGTGTGACGGAGGCGATGGCGCGTACGAGGGCGAGGTTCAGGTCGGTGTCGGGGGTGCGTAGGTGGGTCATGGCGGCCTCGCCGAGGTGGGCGACGAACCAGGGGGTGCCGTGGTGGCAGCCGGTCGGGAGTTCGGCGGGGCCGCCCGCGCCGTCGAGCAGGAGGGCCTGGGTCGTGGTGCCGGCGGCTGCGGCGACATAGTCCTCGTTCGGCTTGTCGGGGCTGCCGGGCCTGCTGTGAAGGAACAAATGCTCTCCTTCGTCGGAGTCGGGGTGTGAGGTGGGGTGTCGGGGTGTGGATGGGGGAGGGTGGGTGTCCGGTGTGGGTGGGGGAGTCCGGTGGGGGTGGGGGAGTCGGGTGTGAGCCGGGGAGTGGTTGCGGGGCAGGGAGTTGGGGTGTGGGGCGGGGAGTCCGGGTGTGAGCCGGGGGTGTCGGGCGCGGGGCGGGGAGTCGAGGGTGTGAGCCGGGGAGCGAGGGTGTGGGTCGGGGGGTCGAGGGTGAGGCGGGGGAGTCGGGCGTGAGGCGGGAAAAATGGGTGGAGGGCGGGTCTGGTCTGATGCGATAGTCGACGCGCACGCCTGCATAGCTCAGTCGGTGAGAGCGCCGCACTCATAATGCGGAGGTTCCCAGGTTCGAGTCCTGGTGCAGGTACAGAGAAGATCGCGCCACCACCGCACAGGCGCCAGTGAGCAGAATGAGCTTTTCTTGACCTTGTCAGAGTGAGTCAGCAATGATCATCGCCGGACCCCACCGAAAGGTGATCACGTGCGACTCTTCTCAACAGCAAGAGCCGCGGCGTTAGCCGCCGTCCTGACCGTCGCCACCTTATCCGTCCCGCCACCGGCCTCCGCCGCCGCCCAGCTCATCGCGAACGGCACCTTCACCGGCTCGACCACCCCCTGGGCCGCTATCGGACAGACCACCGTAGCCGCCGAGAGCAACCGCCTGCGGATCGACGTCACGCAGGTCGTGGCCAACCCCTGGGACGCGATGGTGGCCGCACCCACCACCGCCGCCCTGAACCCCGGCAAGAGCTACACCCTCTCCTTCGACGCCTACTCCACCGTCGCCTTCACGGCCAGGACCACGGTGCAGTACACGGCCACCCCCAGCTCCAACCAGTCGCTCGCCGCCGACGTGCAGCTCACCACCGCGAGCAAGCGCTACAGCATCCCGTTCACGGCCGCGTCCGCCTCCGCGACGGCGGCCGAGGTGACCTTCCAGCTCGGCGGGTCGGGCGGCAAGCCGGTCGTGCGGCTCGACAACGTCTCGCTGATGGAGACGCAGACGACCAGGCCCACGTCCCTGTACGTGTCGCCGCTGTCGCACCCCGCCAAGTGGGCCGCGGACAACGGCAACACGACCATCATGACGAACATCGGCAGCAAGCCGATCTTCGAGTGGTTCGGCGGCTGGTTCAGTGACCTCACGCTGGCCGTGGACACCTACGTCGGCGCCGCGCAGGCGGCTGACCGGCTGCCGATGCTGGTGGCCTACAACATCCCCAACCGGGACGCGTGCGCCGGGCACTCGGGCGGCGGCGCCGGTGACGCGGCCGGGTACCACGCCTGGGTCACCGAGTTCGCCAAGGCGATCGGCACCCGGCACGCCATCGTCGTGCTGGAGCCCGACGGGGTCGCCGCCGCCGGATGCGTGACGCAGATCGGCAAGGACCCCGAGGACCAGTACCGGATGCTGCTGGACGCCGCGCAGGTGCTGCGCGCGCAGGCGCCGAACGCGTGGGTGTACCTCGACGCGGGCAACGCCACCTGGATCCCGGCCGCGGAGATGGCGTCGCGGCTGGTGAAGTCGGGCATCGCCAGCTCGCGGGGCTTCTCGGTCAACGTGTCGAACTACATCACCACGGCCGACAGCGAGACGTACGCGGTGGCGGTCAAGGCCGCGCTGCAGCCGTCGGTGGGCGCGAAGACGTACGTGATCGACACCAGCCGGAACGGCAACGGCCCGTACGTGGACAGCACGCCGGATGACAACTGGTGCAATCCGCCCAAGCGCAAGCTGGGCGCCACGCCGCGGCAGCAGACGAGCGGCGCCGAGTACCTGCTGTGGGTCAAGGTGCCGGGCGACTCCGACGGGCCGTGCGGCATCGCCGGGACGATCCCCGCGGGCACCTTCAGCCCCGACCTGGCCATGGCTCTGATCAACGGCAACCCCTGACGTCGTACACCCCCCAACACGTGGACCGCGGCCGGCCGGCCGCGGTCCGCGCCCGCGGCTCTCTGGAGGCTGAGATCCCCATGTCAGACCGGAAACGCTTAGCGGTGGGCGTCACCGCTCTCGCGCTCATGACCGTGAGCGTCATCTCCACCCCGGCCGCCGCGGCGGCCCCCGTCACCTACTACGTCGACAGCGTCAGCGGCAACGACGCTAGGCAGGGCACGTCCGAGGCGACCGCGTGGCGGACGCTGTCCAAGGCCAACGCGGCCAACCTGACCGCCGGCTCCAAGCTGCTGCTGCGCAGGGGCGGCACGTGGGCGGAGCAACTGCTCATCACCGAATCCGGTACGCAGGCGGCCCCGATCGTCGTCGAGGCGTACGGCACCGGCGCCAAGCCCGTGATCAAGGGCACCGACGAGGTGGCCTGCGTGCTGCTGTCCGGCGACCACCTCGAGGTCTACGACTTACAGGTCGGCGTGGAGGGCGCGGGCCGGTGCGAGTGGTCAGGGTTCTCGATCGAGGGCGACCACAACTTCCTCAACCGCAACTACATCACGGGCGCGTCGGCGGGCGTCTTCATCGACGAGGACGCCGACTACACCTCGATCAACAACAACGAGTTCGTCAACAACAACGTGATGAGCGTGAACACCGACGCCTCGGAGATGGGCGAGGAGTACTCCAACGACGACTCGGGCGCGTTCGCCATCCTGGTCCACGGCGACGACTCCGAGATTTCCTGGAACGACATCAGGGGCTCGATCGCGCCGAGCTTCGACTACGTCTTCGACGGCGCCGCGGTCGAGATCTTCAAGGGCTCGCGCAACCGGGTGCACCACAACATCTCGGTGGACAACGACACCTTCACCGAGCTGGGCACGCTGACCTCGGCCAACGGCCAGACGCAGGACCCGGACGGCACCGCGGACAACGTGTTCGAGTACAACGCCATCTACGGCGACCGCACCAGGGGCGGGATGGTCACCCGCGGCCCGTACAAGGAGGAGGCGGGCTCGCCGATCGAGCCGAACGGGCCCGTGCTGCGCACGGTCTTCCGCAACAACTCCATCTACCTCACCCACGAGGACGCCGAGGGCGTGGTCTGCGACGCCACCTGCACCAACCAGCATCTGACGATGACGCAGAACGCCATCTACGCCAAGAAGAAGAGCGTCTACGCGCCGGGCGTGACCGGGGCCGCCAACTCGTACAACGTGCTGGAGGGCGACCAGTACCAGGCGGGTGACGACGGCGTCGGCAACTTCTTCGAGGACCCGCGCTTCGACCCGGCCAACCCGCTGCGGCCGCTCGCCGGCAGCAAGGCGATCGGTCTCGGCAGGGTCGCGTACGGGCAGGTCGACCTGAACGGGGTGGCGGTCGGCTCGGGCGGCGGCATCGAGGCGGGCGCCTACGAGTACGTGGCGGCGCAGCGCTGAGAAACGCGTCGCGGGGGCACCACGCGCAGGCCGACCTGAAGGCCGGACGTGGTGCGGGGCACGGGCCGGGTCGTCATGATCCGGTTCGTGCTCACCGCGGGCTGCCGTGCCCGATGCGGAGAGTCAGAAGCCGCGCGTCCGGCGCAGTTCCGGCGGGCGGCCGTCCGGGTCGACCGCGAACCGGTACAGCGGCAGCGCCATCAGCTTGCGCGCCCGCGAAAGGCGCGGCTCAGGATGCGGCCGCAGCCGCCCCGACGGCCGCGGCCCCTCACCGCCGGACTCGTGCCACGCCTCCAACGCCTCAGCCGACCGCTTGAACGCGTCGAAGGCGGCCACCGGATCGCACAGCTCGTCCACCCGCTCGTCAGGCAGATCCAGATGCTCGGCCATCAACGTCAGCCGCAGATCCCTGGCGAACCGCAGCGCCCCGGCGGGCGCCCGCGGGTCCTCCTCCTCGTCGAGCACCGCGCAGCTCAGCTCGGAGTCGTACGTCCACGACCGCAGGTTGACGTTGTCGGAGCCGATGGCGGCCCACACGTCGTCCACGACGCACACCTTGGCGTGCACGTAGATGGGCGTCCCGTGGTGGTTCTCCAGGTCGTAGATGCCCACCCGGTCCCCGCCGGCGTCGCGCAGGCGGCGCAGGGCGTCGGTGCGGCCGATGAGGCTGGCGGGGCCGGCGAGCCAGCCGTCCTGGTCGGGGTGGCGGGGGACGATGACGATCATGCGCAGGTCCAGGTCGCGTTCGAGGGCGCGGGCGAACGGTTCGATGACGTCCGTGGACCACAGGTACTGGTCCTCCAGGTAGATGAGGGACCGGGCCCGGGAGAGGACCTTGCGGTAGGCGTGGGCGATGCTGCGCTCGCCGCCGGGCGCGAACGGGTAGCCGTTGCGCCGGGCCGGGTAGGTGCGCAGCAGTTGGACGCGGTGGCGGCCGGCGGGTGGCGGGGGCGGGCCGGGGTGGGGGAGCGGCGGGGCGTCGTCGAGGCGGCCGAGGTGGTCGCGCAGGCGGCGCAGCGGGTCGCGGGTCTCCGGGGCCGGGTCCTCCCAGCGTTCGCAGAACACCTTCTCCACCTCGGCCACGGCGGGGCCGCGGATGGCGGCCTGCACGTCGTGCCAGGGCGGGCGCGGCCCGTACACGTCGGGCATCGGGGCGAACTGCGGGTCGCCCTCGTGCGCGGCGTCGTCGCGGCGGCTGTGGCACAGGTCGATGCCGCCGACGAACGCCACGTCGCGCGTGGCGTCCTGGTCGTGGCGCAGGATGACGAACTTCTGGTGGTGGGAGCCGCCCGGCTTGGTGCGGGTGTCGAGGAGGGCCTGGCCGCCGGTGTCCTCGATCTCCTGGCCGAGGTGGCGGTTCTCGGCGGAGCTGAACCGCAGCAGGTCGAGGTGCGAGCGCCAGATGAGGCCGCGGACGAGCGCGCCGCGTTTGGCCGCCGCCGCCATGGCGGCGCCCACGGTGGGCCCGCCGGGCGTCAGGCGCTCGTCGGGGTCGCCGCGCCAGTCGGCGAACAGCAGCAGGTCGTCCTTGTCCAGCCGCTCCAGGCAGTCCTGTAACACGGCGAAGTAGGCGGCGCCGTGGACGAGCGGCCGCACGTCGTTCCCGCACGACCAGGGCTCGAGCTTGGTCGCCGGATTGCCGCGCTCCTCGTCGGTGAGGAACCAGTCCTCGATTCGCATTCGGTTCTGGCTACCCCGGCAGCGGCGGCTGATACCTCTGATAGGCGGGCTCCACGATCGGCACGGGCGGGTGGGCGGGCAGCCGTACGGTGAACTCGGCGCCGTCGCCCGGGCGGCCGTCGGCGGTGATGGTGCCGTTGTGGCCGTCCACGACCTCCCGCACCAGCGCCAGCCCCAGCCCGAACCCGGTCCCCTCGAACCGGGTGAACAGCCGCTCGGCGTCGCCGGGGTCAAGGCCCGCGCCGTCGTCACTGACGGTGAGGCCGACCGTGCCCGGCCCGCTGGACAGCGTCACCCAGATGTGCCCGCCGGCGCCGGTGTGGCCGAGCGCGTTGTCCAGCAGCGCCGAGACCACCCGCCGCAGGGCGGACTCCACCCCGCGCACCACGTGGTCGCCCGGCCCGTCGCAGCGCACCTCGATGCTCACCCCCTGGGCAGCGGCCCTGACGTCCTCGGCCACGGCCAGCTCGGCGGCCAGCACGGCCAGGTCCACCGGGCCGAAGGGGCGGCGCAACTGCTTGAACTGGGCGGATCTGAGCAGGTCCTCGACCACCTCGCCGAGCTGCCTGGTGCCGGTCGCGAGCTGGTCCACCTCGTCGATGAGCAGGATCGGGTCGGTGTCGCCGCGCAGTCGCCGCGACAGGAGCTGCGCGCGGGTGTGCAGCCGGGTGAGCGGCGTGCGCAGCTCGTGGCTGACGTCGGCGGCGAAGCGGCGCTGCCGGGCCAGCGCCTCGCCCAGCGGCGCGATCGCGCGGCGCGAGACGACCTGCCCGACCAGCAGCGCGGCCAGCAGCCCGGCGATCTCCGCGCCGATCAGCGTGCGCAGCAGCCGCTGCTGCTCGGCCATCAGCCAGCGCAGGTCCATCGCGGCCTGCACGGTCGCGCCGCCGCGTTCGCGCGTGTGCACCAGGTAGTCGCGCCCGGCCACGCTGACGTGCGCCGTCTGCGGCCCCGACCCGGCCGCGACGTACGCGAGCGCCACCCGTACGGGCAGCGCCGCGGGCGCGCCGGGCGAGGCGCGCACGGTGCCGTCGGCGCGCAGCTCGTACAGCCACACGCAGGGCGGCGGGTACGCCACGGGCGAGCGCCGCGCGGCGGCGGCCAGGTCGCGTTCGGCGGCCACGCCCTGGCTGTGCCCCATGGCGCACCACACCAGCACGCCGACGAGCGCCAGCACCACCGAGATCGCGCCCGCGACCTGCACGGTGATGCGCCGCCTGGCGCGGACGAGCAGCCGATGGTCCGGGTCCGGCAGCCGGGGCCGGTCGAACCGGGCGACGCTCATAACGCGCCCAGGCGGTAGCCCACACCTCGCACGGTGTCCACGACGCCGGAGCCGAGCTTGTTGCGCAGGTAGTACACGTACGTGTCCACGATCGACTCCTTGTTGGCCCCGTCGAAGACCCGCTGCCGCAGCGACCGGCGGGTGTGCACCTGGCTCGGGCGCACGGCCAGCGCGCTGAGCAGCCGGCACTCCTGGCCCGACAGCGTCACCTGCTCCCCGCTCGGCAGCCGGACGACGTGCGCCTCGGTGTCCAGCCAGCCCGCGCCCAGCGGCAGCAGGGCGGCCAGGTCGAGGTTGCGGCGGTGCAGCGCGCGCACCCTGGCCAGCAGCTCGTCGATCTCGAACGGCTTGACCAGGTAGTCCTCTGCCCCGGCGTCGAGCCCGGTGACCCGGTCGGCGACCGTGCCGAAGGCGGTGAGCACGAGCACCGGGACGGTGACCGCCTGCCGGCGCAGCCGCCGTACCAGGTCGATCCCGTCGAGGGCGGGCAGGCCGCGGTCGATGATGAGCACGTCGTACGCGCGGGACAGCGCCAGGTGCAGCCCGCGCTGCCCTTCCGGCGCCAGATCGACGGTGTAACCCTGTTCGGTGAACAGGCCGACCAGCATGTTCCCCAGTTCGCGGTCGTCCTCGACGAGCAGCAGCCGGCGTGCGGCGGGGCCGGCTGTGCCTGATGTCCCAGCCACCAGACCACGGTTGCACCGCCGTGGCGGATTTTCCAGGTCCACTCGGTCATTGGCCCACCAGAACCACGCGGGCGGTCACGGGGAAGGGGACCGGGCCTCGACGGGCCGCTCCTCCGCTGGGGCCTCGGCGCGGGCGCCGGCCTCCAGCCGGTCGGGCAGTGCCAGCTTGTACAGGGGCAGGGCGCCCGCGGTGGTGAGGACGGCCACGAGCACCAGCATGGCGAACAGCTCCTGCGTGATCATGCCCTGGGCCAGGCCGATGTTGATGAAGATGAGGATCATCAGGCCCCGGGCGTTCATCAGCGCCCCCACCGCGTACGACTCCCGCTTGCCGAACCCGATGCCGCGCATCGCCAGCGAGCAGCCGAAGTACTTCCCGGCGAACCCGGCCGCCAGGATCAGCCCGAACGCCCCCAGCATGGCGCCGCCCGCGATGCCGCCGAGCTGCGTGTTCAGCCCGGAGAAGGTGAAGAAGGTGGGCAGCAGCAGCGTCGAGACGAGCTCCATCATGCGGCTGTGCAGCGCCTGGCGGAAGGCGGGGTCGCGGGGCATGGCCAGGCCCGCGAAGAAGCCGCCGAACACCGAGTAGACGCCGATCCAGTCGGTCACCCAGCCCGCCGCGAGCGGGACGAGGATGACGACGTACATGGCGGTCGGGCCGAGCCGGCCGGTGCGCGCGACGGTCCTGCCCATCGGGCGCAGCAGCGGCGCCACGACCTTCAGCATGACGACGGCGAACAGCGCGGTCAGCGCGATCGTGGGCAGCGCGCCGCCCGCGCCGCCGCCGAGGTGCATGGCCGACAGGACGGCCAGAATGCACCAGGCCAGCGCGTCGTCGATGGAGGCGGCCAGCAGGGTGAGCCGGCCGATGGGGGTGTGCTCCAGGCCCCGCTCGTACAGGATCCTGGCCAGCATGGGGAAGGCGGTCAGCGACAGCGCGCCGCCGACGAACAGGGCGAACTGGAACGGCGGCACGTCGGGCCGGGAGAGCAGGTCGTACAGCAGGAAGCCGGTGGCGGCGCCGAGCAGCAGCGACGGGACGATGCCCGACGCGGCCAGCACGCCCGCCTTGCGGAACTCGCCGGGCGTCTGCGCGCCCTGCTCGATGCCGGCGCCGACGAGGAACATGTAGAGGGTCAGGCCGATGGTGCTCAGCACGTACAGGACGGGCCGCACCTCGGGCGGGAACAGCGCCGCCTGCGCCTCGGGGAACAGCCAGCCGAACAGGGTCGGCCCGAGCAGCACGCCGGCGACCATCTCGCCGAGCACGCGCGGCTGCATCACGAGCTGGGCCAGCCGCCCGCAGATCGCCGCCGTGAGGAGCAGCACGACGAGGGCGGGCAGGACCTTGAGCACCAGCGCGAGGTTCGCGTCAGGAGCTGTGACGTGAGCCAGGATGTGCATGGGTATTCTCCGGGGCGTCAGAGGCGAAGTGGCGCTCGCACAGCCGCAGCCTGCGCGCGTCCCACACCATGTACGTGCCGAGGACGAGCTGGACGAGGCTGCGCCAGACGCCCTCCCACCGGTCGCGCACGCGCAGGTAGGCCAGCGCGCGGCCGGGCCGGTGGGGGGCGCCGCGAGGGGTGAGCAGGCAGGGCCCGCGATGCGGCATGGACCTGGTGTGGGTGACGGAGGAGTCCAGGACGTGGCGGTCCAGCACCTCGCGGGTCACCGCCCGCATGGCGATCGGCGCCAGCCGCCAGGCCGGGCACGGCCGGTTGGCCGCGACGCCGAACGGGATGTGGTTGAGGTCCTTGGCGCCGGGCCCCGCGAACCGGTCAGGGTCGAACCGGCCGGGGTCGGGGCAGCCGGCGTGGTGGAAGGCGGGGTAGTTGAAGCAGAGCACCGACCCGGCGGGGATCGTGGTGCGCGCGTCGAGCTCGATGTCGCCGGTGGTGATGCGGTGCGCGATGCCGAACAGCGGGTAGAGCCGCATCGTCTCGGCGATCACCTGGTCGAGGTAGCGGTCGTCGCCCGCGCGGGCCCGCTCCTGCACGGCGGGGTGCCGGGCGAGGACGAGCAGCAGGTGGGCCATGGCCTCCGACAACTGCACGACCGCGGTGGTGAAGAAGGCGCCGTGCAGGTAGTACGCCTGCTGCCGCGGTGTCAGGCCCTCGGGGAGCGGCAGGCGCACCCGGTGCAGGTTGCGCAGCAGGTAGGCGTTGAGGCGGTCGCGGCGGCCCATGTGCCGCAGGCTCGTGCACTTCAGCGAGGAGGCGACGTCGGCGGCGTTCCCGGCGATGAGATCGCGGGCCTCGCGCGGGCAGGGCTCGGCGAAGACCAGCTCGTAGGAGAACTCCGCCCACAGCGGGATCATCAGGTCCCGCAGCCGCACCAGGCCGCGCACGTCCCGCAGCGCGCGGCCCGCGCAGCGGCGGGCCAGCTCCTCGGCCTCGGTACGGCGCACGGCGAGCATGCGGCGCGTCAGCCGGGCCACGGCGTCGTAGGCGTCGCCCGCCTCCAGGTGCTCCTGGTGCATCTCGGGGCCGGGCGAGAGCCAGTACCAGAACACGTCCGACAGCGCCGCCCCCTTGCTGCGCCCGCCGGCGGCCGGGTGCGCGTACACCTGCTCGAACCGCTCGACGGGGACGAGGTCGCCGGGCACCGGGATGCCCTCGTCCCCGTTGATCCGCTCGAACACGCGCACCCGCAGCGCCACGACCCTGGCGGGCAGCCACCACGGCAGGCTCGCCAGCACGGCGAGCAGCACGACCGTGATGAGCGCGGCGGTCAGCATGCCCGTCCCCTCCTCACGCGGGCACGCCGGCCAGCCGCGCGGCGAAGAAGGCCCGGAGCGGCTCGACGTGGACCTCGGGGGAGTCCCACTCGTTCTCCAGGTTCTCCGTGACGTGGTGCACCGCGACGGGCCGGCCCGGCAGGTGGTGCCGCACGACGGGGTGCAGGTAGTGGCCCTCGTGCGCGCGGGCCGAGTCGCTCTGGCTGATGCGGCCCACCTCGATGTCGAAGGGGTCGATCCGGTCGTGGTCCGGGCCGTACTCCAGGGTGATCGCGAAGTGGCCGCGGTCGCCGATCGGCGGGCCTTGCAGGTCGAACGGCAGTTCCTCCAGGTAGCGGGCGGTGCCGTCGCCGTCCGGCACGATCACGTCGGCCAGCAGGCCGAACTGCTGCCACAGGGCCGAGGAGCGGTTGACCCGGCCGATGACCGCCGCCGCCAGCGCCGCCGGGTCGGCGGGCAGCTCCGTGGCCGGCCAGGGCACGCCGTGGTGGCGCGACTCCATGATCCGGTGCAGGGCGCGCACGCCGTACCTGAAGCCGTGGATGAAGCCGCTGGTGCCGCGCTTGAAGTCGCGCGACTGGGTGATGGTGCCGGCGAAGTACAGGCCGGGCACGTTGACCGACTCGTACGCCGGGGTGAGCGCCGGGAACCTGCCGTTGATCACCAGGTCGGGGCGGCAGTCGCCGGCGAAGATCGAGGAGTCGAAGCGGAAGCCGGTGCAGACGATCACCCGGTCGTACGGGATGTCCTTGGTGACCTCGTTGACCCTGGCGAAGGCCACCGTGACCAGGTAGGTGCCGTCCGGCTGCCGCTCGATGCGCCTGATGTCGCCGTCGAGCAGCGCGTTCTGCGACTTGAGCTGGTAGGTGTCGAGCAGGCTGTTGTTGACCGCGCGCAGGTGGCCGACGTAGTGGGTGCGCCAGGCCATCCGTACGGAGTGCGGGCCCGCCACGTGGATGACCGCCGCCGTCTCGATGAGGTTGTCGGCCGTCTCGAACGCCGAGTTGCCCTTGCCGATGACGAGCACCCGCTGCCCGAGGTAGTCGGCCGGGTCGGTGGAGGCGGTGCCGTACGGGTCGGCCGTCTCGATGCCCGGGATGGGCGGGATGTTCGGCTGGGTGACGCCCGCCGCGACGACGACCCGGCGCGCCTCGTAGGTGCGGCCGTCCTCCACCGTCACGCGGAAGCCGGACGGCCGGTCCACCCGGGCCACGCGCGAGTCGAAGGCGATCCGCAGCCCGCACTTCTCGGCGAAGTCGCTCAGGTAGCGCACCATGTCGTCGGCGTGCGGGAAGTAGCGGTCGCTGTAGCCGGTGAACAGCAGGCCGGGGTCGTCCGACAGCAGTGAGTTCCAGTCCATCCGGAGGTTGAGCTCGGGGTCGTCCCATCCGGTGTGCTTCTTGTTGATCGAGATGAGCGTGCGATGGCGCGGGAAGGTGCTGAAGAACCGGCCAGGCGCCGGCCCCGCCTCGAGGATCAGGTACTTCCGGCCCGCCTTGTGCAGGAAGTAGCCGAGCTGGAGGCCCGCGGGCCCGGCGCCGATCACCAGGTAGTCGAGGGTGTTGTCCACCACTGACGCCTCCGTCACTGCGAAGTGGTTGAAGAGACAACCTCAGTGTTGGCGGCCGATTCTCAGAGTTTGATCAGAACAGGTTCTCGCCGTGCCGTGCCAGCAGGGCCCGCTTGTCGGGCTTGCCGCTGGTGGCCACCGGGACGCCCGGCACCACCGTGATCGTCTTGGGCACGCTGTCCTCGCCCAGCTCGGCCCGTACGCGGGCGGCCAGAGCGGCCTGGCCGGGCACCCGGCCGGGCGCCGGCACCACGAACGCGTGCACCGCCTCGCCGGTGCCCTCGTCCGGCGCGCCCACCACGTACGCCTCGTCCACGTCCGGGTGGGCCGTCAGCACCCGCTCGATCGGCCCCGCGTACACCACCATCGCGTTGACCATGACCACGTCCCTGGAGCGGCCCTCCAGGTGCAGGAAGCCGCCCGCGTCCACGTGGCCGAGGTCGCGGGTGCGCAGCCAGCCGTCGCGCAGGGTGTCGCGGGTCTCCGCCTCGTCGCCCCAGTACCCGGCCATGACGTACGCGCTGCGCACGCAGATCTCGCCCGTCCGCCCCGGCGGCAGGACGGCGCCGTCCTCGTCGCGCACGCTCAGCTCGACCCCGGGGTGCGGCAGGCCCACCGGCGCCACGATGCCGGCGGCGATGTGCGCGGGGGTGAGCATGGCCACGTTGCCCGCCTCGGTCTGCCCGTACCCCTGGTAGACGACCGGGCCGAGCCGCTCGGCCGCCGCCCTGAGCCGGCGCGGCCCGATCGGCGAGCCCGACACCATGAGCGCCCGCAGGCTCGACACGTCCGCCGAGTCCAGCAGCTCCAGCATCCTGAACAGCCGGGGCACGGTGATGATCGACCCGGTGATGCGGTACCGCTCGATCGCGTACGGGAACATCGGCCGCCCGTCGTCCTCCGGGATGACCGCCGTGCCCCCGCCGAGCAGGCACGGCGCCAGGAACTCCAGCACCACCATGCTCGCCAGCGTCCCGAACAGCAGGTACCGCTCGAAGGCGCGGGCGAAGGCCGCCGCCGACGGCCCCCAGACGCGCGGCTGCCACGCCCAGTGCTCGGTGAGCGCCTGATAGGTGATCGCGCAGCCCTTGGGGCGGCCGGTGCTGCCGCTGGTGAAGGTCAGGGCGGCCACGTCGCCGGGCCGGGCGGCCAGCTCCAGCGGATGGCCGTCGTCCGGATGGGCCAGCAGGTCGGCGGCGCCGGGCACGGGGCCGAGCGAGAGCGTGCGCTCGGTCATGAGTTGCGGCGTGGCGGTGAGCGGGTCCACGAGGACGGCGTCGACGTCCATGGCGAGCACGTGGGCGAGCTGGCCGGGCGGGTAGCCGGGGCGGACCCCGACGACGCGGCAGCCCAGCGCGTGCGCGGCCATGTGCGCGGCGAACGCCTCGGGCGTGACCTCCGTGCGGACGGCGAGCGCCCGGCCGGGGCCCAGGCCCGCCTCGCGCATGGCGCCCGCCAGCCGCCGGATCAGCTCCAGCAGCTCGGCGCGGGTGACGGTCCTGCCGCCGTGCTCGAAGGCGGGGGTCGCGGGGGCCTTGCGCAGCGCCTCGATCAGGGGGGACGGGAAGAGCATGGTGGGGCTCCTCTGTGCGGTGAGGGGGCGTTCCCGGAGTGCCTTATGCCGTCATATAACGGGATTTGTCGCGACATTAGGCGGCGCACATCAGAGAAGGATCAGAGGTGCGCGGGTGAAGGTGATCGGCGCGGGCTTCGGCCGTACGGGCACGAGGTCACTGAAAGCGGCGCTCGAACTGCTCGGACTCGGGCCCTGCTACCACATGTCCACCGTCATCGCGGAGCCGTACCGGGTGCGGCAGTGGCTCGACGTCGGCGAGGGGCGCACGCGGGATTGGGACACGCTGTTCGCCGGGTTCCGGTCGGCGCTCGACTGGCCCGCCTCCGCGTACTGGCGGGAGCTGGCCGCGCACTACCCCGAGGCCAAGGTCATCCTGACCGTGCGCGACCCGGGACGCTGGTACGAGAGCGTCAGCGCCACCATCTTCCGCAGCGCCCTCGAACAGCGGGGGAGGCAGCCGCTGCGGCGGCGCGCGATCCGGTGGCTGGTGGCCAGGCGGTCGCCCGACTTCGCCCTGTACCCGCGGATGGCCAGGGCGACCTTCATCGACCCGGTCTTCGGCGGGCGCATCGACGATCGCGAGCACGTCATCGAGGTCTTCGAACGGCACGTCGCCGAGGTCAGGGCCACCATACCGGCCGAGCGGCTGCTGGTGTTCGAGACGGGGGACGGGTGGGAGCCGCTGTGCGCGTTCCTCGGGGTGCCCGTGCCGGACGCGCCCTACCCGCAGGCCAACGAGCGGGCCGCGTTCCGGCGCAAACGGCCCCGTCGCCTCGCCCGGCTGATCCTGCGGGGGCGCTGAGCGTCAGGACAGCGCCCACTCGCCCTTCTGACTGGCGATCCCGTAGTTCAGGCCGAACTGGAACTTGGTCAGCCGCGCCGCCTCCGGCACCTCGAACACGATCACGCCCTTGCGCGAGTCGCCCGCGTTGACCGTCACGGTGCCGCCGAAGCTCTGGCCCTCGGTGACGTTGGAGAGCGAGAAGCGGTACTGCTGGCCCTCGGCGTCGATCAGCCAGGCGCCGGTCGTGGGGGCGTCGGTGTAGACGGCCTGGCCCGCGTTGGTGAGGGTGATCTCGACGGCGGCGAGCTTGTTGCCGGTCTGCGGCTTCAGGAAGTCGGAGGCGGGGGTGGCGGGGTTGATCACGCGGTTCAGGGTGACGCTCACCTTCAGGGCGGGGTCGGTGCCCTGGAGGGTGAGCGCGCCGCCCACGCGGGCGGTCTGTCCCTGGGCGGCCGGGTTCGTCGCGCCTGCACCGGCCGGAGGCTGGCTGGCGGCGGGCGAGGTGGCGGCGGGTGCGGTGGCGGCGGGTGCGGTGGCGGCGGGTGCGGTGGCGGCGGGCTGGCTCGCGGCCGGCTGACCGGCGGCGGGCGGGCTGGTTGCGGGCTGACCATAGGCGGGCGCGCTGACAGGAGGCTGCCCCACCGCGTCACCCGCCGCCGCCGGGGGTTCGCTCGGCAGCGGCTCCTGGGTGATGACCATGGTCGCCCCCTCCGAGCCGGTGAGCACGGCGGGCCGCCCGGTGTCCGTCAGCACCATCACCACGGCGGCGCACGCCCCCAGGAGCAGCATCGGAACGCCTACCGCGAGCAGCACGACGAGGGGCCGGTTGTCGGGAGGCTCCGGCGCGGGTTCCTGCCCGGCCGCAGGTCCAGGGGGCCGCATGCCGTACGGCGGCTGCCGGTACGGAGGCGGTGGTCCGTACGGGCCGGACGGCAGGGGCGGATATCCCATGGCGCGACTCCTGATAGGGGACGGGATTAGTGAGACGTCCGGCATCCGCCTCCGGTTGTCCTTGATCCCCCGGATGCCGTCATGCCGGGCCCATCCCCTAATGTGCCGTGCATGAGTGGACGTGCGGTTCTTGTCACCGGAGCATCGCGAGGCATCGGACGGGCGGTCGCGGCGGCGTTCGCCGCGCAAGGAGACAGGGTGGCGATCCACCACCGCGACTCCGCCGAGGAGGCCGACGGCCTGCTCCGCGAGCTGCCCGGCGAGGGGCACTCCGTGGTGCGCGCCGACCTGGCCGACCCCGAGGCCGTCAGGGCCATGGTGGACGCGGCGGCGCGGGAGCTGGGCGGCTCGATCGACGTGCTGGTCAACAACGCGGGCAGGTACTTCCACCACCCCGTCACCGACCTGTCGTACGAGGAGTGGCAGGACGCCTGGCGGCGCACGCTGGAGGTGAACCTGCTGGGCGCGGCCAACGCGATCTGGTGCGCGCTGCCGTACCTGCCGCCCGGCGCGAGAATCGTCAACGTCTCCTCGCGCGGCGCCTTCCGCGGCGAGCCCGACGCGCCCGCGTACGGCGCCAGCAAGGCGGGGCTCAACGCGATGAGCCAGTCGCTGGCGGTCGCCCTGGCCCCGCGCGGCATCGCGGTGGCCGCCGTGGCCCCCGGGTTCGTCGAGACGGACATGACCAACGAGCACCTCAAGGCGCCGCGCGGCGACGCCATCCGCGCCCAGAGCCCGTTCGGCAGGGTGGCGGCGCCCGAGGAGATCGCCGCGGCCGTCCTCTACCTGGCCGCGCCGGACGCCGAGTGGGCCAGCGGCGCCGTGCTCGACCTCAACGGAGCCTCCTACCTGCGCTGACAAGCAAGCCCGTGATCTTAGCGAGAGCGGGAGCTATGGTGAACTCTCAGGGCACTTCGGAAACTCGCTCAGAGGGGGACGGCGTGGCCAAGGGCTGCCTGTACGCGCTGTTATCGGTCGCGTTCTCCGCGGCCGTCCTGGTGACCTGCCTCGCCATGTTCCTGGTGGCCGGGCCCGTCGGCGCCGTGTTCAGCGTGCTGGCCGGGCTGGTCGGCCTGAGCGGGTTCGTCGTCGCCCAGGACTCGGTGCGCCGCCGGTCGCTGGCCGCCGAGGAGGCCAGGCGGCTGGCCCAGGAGCGCGACCACGTCAGGCGCACGGTCGACTTCGTCGCCGACCCCGACCTGACCGAGGAGCAGCGCCTGGCGGTGATCGACTCGTTCGTCCCGAGGCTGCGCGTCTCGCGCGCCCCGTACCGCGACCGGGTGGTCCTCGTCCCCGAGCTGTCACCGGCCGCCCGCGCGCTCCTGGAACGCGCCAGGCGGGCCGTGATGTCCGTCTACACCTCGCAGGCCATGCGGCGCCGCCTCCTGGACGGGCTGGCCAACGAGGTGCTGCTGCCCCGGCAGATCTGGGAGATCGCGCTGCTGCTGCGCGTCCAGACTCGCCTGTACGAGGAGCAGGACCGCGCGGTGCGGGGCGTCGTGATGACCCCCGAATTGCGGGCCGTGCTGGAGCCGCAGCAGGAGGCGCTGCGCCGGTCCGTGGCGGCCGTGACGGCCAGGGTGGAGCAGCTCGAACGGTACGCGCGCCGCGTCCAGGAGGCCGACGCCGCCCTGCGGGCCCGCGAGGCGCTGGACAACAACGACAAGTACCGGGCCCTGCTGGCGCACACCGACGACGCCGAGGGCATGCGCGCCCTGGAGGACCACGGCGCGGCCCTGGAGGAGACCCTCGCCAGGAGCGTGCGGGTGGCCATCGAGGCGGGCCACACGCTCGACCTGGACCGCACGCCCTGAGGGGGTCAGCCCAGCTTCCACTCGCCGTGCTGGTCGGCGTAGCCGCTGTTCAGCGTGAACTGCAGGGTGGTCATCCTGGCGCCCGCCGGCACCTCGAACACGACCAGCCCCTTGCGGCTGTCGCCCGGGTCGATCGTGGTCGCCCAGTGGAACTGCTGGCCCTCCTCGACGTAGGCGATCGAGAACGGGTACTGCTGCCCCTCCGAGTCGATCGCCACCGCCCCGTTCACGGGCGCGTCCTTGTAGGTGACGCGGCCCTTGTTCGTCAGCGTGAGCTGGACCGCCATCAGCCGGTTGCCGGGCTTGGGCTGCACGCTGTCCTGCGTCGGCCGGGCCTCGCTCCACACCCGGTTGAGCGTCACGGCCATCTTCGAGCCCGCCTCCATGCCCTTCAGCGTCACCGTCCCGCCGGGCTCGCTGGTGAGCGGGTCGCCGTCGTCGCCGCCCGGCGCCGGCTCCTCGGCGGGCGCGTCGGAGGGCCCGCCGGACGGCTCGTCGGGCGCCGCGGCGTCCGGCTCCGCGTTCTCGCGCGTCTCCGCGGGGGCGACGGTGGCCGAGGTGATCGAGTCGCGGACCGGGGCGATCAGGACGAACCATGCCGTCGCGAGGCCTGCGATCAGCAGCATCGGCACCCCGATGGCCAGGGCCAGGACGAGGCCGAGGCCGCGTCTTGGCGGGGGCGGGGCGGGCGGCCCGTACCCGTACGGCGGGCCTGCGCCGTACTCGGTGCCGCCCAGGTACGGCGGCATCTCCTGCTGCGGGCGTGGCGGTTCTGACGGGTATCCCATGGCGCGGCTCCACTGGAGGGAGAAGGACCGTCCAAGGATGCTCCCGGCAGCCCGCCCGGGATGGCCGTGATGCCGGTTGGGTCTCGGGTTGAACCTCGACGGCCCCTCAGCCGCCCCGCGTGGCCCAGTCGTGCAGCTCGTCCGCCGTGCCCGACGCGTCGAGGTTGAGCGCCGCCTCGATCAGCGCCAGGTGCGTGAACGCCTGCGGGTAGTTGCCCAGCATGCTGCCGTCGTCCGGCGCCATCTCCTCGGCGAACAGCCCCAGCGGCTCCGCCCGCGCGCACAGCGTCTCGAACCGGTCGCGGGCCTCCGCCGTCCGCCCCGCCAGCACCAGCGCCGACACCATCTCGAACGAGCACATCAGGAACGCGCCCTCCGGCCCGTCCACCCCGTCGCCCGTGCTCTCGGGGTCGTAGCGGTGCAGCAGCGCCCCGCCCTCGCCCAGCCGCGACTGCACGTGGTCGAGCGTGCCCAGCACCCGCGAGTCGCGCCCGTCGAGGAAGCCGACCAGCGGCACCCGCAGCAGCGACGCGTCCGCGCCCGTCGAGCCGTACGACTGCGTGAACGCGCCGGCGTCCGCCGAGTAGCCGTGGGCCAGCAGGTCCTCGCGCACCGCCTCCCGCTCGGCGCGCCACTCCTCCAGGGGCAGCCCGTTCTCGCCGGTCAGCTCCGCCAGCCGCACCGCCCGGTCGAAGCACACCCAGGCGTACAGCTTGGAGTACGTCCACGGGCGCGGCGCCCCGCGCACCTCCCAGATCCCGGCGTCGGGCTCGCGCCACTGCTTGCGCGCCAGCCGGACCAGCCGCCACAGCCTGGACGTGTCGTGGCCGGTCAGCTCGCCGGTCACCTCGTGGTAGGCCAGCGCCGCGTCCAGGATGTGCCCGTAGGTGTCGAGCTGGTGCTGCGTGGAGGCGTCGTTGCCGATCCGTACGGGCCGGGAGCCCGCGTACCCCTCCAGGTGGTCGAGCACGGTCTCCCCGGTGACGGGGCGGCCGTCGATGCCCGCCATCGGCGGGATCCGGTCGGAGCCGCCGCCGCACTGCCGCAGCAGGCACTCCAGGTAGCCGCCCGCCTCCTCGCGATGGCCGAGCCGCAGCAGCGCCAGCACCGTCAGGGCGGCGTCGCGGTGCCAGACGTAGCGGTAGTCCCAGTTGCGCGGCCCGCCCGGCCATTCCGGCAGCGACGTCGTGGGCGCGGCCAGCAGCCCGCCGCCCTCGTCGTACAGCAGGCCGCGCAGCACGATCGCGCTGTGCCGCACCTCCTTGGCGCCGATGCCCGCGTACCCGGAGCGGGCCGACCACGACCGCCAGGACCGCACCGTGTCCTCCAGCAGCCGCCCGGCGTGGCCGCCTGGAGCGGCCCCCGTGTAGTGGCCCGTGTAGTCGCCCGTGTAGTCGAGCGTGAGCGCCAGCGACTCGCCCTCCCGCAGCACGGTGCGCGACTCGGGCTCCGGCGCGCCGGCCAGGACCAGGCCGGACTCCTCCACCAGGGCCTCGCCGCGGGAGGTCCAGCGGGCCTCGCGCACCCCGTACTCCGGCCTGGCCAGCACCCGCGACCTGACGACCGCCCGGCCGCGCTCGCACCTGGCCCACCGCACGAGCAGGCGCACGGGGTTCATGCCGCCGTCGCCGGAGGGGGACAGGGCCAGGAAGTCGTGCACGACCACCGAGCCCTGCGCGCCCTCCCAGCGCGTGCGCAGCACCAGCGTCTCGTCCAGGTAGCCGCGCTCGGCGACCGACGCCTCCTCGACGTGCAGCTCCCACGCCCCGCCGCGCCCCCGGTCGAGGATCCTGGCGAACACGCTGGGTCCGTCGAAGCGCGGCACGCACATCCACTCCACCGCCCCGTCGGGAGCGACCAGCGCCGCCGTGTGGCAGTCGGACAGGAACGCGTACGAACCGATGGGCGGGTAGCCGCTCGTTCTCACCCGAACGGGCTGCCCGGCTCCTGACCTGCTTAAACGGCGTTCCGGCTAAGCGGAGGCGCGCCGCTCCAGCAGCACCGCGCCGCGCCCGGCCAGCAGCGAGCGGCACCACTCGCGCAGGTCCGCCGGCTTGGGGCCGCCCAGGTCGCCCTCGTCCAGCAGGTCCGCCCAGTCGAGCAGCGACTCGGCCAGCATGAGCGGCACGCCCTGCCGCTCGTGCACCTCGGCGGCGGCCTCGAAGTGCTCGGCCGCCCGCCGCGGATCGCCCATCGCCACCCGCAGGTGCGCCAGGTAGTGGTGCCCGCAGTGGTGGGCCACCGCGCCGTGCCCGAACGTCTCGCCGCCGGAGGCGGCCAGCGAGTCGTACAGCCGCCCGGCCAGCTCGGCCCGCCCCAGCCGGGCGGCGGCCACCGCCAGGTTGTCGAGCGCGGACCGGTGCGCCATGTTGCGCGGCGGCGCGGCGCCGCCGTAGTCGAGGATGCGGTCGAGCAGCGGCGCCGCCTCCTCGTCGCCCAGCTCGCACAGGTAACGCAGCACCGCGTGCACCGGATCGACGCGCGGGCGCTGCCCGGCGCGGCGCAGCCGGTCGCGCAGCTCCCACAGCCGCCCCTGCAGCCGCCTGATCTCGCGGATCTGCTCGGAGTAGATGGCCATGGCCTCCAGCCGGCGGCCGATCTCCGAGCCCAGCCGCAGCGCCGACTCCGCCTCCGCCTCGGCCTGCACCAGGTCGCCCTGCATGAGGGTCAGCCCGGCCTTGGAGTAGCCGATCAGCCAGGTCAGGTGCGGCTGCCCCAGCCGCCGCGCCAGCTCGTCGGCCTGGCCGAGCAGCATGGCCACCCTGGTGGTGTCGCCCAGGTCGAGCACCGGGGGAGTGCGCTGCATGTACGCGTGGAACAGCGCCAGGTCGTCACCCGTCCTGCGGGCCGCCTCCAGCATCTCGTCGCCGTCGCGGTGCCGCTGGTGCAGCGGGTCGGCCGGGATGATGGTCAGGCTGCGCATCCCCAGCACGCTCGCCAGCGTGCGCGGGTCGCCGGACTTGCGGGCCAGCGCCACCGCCTCGTCGCTCAGCGCGAAGCGCCGCTCGCCGTCGGGCGCCCAGATCAGCTCGGAGGCGAGCTGCGCGGCCAGCAGCGCCCTGGTGCTCACGTCGGTGGAGTCGACCACCTTGCGGGCCTCGGTCAGCAGCGCGATGCGCTCGTTGTCGGGCGCGGCCGAGATGGCCGAGCCCCTGTCGCCGCCGAGCGCCGCCGTGACCAGCAGGTCGTGCCGCTCGCACTCCCTGGCCAGGTCGGCGGCGTCCAGCAGGGTGCGCCTGGCCTCGGGATGCCCGGCCAGCCACATCGCCCTGCCGCACTCGACCAGCAGCTCGGCGCGCCGCTCCAGCGTGGTGCCGGGCAGGTCGCGCAGCAGGTCGAGCACCCGCTGGTACCAGGTGACCGCCTCGCGGTGCGCCAGCCCGGCCAGCGCGTGCTGGGCCGCCTGCACGCCCGCGTCGGCCGCCGCGCTCACCCGGCCGGGGTCGCGGCCCTGCTCGGCGGCGGCCATCAGATGCCTGGCCACCACGTACGGCCGCGCCCGCACGGCCGCAGGGTCCGTCTCGCGCAACGCGTCGGCCACCCGCCCGTGCAGCAGCGCGGCCCGCGGCGGCGACAGCGTGGCGGAGAGCGCGTCCCTCGTCAGCTCGTGGGAGAACTGGCAGGACCCGTTGTCGAGCATGGTCACCAGGCCGGTGCCCATGGCCTCCTCCACCGCGGCCACGAACCTGGCCTCGTCGAGGCCGAGCCCGCGGCGCAGCTCGGCCGAGGTCATCCGCTCGCCGACGGCCAGCAGCGTGACGAGATCCCTGGCGTCGGGGTGCAGCGGCGACAGGCGGGCCGTCACCATGCGGGTGACCGAGTCGGGCACGGCCAGCGCGTCGAGCTCCTTGCCCGCCGCCAGCTCCCTGATCACCTCGCTGACCAGGAACGCGTTGCCGCCCGTGATGCGGTGCAGCCGCTCGGGGTCGCTGCCGGTCCGCGCCTGCGTCAGCGCCGAGGACACCTCGTCCAGCCCGAACGACGGCACCTGGACGACCCGCGCGGTCGCGGTCAGCTTGTGCAGCTCAGGCAGTGCCTGGGGCGCTGCCTGCTGGGACGGGGACGGCGCGGACTCCACGGGCACGGGCCGCGAGGTGGCCAGCACGAACAGCGGCAGCGCGTCGGCGTCCCACATGAGGGAGCTGAGCATCTGCAGCGACTCCAGCGTGGCCCACTGCAGGTCGTCGATGATCAGCAGCACGGGCCGCACGGTGGCCAGCCGCTCGATCAGCGTGCGGGCCGCGGCCATCAGGTGGTAGCGCTCCGACACCGGCTCGGTGGCCGGCGGCACCTGCAGCGACAGCGGCGGCGCCGCCAGCGACGGCGCCAGCCGGACGAGCTGGCCGCACTGCTGGTCGACGCCCGCCCGCAGCAGCAGTGCGGGCGAGGTGCGGGCCAGCCGCTCCACGGCTCCGGCGATCGGCTCGTACGCCTTGCGCGCCGGATCCGTGCACCGCCCCGCCAGCACCGTGAACTGCCGCTTGAGCGCCCTGCGCGCCACCTCGGAGGCCAGCCGCGTCTTGCCCACGCCCGGCTCGCCCTCCAGGATCACCAGCCCGCTGCCGAACTCGGCCGCGGCCAGCTCCCCGTCGAGCACCCGCAGCTCCCGCTCGCGGCCGACGAAGGGCAGCACGCCGGCGTCGTCCAGCCACGGCGCCAGCCCGCCGCCGAGATGGTGGTCGGCGCTCTGCCAGTGCAGCTCGTAGGTGTGCAGCGGCTCGCGCAGCCCCTTGCCCGGCAGCCGGCCGAGATCCTTGAACTCGTGCCTGCTGCGCCCCTGCGCCAGCCTCCTGACCAGGTCGGTGCAGAGCACCTGCCCGCCCTCGGCCACCGCCACCAGGCGCGCCGCCTCCACCGTGGGCAGCCCGCTCACGTCGTCCTGGCCCCAGCACACGTCGCCCGCCGCCAGCGCCGCCCTGATGGAGATCTTCTCCAGGGCGCGCTCGTTCTCGTCGGCCACCGCCTGCTGCACCGCGATGATCGCGTCGAGCCCGGCCGTCGCGGAGTCGAACACGGCCATCAGCCCGTCGCCCAGGCTCTTGGTGAAGGTCGAGCCGCTGGCCGTCACCACCGAGCGCAGCAGCTCGTACAGGCGGCGGAAGACCACGTTGGCCCGCTCCTCGCCGAGCCTGATCCGCAGCGCGGTGGAGCTGACCACATCGGTGAACAGAATGGTCGCCGTGGTGAGCGTCCCCGGCTCACGTCTGTGCTCATCACGTCTGTGCTCATCACGCCGGGGCTCGTCACGCCGGGGCTCATCCCCCTTGGGCTCATACGCAGCAGTCACTAGCGCGGGCCTTTCCGCCCCTGCGCGGGCGCTCGTAGCGTCGTACGGACGGAGCGGCGGATCGCGCGGGTCTTGACCGCGGGGGCCGACCGCTTGATCCGCCAGGCGCGAGCCAGCTCGTCGGGGATCCTGAACGCCGCCTGCCCATCGGAGTGGCGGTCGATCAGCGCGACCACGACGTGTCGCCCGGCCTTCCGTACCAGCCAGCGAACCACACCCCGCACGGGACCTGCCAGCCGGTTTCGCCGATGGGCGGAACGTGCCACCGCGAACAGCCCGGTGAACCACCAGGCGGGCGCGGGCACGCCGAGCAGCTCGGGCACCCGGTCGGCGCCGTGCTCCGCGTGCTGGAAGATCCAGTGCACCAGGCTGCGCGGCATCTTGCGCCAGCCCAGCGGCATGTAGGCCTCCATCTCCGTCAGCAGCATCGCCATCAGCCGGCGGCCCTCGTCGCTGGTCTCCAGCATGCGGCCCAGGCGCGCGCTGACCGCCGGGACGTCGTCGAGCGTGAGGGGGCCGTCGCGGCACACCTCGATCCCCATCAGGTGGCCGAAGACGCTCCAGGTGTAGAGGTTGGCGGTGCGCTCCTCGTCGGTCAGCACCACGCCCATCGTCTCCATCGCCTCCCACGTGACCACGGAGAAGTCGAAGAGCGTGGCCAGCAGCAGCTCCTGGTTGACCGGCGGGCCGTAGCGCTCGGTGTCCCAGCGGTCGGCGTACTTCTCCTCGACCAGGGCCCGCACGACCGAGTGCAGGATGCGCAGCCCGATCGCCGTCGTGTGCCCGGGGCGGCCCGGCTGCAGGCTGTCGGTGGCCTTCAGCCCCATCACGTCCACCAGCATCTGGCCGGTCTCGGCGACCCGGCGGGTCAGGCTGTGCGTGGCCAGGTTGGAGACGCCGGCCAGCACCCTGGCGCTCGACACCTCCACGTACGCCATCGGCAGGCACGCGAAGAACAGCGCGGCCGACTGGTACAGCCCGTAGTCGGCGAAGACCGCCTGCCCCCTGGCCAGCAGCTCCCGGTCGTCGCCCCACTCGGGCAGCTCCCTGACGAACTCGATCGCCTCGAAGATCTCGGCGGCCGGCGGCTCTCCCGACGGCTCCCTGGCCTCCCGCTTGGCCGCCCCCAGCTCGGCGATCACGGCCTTGACCAGCTCCAGCGCGCCCTGCCCCGGGGGCCGCGTCTCGAGGTACCCGGCCACCACCTTGTCGACGTCAGGGTCGGCCTGCTGCCTGAGCTGCCGGAACCGCTCCTCGGGCCAGCGCTCGTCATGCTCGTTCATCTACCCCGTACTCCCCAGTTCGTGTCAGAGGCCGCCCCGTTTCCGCAGGGCGGCGACATCCAGCAGCGTGATCGTCCGCCCTTGGACGGCGATGAGGTTCCTCGACACCAGCGACTGCAGCGCGCGGTTGACCGCCGGCCGCGACGCGCCGATCAGCGCGGCGAGGTCGGACTGGGTCAGCCCGGGCAGGTCCACCACGTCGTCGGACTTGCCGTGCCTGTCGGCCAGTTGCAGCAGCAGCTTCGCCAGCCGGCCCCCCAGGTCGAGGAAGGCCAGGTCGGCGGCCTGGCCGGTGAGCCTGCGCACCATGCGGCCGAGCAGCCGCAGGAACTCGTCGGCCAGCCCCGGATGCTCCCGCATCAGCTCCAGCAGCCGCGCCCTGGGCAGCGCGAAGACCCACGCGGCCCGCACGGTCACGATCGAGGCCGAGCGCGGCGAGCCGTCCAGCAGCGCCATTTCGCCGAACGTGTCGCCCCGCCTGAGCATGTTCAGCACGATCTCGTCGCCGTGCTCGGTCGTGAAGACCACCTTCACCAGCCCGTCGAGCAGCACGTACAGCGACTCTCCCGGGTCCCCCTGATGGAAGATGATCTGCCCCGACCGGTAGCGGCGCGCGATCCCCGCGCGCGCCGTGCTCTGGATGCCGTTCTCCCCGAGCACGCGGAACAGCGGGATCTCCGCCAGCACGGCCGCGACCGGCTCGACGTCGTGGGGCAGGCCGCTGCGCGCGTTCATGCAAGAACTCTAGGCCGCAATCCGCGAGTGGACAGCAGGCGGCAGGCGATCTCCCGAATGTGACGCAGACCACACTCCGGCTGTCTCCTTCGGAACAGTCTTTTCGGATCATCCATCGCACGGTGAGGTAGCCGGCCGGAATTGGCCCCCCGAGAACCCGGACCGGCGGGGAGAACGACATGCAAGCGCAGACCATCGAGCGCCTCGACACCGGAGCCCTGGTGACCGCCGCCCAGGAAGGCGACGCCTGGGCGTGGGAACAGCTCGTCGAGGAGTTCAGCCCCATGCTGAGGGCCCGCATCCGGCGATTCAGGCTCAGCCACGAGGACGCCCAGGACGTGCTGCAGACGACGTGGATGCTCGCCTGGCAGAACCTGGGCAGCGTCGAGGACGGCCAGCGCATGCCCGGCTGGCTGGCCACGATCGCCTTCCGCGAGTGCCTCAAGCTCACCAAGCGCACCAGGGAGATCTGCACCCCGGATCTCGACTCGCTGGGCAGCACGGACGACGTCGACAGGGAACTGGCCAGGATCTGGCTGGCCGGCACGCTCGAAGAGCTGGTCGAGGAGCTGCCGGCAGCGCAGAGGGTGCTGTTCAGAGCGCTCACGGAAACCTCCGAGCCCCACTACGTGGACGTGGCGCGCAGGCTGGGCAGACCGGTCGGGAGCATCGGGCCCACCCGAGCCCGCGCTTTCGCGAGGCTGCGCGGGCTGCTTCAGGCCCGCGAGATCACCCGCGACTTCCTGGACTAACCACTACTGGTCAAGGGGGATCGCCTCCAGGAACGGCTCGAAGTCGAAGTGCGCCATCTCGTACGCGTCCGGATCGGTCTCCGTCGGGAAGGCGTAGAACTTCGTGCCGCGCAACGCCGGCATGCCGCTGACGGCCTCGGGGACGAGCCCCCGGGCCATCTCCTCGGCCAGCCCGTCGGCGATCTTCTGGTCGAAGGGCACCCGGTAGAGCGCGTCCACGGTCTGGTAGACCCGGAAGTAGCTGACGATGAAGCGCATGCGGTCGGGGTAGGACACCCAGTCGGTCACCCCGGCCGTGGACGCCTCCTGGTCCTCGGTGATGAACTCCTCGGCCAGCTTGCGCACCCGCTCGTTCTGGATCGGCACCCACGCCTTGGCCATGTCCACGCCCGCCGGGGCGGTCAGCGGCTTGCCGACCTTGACGTCGCTGAGCGGCGTGGCCACGGCGAACAGGTGGCGGGTGTAGAGGGAGGACCACAGGTCCTCCAGCTTGCGGGTCAGCCAGGGCTGGTCGGCGTGCGCCGCCGCGTACAGCTTGAAGCGTGGGAACGGCCTGCGCGTGACCAGGGAGCGCAGCGACCGCCACGACACCCGGGTCATCCACCGGACCGGCCGGTAGAGCACCAGCTCCAGCGCCGCCTGCGCGCGGGCCTGCTCGTAGGCCGACAGCGCGATGTTGGCGCCGAACATCAGCTCCGCGCGCGCCGCAGGGTCCTCGGTCTTGGCCGCCTCCACCATGAGCTGCGCGGCGTCCTTGAGGTAGCGCGGGTCGGCCGGTGACAGCAGGTCAGTCAGGAACTCCGGCGGCGCCGGCGTCAGGTCGGACTCGGGGCTGACCTTGAGGAAGCGGTCGGGCTCGTCGGTCCACAGGTTGACCGCGAGGCTGGCCGTCTCCAGGAAGATGGCGCGGTTGGCGAGCGCCAGGCCGAGCTGGTAGCTGGGCCCGAGCAGGGTGAGCAGCGCGGCCCTGAACAGCCGTCTGAAGCGCTGCGGCACGCGCAGGCGGCGGCCGAAGTCCTCGATGAACGGCGACTTCGGGCCGAGGTCGAGGCTGTCACCGACCGCCTTGGAGGTCCAGGTGGCGTAGCAGTACCAGTTGTTGGCGGCCCGGCCCAGGTGCACCGCGAGGTCCCCGGCCACGCGGTGGTAGCTGTAGGCGATGACCATGGCTTCGAGTGCCGCGCTCCGGTCCTTGTAGGCCGCGATGCGCAGCACGTCATCCGCGGTCATCGGAGTGTCGGACATGGAGTCTCCCGTTTGCTGGTCCCGTCGCCTGGCGGAGGGCTCACGGAGTTAAGAGCGCTCCCCGTCGGCGTCAGATACAGTCAGGCGGCTGGTCTCTCCCCGCAGCCGCGCCAGGAGCCTAGGAGCCCCCGCTTGCGGCATGCTTGCAGGATGATCACCACCCCCGGCGATCCGGGGGTGGGGCTCTCACTCCTTGACCGTCAACTTGCTGATCACCACGAATCCGCCGAGCGCCCCCGCGGTGCCCGCGGCCGTCGTCGTGGTGAGGTTGACCACCAGGTCATAGATGCCGGGGGTGAGCTGTCCGCGCATGGGGATCGAGGCCGTATATCGGCCCGAGCCAGGGGTGAAGGTCAGCACCACGGGTGGTGACGGATGTCTGGTCTCGCCACCGCCCATCAGGTCCGCGATGATCTCCACCTGCCAGCAGCCCGCCAGCCAGTCGATGAGCTCGCCGGTGACCTCCCAGCTCACGTCCACCGTCCAGCCCTCGTCGCGATGGACCACATAGGTGGGCTGGGCACCGGGATCGACAACCTGGCCGTGAAGAATGCCGGCCAACTGCTCGGCCGGCACCTTCATGACCTGGAACTCTCCTGATGCCATGGTGATCTCCTCTCCGCGGGCGGGTCCCCGTGCGAAGGAGCAGAGCGACGACACCGGTGACGAAATACCCGTCCCTTCTATCGATGCATATCCCGTTTTCGTCTAGACAAGTCGGCCGTTGATCCGGGTGAGGTCGCCGGGCCCCGCGGCGCCGGTGCGCACCCCGTTCAGCCGCACGCCGGCCTCCACGGCGCAGTCGAGGTAGGCGTTGAGCCCTCTGATCACGACGTCGCCCACCTGCCCGTCGGCCAGGCGCAGCACCGCGCCGGCGCCCTGCGCGGCGACCACCTCGACCGTCCCGTACGGCGTCCGCAACCCGATCGGCCCCTCGTTGTGCGACTGCACGAGCACGACGAGATAGTGCACATCCTCCACCGGATGGCTGCGCAGGAACGCGTCGGCCTCGCCGTACAGGACGAGGCTCTCGTCCGAGGCGGGCGGGGGAGCGGACGGTGTGATCAGCGCGCAGGGCGCCATCCGCTCGTCGAGGGCGGGCACCGGGCCGTCCACCAGCACCAGGCCGCCCGCCTGCGCGTAGGCGGCCAGCAGCTCCTGCACGCGCCGGTGCATGAACGGCCCGCCCGGCACCGTGACCGACCGGTAGGCGGCCAGCTCCGCCAGGCTCGCGCTCTCCAGCTCCACCAGCCCGTAGTCCAGCCCGCGCGTCCGCATGCGCTCGTGGAAGTCCAGCAGCGCCCGCCCGCATCCGGGCCCGCCGCCGTCCTGGGACAGGGCGGCGATCCCGGCGTAGGGCAGGTACAGGCCGAACGCGTCGCGCCGCACCGGCTCGCACTCCAGGAACTCGGCGCCGTGCGCGGCGAAGAAGCCCGCCAGCGCCCGCACCACCGGCGCCTTGCCCGTCGGGCCGCCGTCCGCGCCGATGGGCGGGCAGTCGGGGTACGGGCCGGCGCAGGCCGCGTCCAGCTCGGGCGCCCAGCCCGAGGTGGCCACCCCGGTGTAGACGTTGAAGCCGGTCGCGCCCGCCGCCAGCGCCAGCAGCGACTGGTGGAAGCTGGTCGCCCCGTCGATGAAGGCCGGGTCGTAGAGCTCCGAGAAGCCCCAGTTCTCCTCCAGGTTCGGGCCCGGGGCGCGCTTGGCCGCGATGACGTAGCGGGCGTGCGCGTCGCGGTCGGCCGACACGACGCCCATCCAGTTGGTGAACCCGTAGGAGATCTCGCCCCACAGCTCCGGCCTGACCCTGGCCAGCCAGTCGTCCAGGGCGGGCACGGTCGGCGGGTTGAGGTTCACCAGGACCGGCAGGTCGGAGCCGACGGCCTGCGTCCAGACGCGGTACACCTCGGCCAGGTACTCGGCGGCGAAGCGCCCCCAGTCGGCCTGGGCGAGCGGGCCCGAGGCGGCCGTCGGGGGCTCGATCTCCGCCCAGTCGCCGCAGGCGGCGCCGTGCGCGGCGTTGTACGCCTCCGGCGTCCCGTACCAGGCCCGCAGCCGGTCACGGTAGAACGCCACCCCGGACGCGCTGTAGTCGTAGGCCGTCAGCGGCAGCGCGCCACTGGTGTAGACGCCCTCGTTCGCGATCTGCAGCGCGATCACCGCCTCGGCGCCGTCCAGCACCTCCTTGCCCACCGCCGACAGCCACTCGCCCGCCCTGGCCAGGAACGCGGGGCCCAGCGGCGCGGGCAGCGGCCTGCCGCCGGGCGCGGCGGCGTCCGCCCAGCAGGAGGGCGCGCCCGACGCGTCGAGCAGCGCCTCGAAGGCGGGATCGGCGTCGGGGCACACCCAGTCGGGCAGCCCGCCGTAGTTCACCTCCGCGTGGATGAACGGGCCGGGCTTGGCGACCACCCGCAGGCCCAGCTCGTGGCAGAGCGCCAGGAAGCCGACGACGTTCCTGGACGGATGGGTCAGGCCGGTGAAGTCGGGCGCCGTGGCCGCCTCCGGCTGGTGGTGCCGCCAGGGCAGGTAGCAGGTGATCACCTCGATCCCGAGCTCGTCCCGCACGGCACGCAGCCGGTCGGCCCACACGGCCGGATCGTCGCGGTAGTACGGATAGTCGGCGGTGACGAGCACCCGCGGCACGCCGTCGACGACGGCGACCCCGTCGCGGACCTCGATGACCACAGTCGTTTCCTCCCTTGTCGACGGCCCGCCGGACGGCGGGCCGCGTTCTGGCCCTGGTCAGCCCTTGAGGCCGGTGAAGGCGATGCCCTGAAGGATGCGGCGCTGGAAGACCAGCAGGACCGCGATCACGGGCAGGACGGCGAGCGTGGCGCCCGCCATGATGTAGTACGCGCGCCCGCCGTCCGGGCTGGCGACGAGCTGCTGCAACGCCAGCGGCAGCGTGTAGAGCTCGGGGTCGTTGGTGACCAGCAGCGGCCACACCAGGTCGTTCCAGTGGAACAGGAAGCTGGTGATGGTCACGACCGCCAGCACCGGCTTCGACAGCGGCAGCACGATCCGCCAGAAGATCTGCATCCGGCCCGCGCCGTCGATCAGCGCGGCCTCCTCCAGCTCGCCGGGCAGCGACAGGAAGAACTGCCGCAGCAGGAAGATGTCGAGCACCGAGGCGATGTTCGGCACGATCAGCCCCCACCCGGAGTCGAACATGCCCAGCGACTGGGTGACGTGGATGCGCGGCACCAGCAGCGTGATCGCGGGCACCATCATGCCGCCCAGCATGATGAAGAACAGCTTGTCGCGGCCGGGGAACGGGATGCGCGCGAACGCGTACGCGGCCAGCGCGTCGATGAGCAGCTTGGCCGGCACCAGGATCGCGCACACCCAGACGCTGTTGACGAACGCGCTCCCGAGCCCGCCGACGTCCAGCACGTAGGCGTAGTTGTCGAGGGTGGCCGCCCACTCGCCGGTCTTCTTGTCCAGCGGCAGCAGGCTGGGCGTCTTGGTGTAGATGTCGGGGCCGTGCTTGAGCGAGGTGGCCAGCATCCACAGGAACGGCACCACCGACACGGCCGCCAGCAGCACCAGCGCGACGTAGACGGACGCCCTTCTCACGTGGCCTCCTGCTTGACGAACCGGAACTGCAGCGCCGTGACGATCATGATGAAGACCAGCAGGATGAACGACATCGCGCAGGCCGCGCCCATCGCGTCGTAGCGGAAGGCGAACAGGTACAGGTGCAGCACGTACGTCAGCCCCGACTGCTCGGGGCCGCCGGTGACGCTGCGCCCGTTGCCGGAGAAGATCACGTACACCAGGCCGAACACCTGCAGCGCCGCGATGACGCCCGTCACGAGCAGGTAGAACGTGGTCGGCCGCAGCATCGGGAAGGTCACCCGCCAGAACCGCTGCCACGGCCCCGCCCCGTCGATGATCGCCGCCTCCTGGATCGAGGCGGGGATGCCCTTCAGCCCCGCCAGATAGATGATCATCGAGATGCCGCACTGCCAGGCCGCGATGAACGCCAGCGCCGGGATGACCAGCTCGGGGGTGTTGAGCCAGTTCTGCCCCGGGATGCCGACGAGTTCGAGCAGCGTGTTGATCAGGCCGTACTGCGGGTCGTAGAGCCAGCGCCAGATCGCGCCCACCGCCGCCTCCGCCGTGACGACCGGCAGGAACAGCAGCAGCCTGAACAGGTTCGCGCCGCGCCTGACCGCGTTAAGCAGCAGCGCCTGCGCCAGCGCGGCGACCAGCGTCAGCGGCACGGCGAGGAGCGTGTACTGCAGGGTGACGCTCACCGACTTCCAGAAGTGCGGGTACTTGACGTCGTCGAACAGCAGATCGGTGTAGTTGGCCAGGCCCACCCAGGCCGCGTCGGTGCGCAGGTTCCAGTCGGTGAAGCTGTAGTAGAGCGCGGACAGGGCCGGGTACAGCAGGAAGACCACGAAGTAGGCCAGCGCCGGAGCGACCAGCAGCCAGCCGATCAGGTGGTCGCGGCGCCGGGCGCCCGGGCGGCGTCTGGCGCGCCTCCCGGGTCCCGTCGTCACCCTTTCGAGTACGGGAGCGGCCACGTCAGCCGTTCCAGCCGAGCAGGGACCGGGTCTTGGCCGCCGCGTCGGTCAGCGACTGCTGCGCCGTGGCCTTGCCGGTCAGCGCCGACTCGATGGCCGGGGCGATGATCTCGTCGTTGACCTGGATCCACTGCGGCACCGCGGGGCGCGCGTGCGCGACCTTGAGCTGCTCCAGGAAGGCCGCCTGCTCGGGCCCGCCCGCGGGCACCTGCGCCTTCAGGTGCACCGGGAAGCCGCCGAACGCGTCGGCCACCGCGCCGTTGTTCGCCGCGTTCGACAGGAACGCCAGCCACTTCCACGCCAGGTCGGGGTTCTTGCTGGTGGAGAAGACCACGGAGTCCTCGCCGCCGATGTTGCCCGCCGGCTCCGTCTTGTACGGCAGCGGCGCCACCCCGAAGTCCAGGTCGGGGAACTGCTCCTTGATCGTCGGCACGTCCCAGGGGCCGGAGACCGTCATGGCCGCCAGGCCGTTCTCGAACGGCTTGTCCGAGTCGGTGATCTTGCGGGGCGACGACTCCTGGAGGTCCACCCAGAGCTGCAGCGCCTCCACCGCCGGCGGCTGGTCGAACAGCACCTTCTTGCCCGCGTCGTCCACCATCTCGCCGCCCGCGCCGTGCACGAAGCCGGGGAACATCCAGGCGCCGTACCCGTCGCCCTTGGGCACGTTCATGCCGGCCACGTTCGCGTCGGCGGCGTGCACCTGGGCGGCGATCAGCTTCAGCTCGTCCCAGGTCTTCGGCGGGGTCGGCACCAGCTTCCTGTTGTAGAAGAGGGCGACCGTGGTCTGGTCCTGGGGCAGGCCGTAGAGCTTGCCGCCGGCGCGGTTGGTGTCGAGCGCGCCCTTGTAGTACTCGGCCTCGTCGATCAGCCCGGCGGGCACCTCCTTGATCGTGCCGTCGAGGGCGTACTTGGACACCAGGGGCTGGTCGAGAATGCCCGCGTCGGGCGCGCTCTTGCTGGCCACGGCGCTGCCCAGCTTGGTGTTGTAGTCGTCCTTGGGGATCTTGACGAGCTTGACCGTGACACCGGGGTTGGCCTTCTCGAAGTCCGTGCGGACCTTCTCCATGACCTGGCCCGCCTGCGGGGTGCGGTCCTGGTACATCCAGAACGTCAGCTCCTTGCCCGCGCCCTGTTCGCCCGCGCTCTGTTCGCCCGCGCCGCCACCGCCGCACGCGGCCAGCCCGCTCACGAGTGCCGCCACGACGGCGCCTCGCACAAGTCCTCGGCTCATTGCCATCTCCTCATCGGGGGGATGGCCCAGACCATAATCTAAGCCTCGAAGAAAGTCAGGAAACGCTTTGGTAACACCGGCTGCGTGCGTTCTTCGAGGCGTGAACTAACATGGCGGCGAACTTCTGAGAGGGACGGGGACGAGCATGGGCACGCCAGGGCGCAAGACCGTACGGGACCTTCGCCGGGGCAACCGGGCGATGCTGCTGCGCGCGCTCTACTTCGGCGGCCCCGCCAGCCGCAACGAGCTGTCCGCCGAGACCGGGCTGAGCGCCGCCACGGTCAGCACGATGACCGGCGACCTGCTGGCCGACCACGTCATCGTCGAGGCAGGCCAGGTCGACTCCGACGGCGGCAGGCCCCGCGTGCTGCTCAAGGTCAACCCCGCCTACGGGTACGCCGTCGGCGTGGACGTCGGCGAGACCCAGGTCAAGGTCGAGTTGTTCGACCTGGAGATGAACGTGCGGGCCAGAGCCCACTACGCGGTCCGCTCGGCCAAGCACGACCCCGAGCTGGTCGCCCGCCACATCCTGACCGGCGTGGACGCGGTCATCGCCGAGGGCGAGGTGCCGCCGGGCCAGGTGCTCGGCGTCGGCGTCGGCGTGCCCGGCATCGTCGAGCCCGGCCCCGACGGGCTGGTGCGGGCCAAGACGTTCGGCTGGGAGGCCGTGCCGCTCGGCGCGCTGCTGCGGGCCGGCACCGCGCTGCCGCTGGTCCTGGACAACGGGGCCAAGACCATGGGGCAGGCCGAGCTGTGGTTCGGCTCGGGCAAGGGCACCCGCGAGGCGGTCATCCTGCTCGTGGGGTCGGGCGTCGGCGGGACGATCGTGACCGGCGGGCACATCTACCGGGGCGCGGGCATGGCGGCGGGCGAGGTCGGGCACCTGAAGGTGGTCGCCGGGGGGCGGCGGTGCCGGTGCGGGGCGCGCGGCTGCCTGGAGGCGTACCTGGGGGCCGAGGCGATGCTGGAGCGCGCCGGCGTCGAGGCGGACTCCGCCGACGAGGAGGCGGCGCTGGCCGGGCTGCTGGAGGCGGGCTCGCCGGTGATCGGGGAGAGCGTCGAGCTGCTCGGGGCCGGGCTGTCGTCGCTGGTGCACCTGTTCAACCCCGAGCGCATCGTGATCGGGGGATGGGCCGGGCTGATGCTGGGCGGGCGGCTGCTGGCGGAGATCCGTGCGGCCACGGCGGCGAACACGCAGGCCCAGCCGTTCCAGCCGGAGTCGGTGGTGCTCGGGCGGCTGGGGCCCGACGCGGTGGCGCTGGGGGCGGCGACGCTGGTCATCGAGCCGTTCTTCGGCGACGCCGGGTATCCGGCGTCGGTGTCCACTATTGCGTAGAGGTTAAATCAAGCATTGACATAAGTTCGGGCCGCAGGCACGCTCTGCTCGATAGAGCGCTCTCTTCACCACCCCCGTTCGTGAGGAGCCCAGCAGTGCACCCGCGCAGAAGTCCCGCCCTCCTCGTGGCCGCGCTGGCCGCGTTACTCCTGTCCTTCCTGGTCACAGCCCCCGCCCAAGCCCGAGCTGAGGCACTGGCGTGTGGCACGACGAACGCCGCGCAAGGACGCCCCGCCACCGCCTCCTCCACCGAGAACGCCGGCACCCCCGCCTCCGCCGCCGTGGACGGCAACGCCGGCACCCGCTGGTCCAGCGCGTTCAGCGACCCGCAGTGGCTCCAGGTGGACCTGGGCTCGTCCCAGGAGATCTGCCAGGTCGTGCTCCAGTGGGAGACCGCCTACGCCACCGCCTTCCGCGTCCAGGTCTCCGGCGACGCCGCCACCTGGACCGACCTGTACTCCACCACCACCGGCACCGGCGGCACCCAGACCCTCACCGTCGCCGGCACCGGCCGCTACCTGCGCGTCCACGGCACCGCCAGGGCCACCGGCTGGGGCTACTCGCTGTGGGAGCTGGCCGTCCGCACCACCACCACGACCCCGCCGGGCGGCGGCGACCTCGGCCCCAACGTGCACGTCTTCGACCCGTCGATGTCGTCGGCGAGCATCCAGGCGACGCTGAACTCCGTCTTCACCCAGATGGAGTCCAACCAGTTCGGCACCCAGCGGCACGCCCTGCTGTTCAAGCCCGGCAGCTACAACGTCACCGCCGACATCGGCTTCTACACCTCGATCATGGGCCTCGGCCGCAACCCCGACGACGTCACCATCAACGGCCAGGTCAGGGTGGACGCCGGCTGGTTCGGCGGCAACGCCACGCAGAACTTCTGGCGCTCCGCCGAGAACCTGTCCATCACCCCGACCGGCGGCACCAACCAGTGGGCCGTCTCCCAGGCCGCGCCGTTCCGCCGGATGCACGTCAGGGGCAACCTCAACCTCGCCCCCTCCGGCTACGGCTGGGCCAGCGGCGGCTACATCGCCGACAGCAGGATCGACGGCACCGTGCAGCCGTACTCGCAGCAGCAGTGGTTCACCCGCGACAGCAGCATCGGCGGCTGGCTCAACGGCGTGTGGAACATGGTGTTCTCCGGCGTCGAGGGCGCGCCCGCCCAGTCGTTCCCCGAGCCGCCGTACACGACGCTCGCCAACAGCCCCGTGACCAGGGAGAAGCCCTACCTGTACGTGGACTCCGCCGGGGCCTACCAGGTCTTCGTGCCGTCCCTGCGGCAGAACACCCGCGGCGCGAGCTGGCCGGGCACCGGCACCTCGATCCCGCTCACCCAGTTCTACGTGGCCAAGCCGTCCGACACCGCCGCCACCATCAACGCCGCCCTCGCCTCGGGCCTGAACCTGCTCTTCACCCCCGGCATCTACCACGTCGGCCAGACCATCAACGTCACCAGGCCCAACACCGTCGTCCTCGGCCTCGGCTACGCCACGATCATCCCCGACAACGGCGCCGTGCCGATGAAGGTCGCCGACGTGGACGGCGTCAGGGTCGCCGGGCTGCTGTTCGACGCCGGCAGCGTCAACTCGCCCATCCTCATGGAGGTCGGCCCGCCCGGCTCGTCCGCCTCCCACGCCGCCAACCCCATCTCCATCCAGGACGTGTTCTTCCGCATCGGCGGCGCCCACGCAGGCAAGGCCACGACCAGCCTCGTCGTCAACAGCGACCACACCCTCATCGACCACATCTGGGCCTGGCGCGGCGACCACGGCGCCGGCATCGGCTGGACGGTCAACACCGCCGACACCGGCCTGATCGTCAACGGCGACGACGTCACTGCGTACGGGCTGTTCGTCGAGCACTACCAGAAGTACCAGGTCATCTGGAACGGGCAGCGCGGGCGGACCATCTTCTTCCAGAACGAGATGCCGTACGACCCGCCCAGCCAGGCCGCCTGGATGAACGGCTCCACCCGCGGCTACGCCGCCTACAAGGTCGCCGACTCCGTCACCTCGCACGAGGCGTGGGGGCTGGGCGCCTACTGCTACTTCAACGTCGATCCGAGCATCGTCGCCGAACGCGGCTTCGAGACGCCCGTCAACCCCAACGTGCGCTTCCACTCGCTGCTCACGGTCTCGCTCGGCGGCAACGGCACGATCAACCACGTCGTCAACAACACCGGCGGCCCGGCCCAGGGCACCGCCACCGTCCCCGTCAAGATCGTCAACTTCCCCTGAGCCGCACCAGGTCGGGGGTCAGCCCCTCGACGCCGCCGCTCACACCCAGGAGCTGCAGCGTCCGTACGAGCTCGGCGTGGAGCAGGTCCAGCACCCGCGCCACGCCCGGCTCACCCCCCGCCATCAACCCGTACAGGTAGGCGCGGCCGACGAAGCACGCCCTGGCGCCCAGCGCGACCGCGGCGGCCACGTCGGCCCCGCCGCGCACACCCCCGTCGAGGAACACCTCCGTACGGTCGCCGACCGCCTCCACCACCTCCGGCAGCAGCTCCAGCGGGGTGGCGGAGCGGTCGAGCTGGCGCCCGCCGTGGTTCGACACCACCACCCCGTCCACCCCGACCGCCGCCAGCTCCTTCGCGTCGTCCACCCGCTGCACGCCCTTGACCAGCAGCTTCCCCTGCCACACCGACCGGATCCACTCCAGATCCGCGATCGTCACCGACGGGTCGAACATCAGGTTCGTCAGCCCCGCCATGTCGGCGGGCGCCCCCTCCACCGTCGCGAACCTCAGCGGCTCGCCGGTCAGGAAGTCGAACCACCACGCCGGATGCCGCGCCGCCTCCAGCACCCCGCGCCAGCGCAACGACGGCGGAATCGTCAGACCGTGCCGCACATCCCGCAACCGCGCGCCAGCCACCGGCACGTCCACCGTCACCACCAGCACGTCCATCCCCGCGTCCGCGGCCCGCTCCAGCGCCTCCACGTTGCGCCCCCGGTCGCGCACCACGTAGAGCTGGAACCAGTTCCACCCGCCGGGCGCGGCCGCCGCCACGTCCCCGGCCGTCGTGGTGCCCATCGTGGACAACGTGTACGGGACCGCCGCCCGCTCCGCCGCCCTCGCCACCGCCCGCTCGCCGCCCCGGTGCATCATCCGGGTGAAACCCGTCGGGGCCAGCACCACCGGCATCGCGATCCGTCGGCCCAGAATCTCCACCGAGGTGGGCGCCTCGGCGACGTCGCGCAGCACGTGGGGGGCGAACTCCACCCGGTCGAACGCCGCCGTCGCCCTGGCCATCGACCGCTCACCCTCCGCCGCCCCGTCCACGTAGTCGAACACCATGCGGGGGGCGCGCCTTCTGGCCAGCCGCCTCAGGTCTGTGATGTCGGCGGCCCCCTCGATCCTGGCCGCCCTGGACCAGCGGGGGCGGGCGGGCGCGATTCTGCGCAGCTCCCGCCAGCTCGGCAGGCGCCGGGGTTCCTGGTGCGCGTTCGATCCGATGCCGGGACCTTAACATCGCGAGGGCCGCGTACGGTGGGGTGGTGATCGACGAACCGGCCACCCCACCCGCCCACGGCGGCACGCCCGCGCATGGCGATGCGCCCGCTTACGGCGGCACGCCTGCCCACGGCGGTGCGCCTGTGCGCGGCGATGCGTCTTCACGTGGCGATGCGCCTGCGCGTGGCGATGCGCCTGCGCGTGGCGATGCGCCTGCGCGTGGCGATGCGCCTGTGCGCGGCGATGCGCCTGCGCGTGGCGGTGCCTCTGCGCGCGGGGGCGCGGTCGGCGGCGGGTCGCGTGCTGGGCTCCTGCGTGGCTGGGTCGCGGTGGCGGGTGACACGCCCGCCGCGCTCGCCCTGGGAGCCGAGCTGATCGCCCGCTGGGCGGAGCCGCACCGCCGCTACCACACCCTCACCCACCTCACCGCCGTCCTGACCGCCATCGACGACCTCACCGACGCCGGGCCCGACGACCCGGCAGCCGTCCGCCTGGCAGCCTGGTTCCACGACGCGATCTACGACGGCCGCCCGGGCTGGGACGAGGAACGCAGCGCCCAACTGGCCCAGGCCCGCCTCCCGCAATGCGGCGTCCCCACCGGACGGGTGGCGGAGACGGCCAGGCTGGTCCGCCTCACCGCCGCCCACGACAAGCTCGACGCCGCCGACCGCAACGGCGCCGTCCTGTGCGACGCCGACCTGGCCGTCCTCGCGGGCCCCGGCTACGACGCCTACGCGCGGGCGATCCGCCAGGAGTACGCGCACGTCCCGGACGCCGCGTTCACCGAGGGCCGCTCGGCGGTGCTGCACCGCCTGCTCGCCACCCCCACCCTGTACCGCACCCCGCGCGCCCGCGACCTGTGGGAGGAACGCGCCCGCGCCAACATGACGGCAGAGCTGCGCACGCTACAGGCAGGCTGACCGGGCAGAGGCATGAGCACAGAGCACTCACCGCCGATGACAAGCCTCAGCGCGGCCGGTGCTGCTTGCGGCGGCGCAGCCCCGCCTCCACCAGCCGCCGCAACAGCTCCCGCGAGCTGACCGCCTCGGCCCCCAGCTCCACCGCCCGCGCGTGCACGGTCTCGGGCACGTCGTAGTGATCGCGATCGAACGCCCGCGTCGGCACCCCCAGCCGCACCGCGAACGCGTGCAGCTCGTCCAGGGACCTGTCGCTGACGAGATGCGACCACATGAGCCCGCGCGGCCCCGGCCAGTTGGGCGGATCGATGAGAACGGTCACGACGTCAAGGGTAGAACCCTCCCACGCACCTCGATCGCCCCCAGATCGGGCACCGCGGCACGATCCTCCTCGACCACGACCACCAGCCCGAACCCGCCCTTGCCCACGGCCTCGATGGCGGGCAGCGCAGACACCACCACCGCGACCTTGGCCGCGGGCAGGTCGAGCCGCCGCGCCGCCTCCAGGAAGAGGGCCGGGTCGGGTGTGCCGGGGAGGTTGAGCAGGGCGGCGTCGTTGCCGTCCACCATGAGGTCGAACAGGCGCATGACGCCCGCCGAGCCCACCAGCTTGCGTCCGTGCAGGCTGGCGGAGACGGCGGCCGTGCGGGCGCCGCGGTGCCGCAGCTCGTGCAGCAGCGCCACGGTGGCGGGGAACGCGGCGACGCCGTACTTGTCCACCTGTTCCATGAACACGCGGTCCTTGGCCAGGCCCAGCCCGTGCACGGTGGGAGCGCCAGGCTCGTCGTCGGGCGACCCCTCCGGGACGCTGAGGCCGCGGGCGGCCAGGAAGGTGCGGATGCCGTCGAGGCGCGGGCGCCCGTCCACGTGGCGCAGGTAGTCGCCGCGGATGTCGAACGGCGCCGAGCGGCCGCGCAGGAACGCGTCGAAGACGTGCTTCCAGGCGGCCGCGTGCCCCCGAGCGGTGTCAGTGACCACGCCGTCGGTGTCGAAGACGACGGCGCTGATCGCGGTCAGGTCGATGACAGGCTCGTTCACACAGCGAACGTAACCGCTCTACCAGGCGACGGGTAGCTCTTTGACGCCGTAGACGATGGCGAGTTCCCTGAACGGCACCTCTCCGGCGACGTGCAGGTCCGGGAAGCGGCGCAGCAGCGCGGGGAAGGCGATGCGCATCTCCATCTGCGCCAGGGGCGCGCCGATGCAGCGGTGGATGCCGTGTCCGAAGGCCAGGTGCGAGCCGGCCGTCTCGCGGCCGGGCCGCACCTCGTCCATGCCGTCGCCGAGCGCCGGGTCGCGGTTGGCGCCGGTCAGCGAGCACAGCACCATCTCGCCCTTCTTGATGGGCACGCCGTGCAGCTCCAGGTCGTCGCGGGCGAAGCGCGGGAAGGCGACCTGCACGACCGTCATGTAGCGCAGCAGTTCCTCGACCACGTCCACGACGTAGCCGTCGACCTCGCGCACCTTGGCGGCCTGCTCGGGGTTGCGCAGCAGCCAGAGCGTGCCGAGCGCGAGCATGCTGGTGCTGGTGTCGTGGCCGCCGGTCAGCAGGCCGTCGGCCATGCTGGCGAGCGTGCGGTCGTCGAGCTCGTCGCCGTGCTCGCGCAGGAGCTGGCCGAGCAGCCCGTCGCCCGGGTTCTGCCGCTCCCTGGCGACGAGGTCCGTGAGGTACGCCATCGCGTCGTTGATGGCCTGCAGCGACGCCTCGGGGCCGGCGGTGAAGTCGAAGCGGTCCTTGCTGAGCTTGACGAAGTCGGCGCGCTCGTCGTACGGGACGCCGAGCAGCTCGCACACGACGAGCGACGGGATCGGCAGGCAGAACTCCTCGACCAGATCGACAGGCATCCCGTCGGCGGCGCCCTTGGCCTCGATGCGGTCGAGGGACTCCGCGACCATGGCCTCGATGCGCGGCTCCAGCCTGCGCAGGCGGCGCATGGTGAACTCGGGCGTGAGGTACTTGCGCAGCCGCGTGTGCTCGGGTGGGTCGCGGAAGCCGAGACCGCCGGGGTCCTCCTGGTTGGAGCCGAGCCCGATCACGCCCGCGAAGTCGTTGCTGAAGCGCTCGTGGTCGCCTAGCACCGAGCGGACGTCGTCCCAGCGGGTGACGAGGTACACCGTCTGGTCACCCGGGATCCGCATGGGGAAGACCGGGTGCTCGGCCCTGATGCGCGCGAGCTCGCCCACGGGGTCGAACCCGTCGCGCATGAACTGGACGAGCGGGAACTCTTCTGTCTCTGACATCGAAATCCGTCCTGGCTGGGATGCATCACACCATGTTGGGATAAATCCCTGCATAGATGGTCCCATCCGGAAAGGTGAATGGTGCCCTCCGAAAGGACGAATTTACATCTCACCCTCACCGCCCTTGCCAGGGCGGGTGACGGTCATGTCCCGGCTAACGACCTGGTCACCTCCTCCGGCGGCGGCAATGTCCTGTCACGGGCATGAACGGGCGGATCGGGCGGCACCGCCTCCGCCGACAGGGCGGGCGGCGAGGGCTTGGGCCTGCGCGGCTCCCGCACCCCGCCCTTGCCTCCTGGCGGGTCGGTGAACGGCGGGTAGTCGCGTTGGGTCCAGTGAGGTTCGCCGGGGCCGAAGCCGGGTGGCCAGGCGGGTGCGCCGCTGGAAAGAGCACGGCGTCTTCGCGATCGCTTGCTCACATTCCCTCCTCCGCGTCCCATTGTGCGCCCGGCCACGGCCCGCGACCAGCCGAAATCGGAGCTGTCACCACGACGGCAGGGGCCGCGGCGACCGGGCCGCCGGGCTCGCGGTCACGCCGGCGGCGGCGCGGCGCTCCCGGGCGCGGCCTGCGGGGGAGCGGTGGGGGTGGCCGGTGCAGTGGTTGGTGCTGTGGCTGATGCTGTGGCCGGTGCTGTGGCCGGTGCTGTGGCCGGGGTCGACTGCTGGCGGACGAGCACGGCGCCCAGCAGCGCGACGAACGCCATGATCGACGCCGTCTGCTGCTCCGTCAGCGACACCCCGAACACCAGCCCCAGCGTGACGGCGGCCTGCGCGAACCCCAGCACCGCCGCCTTGACGCTCCTCCCGCCGTCCAGGTCCCGCGTGGCGAACGCCGTCCAGACGCCCAGCCCCGCCGCCGCGATCGAGTTGACCGCCGCGACCTGCTCGGTCGTCAGCGGCAGGAAGAGCGCCGTCAGCATCTGCAGGCCCGCGCTCAGCAGGCCGAGCGCGAGCGCAGGCTCGCGGACGAAGAACTTCATGGTCGGTTTCCCCCTCCGGTGAATCGGGCCCCTGTGACGGAAGAGGGAAAGAGCCCTGGCTTGATACACCTCCGTAAAGTGCCCTGAACAGCAGTGAAAGCAGGGCAAACTGGGGCAGCAGACGGCGTTTGGCGTACAAGATGGCGACATTCTGCGATGATCTCGTCGCATAGAGCCGGAGTTTGAGCCATCACGGATAGTGACTGATGCCGACATTTGAGGAAATAACAGCCTTCATCACCGAGAAGCCGCTCGCCACCGCCGTCATCGCGCTGCTGAGCCTGGTCGGCCTGGTGCTCGCGGTCCTGGCGCTCAGGGTCGCCTGGCGTGCCGTGGCCTGGTTGTTCACCAGGTACGTCGCCCTGCGGCCCGTCGAGGACGTGCTGACCATCGTGGCCGCCTCCATCGCCACCGGCGTCTCCGCCCAGGGCATGTGGCGCTTCTCGGGAGACGTGCTGGGCCTCGACGGGCCGCTGCGGTTACTGCTGTTCGCGTTCATCGAGGTCGCGATCATCACCTCCGCCGTACGCGCGCGCCGCAACATGCGCGAGAACTTCTCGGCCGGCATCGACGGCATCGCCGTGTGGGCCCTGACCTGCCTGACCGCCGTGCTGTCCTCGATGGACGCGCGCAGCCTGCCCGAAGCCGTCTTCCGCCTGGCCGCCCCGCTCGTCGCCGCCTGGCTGTGGGAACGCGGCATGGCCATCGAACGCCACCGCATTCGCGGCACCGGCCGCATCAACTGGCGGCTCACCCCCGAGCGGCTGCTGGTCCGGCTCGGCCTGGCCGAGGTCAGCGACCGCACCGCCAGTGAGGTCGACGCCCACCGCAGGCTGACCAGGGTCGCGCTGGCCGCCAAGAAGGCCAAGGCGCTGCGCGAGGCCGGCGCCCCCGACCGCAAGATGCGCGCCGCGCTGGCCAAGCTCGACAAGGCCATGGACCAGGCCGTCGAGCACACCGGCCTGGCCGTCGACCCGGCCCGCCAGGAAGCGCTGCTCGCCCAGATCGCCGCCCTCTACAACACCTCCGCGCTCATCGACGCCGACCCCCGCGTGCCCTGGGAGCCCGAGGCCGACCACCACCCCGTCCCCGCCAGGCCCGCCCTGCCGCCCGCGCTGGCCGAACTCGTCAACGACGAGGACGAGGACGCCGTGCTGTTCGACACCACCCCGCAGGTCGTCAGCACCGCGGAACGGGCCGCGCTCATGCGGGCCGCCCGCGTGTTCTGGGACCGGCAGATCTCCAAGGGCATCGTGCCGCGCACGGTGGACATCGCGCAGGAGATCGGGATCTCGCTGGCCACGGCGCGCGAGTACCGGGCGCTGTGGAAGCTGGAGCCGGCGGCGCACGCGCTCATCGAGGCGCTGTACCAGCAGCACGGCATCGTGGACACGGGCGCGTTCCCGGCCATCGCGGACGACGGGCGGGTGCTGACCACCAAGTCGTAAGCTGGTCCTCCGTCCCCCGGCCCGGTGCGACTGGATCGGGACGCGCCCGCGATCGGGCACGGCACTGTGTGAGGCGCGGCGCGTTGGCGAGCTGCGGCATCCACGTGAGGTGCGGCACGATGGCGAGCTGCGGCACGCGAGTGGGGCGTGGCATGCGTGCGGTGCGGGCAGGCGTGGGGCGGGTCGAGACGGAGGGGGGGAGCGGGTGCGGGAGCGGACGCTCGAACGCGTCAGGAAGCTGCTGGCCAAGGCCGAGCGCACCGACAACGAGCACGAACGCGCCACGTTCATGGCCGCCGCCTCCGCGCTGATGGCCAAGCACGGCATCGACTCGCTGCCCCCCGCGGGCACCCGCCAGGTCCCCGGCGACCGGATCGTCACCCTGCCCGCCCCCTGGGCCAGGGAGAAGGCCCGGCTGGTGAGCCTGGTGGCGCAGGCGCTGCGGTGCAGGCCGCTGCTGATCGGGCGGGGCGACGGCGGCCAGCGGGTGCACGTGTTCGGGTTCGCGGCCGACCTGGAACGGGCCGACCTGCTGGCGACGTCGCTGCTGCTGCAGATGGCCTCGGGCCTGGCCAGGGTGGAGCTGCCGGAGGACGTCACCGCCGTGCGGGCCTACCGCAGGTCGTGGCTGCTGGGCTTCACGGACGAGGTGTACCGGCTGCTGTGCGCGGCCGAGTCCAGGGCGGAGGCCGAGTCGGCCGGTACGGGCACCGCGCTCGTCCTGGCCGACCGCAACGCGGAGGTGGCGCGGGTGGTGGCCGCCCACTACCCCGACATCCGCATGAGCGTGCCCAGGACCAGCGGCACCGGCTACCGCGACGGGGTCGCCGCCGGGCGGGAGGCCGATCTGGGCCGTACGGGGATGGCCACGGCGACGGCGCACGAGCTGACCGCTCGGTAAGCCTTTTCCAAGATCCGTCCGACGTGGCCGTGCAGGCGGTGTTCTACGCGGAGCCGTTCGGGGCACGGGTTCGGTACACGGGGTTCGCGGCACAACCGGGCGGCACAACCGGGGTGGCACAACCGGGCGGCACAACCGGGGTGGCACAACCGGGCGGCGTCCCGTGGCTGGTGGCGGTGTTCCTGGTCGGCTCGTTCGCGGCGTTCCACGCCTCACGTGAGAGCAAGGAGACGGACATATGGACATGAACGGCACGGTCGCGGTGGTCACCGGCGGCGGCACGGGCATCGGCGCGGCCGTCGCGGAGAGCCTGGCCAGGAAGGGCGCGGCGGCCGTCGTCGTCAACTACTCGCGCTCGGCGGGCGAGGCGCAGGAGACGGTCGCCCGGCTGGAGGGCCTCGGCTGCAAGGCGGAGGCGGTGGCCGCCGACGTGTCGGACGACGCCGCCGTCCGACGCCTGGCCGAACGCGTCAGGGCCGACTACGGGCGGGTGGACGCCCTGGTGTGCAACGCGGGCACCACGAAGTGGGTGCCGTTCCCCGACCTGGAGGGGCTCACCGACGAGGTGTGGCAGCGCGTCATGGGCGTCAACCTCATGGGCGCCTTCTACTGCGCCCGCGCCTTCGCTCCCGCGCTGCGCGCGTCGCGCGGCGCGATCGTGAACGTCGCCTCCGTCGCCGGGCTGCTGGCCACCGGCTCCTCCATCGCGTACGGAGTCAGCAAGGCCGCCCTGATCCAGCTCACCCGCGACCTGGCGGTGGCGCTCGGCCCCGAGATCCGGGTGAACGCGGTCGCGCCCGGCATCGTGGCCACCCGCTGGCACATCGACCGGGTGGGTGAGCAGGTGTTCACCGAGATGGCCGCCAAGGAGGAGCTGAAGGCGCCGCTGCGCCGCACCGCGCGTCCCGAGCACATCGCGCAGCTCGTCACGGCCCTGCTGGAGTCGGACCTGGTGACGGGCGAGGTGCTGGTCGGCGACGGCGGGCGGCACCTCCAGTACTGAACTGAACGGGGGCGCCTCCAGTCAGGCGCTCAGCGCGTCGGACACCAGCGAGCGGGCCTCCTCCTGCACCTGGGCCAGGTGGTCGGGGCCCTTGAAGGACTCGGCGTAGATCTTGTAGACGTCCTCGGTGCCCGACGGCCGGGCCGCGAACCAGGCGCTGCGCGTCGAGACCTTCACCCCGCCCAGCTTGGCCCCGTTACCGGGCGCCGCCGTCTGCACCGACTCGACGGGCTCGCCCGCCAGCGAGTCGGCCGTCACCTGCTCGGCCGACAGCTTGCCGAGCACGGCCTTCTCCTCGCGGGTGGCAGGCGCGTCCACCCGCGCGTACGCGGGCTCGCCGAACCGCTCGACCAGCTTCCGGTAGCGGGCGCTCGGCGACTCGCCGGTGACGGCCAGGATCTCCGAGGCCAGCAGCGCCAGGATGACGCCGTCCTTGTCGGTGGACCACACCGAGCCGTCGCGCCGCAGGAAGGACGCGCCCGCGCTCTCCTCGCCGCCGAACCCGAGCGACCCGTCCAGCAGCCCCGGCACGAACCACTTGAACCCGACAGGAACCTCGTACAGCTGCCGCCCCAGCGACTCGGTGACCCGGTCGATGATGCCGCTGCTGACCATGGTCTTGCCCACGCCCGCGTCGGACGGCCAGCCGTCGCGGTGGGTGTAGAGGTAGTCGATGGCGACGGCCAGGTAGTGGTTGGGGTTCATCAGCCCGCCGTCGGGGGTGACGACGCCGTGCCGGTCGGCGTCGGCGTCGTTGCCGGTGGCGATGTCGTAGGTGTCGCGGCCGGCGATGAGCGAGGCCATCGCGTACGGCGACGAGCAGTCCATCCGGATCTTGCCGTCCCAGTCGAGCGTCATGAACCGCCACGTCGGGTCGACCAGCGGGTTGACCACGGTCAGCGCCAGCCCGTGCCGCTCGGCGATCTCCCCCCAGTAGGCGACGCTGGCCCCGCCCAGCGGGTCGGCGCCGATCCGCACGCCGGCGGACCTGATCGCGTCGAGGTCCACGACGGACGGCAGGTCGTCCACGTACGTGCCGAGGAAGTCGTAACGCCCGGCCCTGCCGAGCGCCGCCGCGTACGGCACCCGGCGCACGCCCTTGAGCCCGTCCTGCAGCAGCCGGTTGGCGCGGTCCTGGATCCAGCCGGTGGCGTCGGTGTCGGCGGGCCCGCCGTGCGGCGGGTTGTACTTGAAGCCGCCGTCGGCGGGCGGGTTGTGCGACGGCGTGACGACGACGCCATCGGCCAGGCCGTTGGTGCGGCCCTGGTTGTGGCGCAGGATGGCGTGGGAGACGGCGGGCGTGGGCGTGTAGCCGTCACGCGAGTCGATGAGCACCTCGACGTCGTTGGCCGCGAACACCTCCAGCGCCGACACCCGCGCGGGCTCCGACAGCGCGTGCGTGTCGATGCCCAGGAACAGCGGCCCGCCGGTGCCCTGCGACTGCCGGTACTCGCAGATCGCCTGGCTCGTGGCCACGATGTGGTCCTCGTTGAACGCCGAGTTGAGCGACGACCCCCGGTGTCCCGACGTGCCGAACGCCACCCGCTGGGCCACCTCACCGGCATCGGGGTGCAGCGCGTAGTAGGACGTCACCAGCCTGGCGACGTCGACCAGGTCGGATGGCCGGGCGGGCTGTCCCGCGCGTTCATGCGTCATAGAGGTCACTTTACAAATCGGGTGCGGCCCGGCGGGTGACCGCATGGCCGGGTGGGGAGATACATTCGCGTCAGTCACCAGAACGGAGTTCTGTTCCTATGCGTTATGGATGTTTCCTCGCCGAACCCCAGGGGTCCGACGCGATCGGCGGCCTGCGCGACCAGATCGCCCAGGCTGTGGAGGACGGCTTCACCTCCGCCTGGCTCTCCAACATCTTCGGGCTCGACGCCATCACCGCCCTGACGGCGGCCGGCGTCCAGGCGCCGCCGATCGAGCTCGGCACCGCCGTCGTGCCCACCTACCCGCGCCACCCGGTCGTGCTCGCCCAGCAGGCCATGACCGCCAACGCCGCGCTCGGCGGCCGGTTCGCGCTGGGCATCGGCCTGTCGCACAAGGTCGTCATCGAGGACATGTTCGGCTACAGCTTCGAGCGGCCCGGCCGGCACATGAAGGAGTACCTCGACGTCCTGATCCCGGCCTCGCGCGGCGAGCAGGTGGCCTACCAGGGCGAGACGCTCAAGGCGAACGTGCGGCTCACCGGCCCGGGCGCGGGCTTCCCCGTGCTGGTCGCCGCGCTCGGCCCGCGCATGCTCAAGCTCGCCGGCGCCGTCGCCGACGGCACCGTGCTCTGGATGACCGGGCCGAAGACGGTCGCCGAGCACATCGCGCCCACCATCAAGGCCGCCGCCGCGGAGGCGGGCCGCGAGGCGCCCAGGATCGTCTGCGCGCTGCCCATCAGCGTCACCGACGACCCCGCCGCGGCCGTCGCGCGCGCCGACGAGATCTTCAAGATCTACGGCCAGCTCCCGTCCTACCGTGCCATGCTCGACAGAGAGGGCGCGGCCACGCCGGGCGGGGTGGCCATCGTCGGCGACGAGGACACCGTCCTGGCCAGGCTCGACGAGCTGAGGCAGGCGGGCGTGACCGACTTCGTGGGCTCGACGTTCGCCAACCGGGAACGCACCAGAGCCCTGCTGATCGGCGCGGCGAAGGGCTGATCGGCGCACATCTCCATAAGATCCGGCAAGGTGAAGCGCGTGCTACAGGGCATCGATGTGTCGAACTGGCAGGGCACCGTCGACTGGGCCGGCCATGCGGACTCCGGCGTGGCCTTCGCCTTCGCCAAGGCGACCGAGGGCGGTGACTTCACCGACAAGTGGTTCACGCGCAACTGGAACGGCATGCGCGAGAGCTGGATCGTCTGCGGCGCCTACCACTTCGCCAGGCCCAAGGGCGACCCCATCGAGCAGGCACGGCACTTCCTGGACGTGATCAGGTCGGCGGGCGGGCTGCGCCGCGGCGACCTGATCGCGCTCGACCTGGAGACCAACGACGGCCTGCGCCCCGAGCAGGTCGCCAGGTTCGCCCGCCGCTGGTGCCACCACGTCGAGCGGCACGCCGGCGTGCGGCCGTTCATCTACACCTTCCAGGCGTTCGCGCGCGGCGGGCACTGCGCAGGGCTGGCCGAACACCCTCTCTGGATCGCCAGCCCCGAGAGCCCGCGCGGCAACCCGCCGGTGCCGCGGCCCTGGCGCGACTGGACCATTCACCAGTACGCCAACAGCCCTCTCGACCGCAACCTCTTCCACGGCACCCGGCAGGAGCTGACAAAGCTGGGGTTTCACCCGCGATAGCATCGGGTGCCTACCGACGAACCTGCCTCGGTGCCGGGCATCGAGCGCGATACTCAAGGAGTCACCGTGTCAGCCGAGCTACGCATCACCCTCGCCGGAGCCGAGCGTGTGGTCGCGGCCGGCACGACGGCCGGGGGCGCGCTGGAGGCCGACGGCCGCACGGTCATCGCCGCCAAGGTCAACGGCGAGGCCCGCGACCTGGCCTGCGAGCTGGCCGACGGCGACGCGGTCGAGCCGATCGAGGTCTCCAGCGAAGAGGGCAGGGCGATCGTCCGCCACTCCACGGCGCACGTCATGGCGCAGGCGGTGCAGGAGCTGTTCCCCGACGCCAAGCTGGGCATCGGGCCGCCCGTCGAGAACGGGTTCTACTACGACTTCGACGTCGCCCAGGCGTTCAACCCCGACGACCTCAAGCGCATCGAGAAGCGCATGCGCGAGATCGTCAAGCAGGGGCAGCTCTTCTCCCGCCGCCCGGTCAGCGACGACGAGGCGCGCGACGAACTGGCGGCGGAGCCGTACAAGCTGGAGCTGATCGGCCTGAAGGGCGGCGCGGCCGACGAGGAGAGCGTCGAGGTCGGCGCGGGGCAGCTCACCATCTACGACAACCTCGACGCCAAGAGCGGCGAGCTGTGCTGGAAGGACCTGTGCCGGGGGCCGCACGTGCCCTCCACCCGGTCCATCCCGGCGTTCAAGCTGATGCGCTCCGGCGGCGCCTACTGGCGGGGCAGCGAGAAGAACCCGCAGCTCCAGCGCATCTACGGCACCGCGTGGGAGTCCCGCGACAAGCAGGACGAGTATCTCAAGCTGCTCGAAGAGGCCGAGAAGCGCGACCACCGCAAGCTGGGCGCCGAGCTCGACCTGTTCAGCTTCCCGCCGGAGCTGGGCAGCGGCCTGCCGATCTTCCATCCCAAGGGCGGGATCATCCGCAAGGAGATGGAAGACTACATGCGCAGGCGGCAGGCCGAGGCGGGCTACGAGTTCGTCAACACGCCGCACCTGACCAAGAGCTCGCTGTTCGAGACCTCCGGCCACCTGCCGTGGTACGCCGAGGACATGTTCCCCGCCTTCGAGCTGGAGGGCATCGAGTACCGCGTCAAGCCGATGAACTGCCCGATGCACAACCTGATCTACCGGGCGCGCGGGCGTTCCTACCGCGAGCTGCCGCTGCGGTTGTGCGAGTTCGGCTCGGTCTACCGCTACGAGAAGTCGGGCGTGGTGCACGGCCTGACCCGCGTGCGCGGCATGACGCAGGACGACGCGCACATCTACACCACCCGCGAGCAGATGGCCGACGAGATCAAGTCGCTGCTGCGGTTCGTGCTGAGCGTGCTGCGCGACTTCGGCCTTGAGGACTTCTACCTGGAGCTGTCCACCCGCGACGACTCCGAGAAGTTCATCGGCGACCCCGCCGAGTGGGAGGAGGCGACCGAGGCGCTGCGCCAGGTCGCCACTGAGTCCGGCCTGACGCTCAAGGACGACCCGGGCGGCGCGGCCTTCTACGGCCCCAAGATCTCGGTGCAGGCCAAGGACGCCATCGGGCGCACCTGGCAGCTCTCCACCATCCAGCTCGACCTCAACCAGCCCAAGCGCTTCGGCCTCGAATACCAGGCGGCCGACGGCTCCCGGCAGACCCCTGTCATGATCCACCGGGCGCTGTTCGGCTCCGTCGAGCGCTTCCTCGGCGTGCTCACCGAGCACTACGCGGGCGCCTTCCCGCCCTGGCTGGCCCCGGTGCAGGTGGTGGGCATCCCGATCGCCGAGGCCCACGTCCCCTACCTGCAGGACGTCGCCAAGCGGCTGCGGGCCGCCGGCATCCGGGTCGAGGTCGACGCGGCCGACGACCGGATGCAGAAGAAGATCCGCAACGCGCAGAAGGCCAAGGTGCCCTTCATGCTGCTGGCCGGTGACGACGACATCGCCAACGGCGCGGTGTCCTTCCGCTACCGCAACGGCGAGCAGAAGAACGGCGTGTCCGTGGACGACGCCATCGGCGAGATCGTCAGCGCCGTGGAGCGCCGCGTCCAGGTGTGACCCCCGACGACGCGGAAGCGGGCCGTGCCTGGTGGCACGGCCCGCTTTCCGTTTCGCCGGTCTACTTGGCGAGCGGCTGACCCTGCTTGTCGGTGAACTTGCCGATCAGGATCATGATGAAGTCGATCAGCACCCAGACGCCGAGGCCGCCGAGCGTGACGATCTGGAGGATGCCCGTCCCGACCTTGCCGACGTAGAAGCGGTGCACGCCGATCGCGCCGAGGAAGAAGCAGAGTAAGACGGCGACGATCCATGACTTCTGCATGGGAGATACCTTTCGAGTGAGGGGTGGGCCGGGCGCCAGAACTGACGCGTCCGGCCGGCTTCTGCGGGAAGGATCTTCCGCAGGGCACGAAACCCTAGCAAGGTCCCACGGCTCGCCGCAGACACTCGCGCAAACTAGCGGCTGAACAGGCGGAACGTCACCGCGGGCCGGCCGCCGAAGCGCTCCGCCTGCTCCCGGGCGAAGCCCTCGATGAGGGTGCGGGCGTAGGTCTCCGGGTCCTCGCCGGTGAGCGCCTCGATGTAGGCGCGGTGCTCCAGGAGGGAGCGGACGCCCCGCTCCAGGCCGTCGGTGACGTCCACGGCGTGGGTGGGCTCGTCGGAGCCGGCGACGGCGATCCAGCGCACGCCGTTCCACGGCGCAGCCTCCGTATCCGGAAATATCCAGCGATTCCCGGCGTCTCCGACCGCGTCCATCACCGCCCGGCCGACCGCCCGGTGGTCGGGGGTGTTCCAGTACGTGCCGCCCCAGGTGTCCTCGTAGTTGAGCGTGATCACCAGCTCGGGGCGGTGCCTGCGGATGGCGGCGGCCAGCTCCCTGCGCAGCGCGACGCCGTACTCGATCACGCCGTCGGTGTGGTCCAGGAACTCCACCCCCGTCACCCCCGCCACGGCCGCGCTGGCCCGCTGCTCCCGCTCGCGCACCGGGCCCGCCTTGGCGGGCTCCAGCGTGTCGATGCCCGCCTCGCCGCGGGTGGCGAGCAGGTAGGAGACGGTGCGTCCCGCGTCGGTCCAGACGGCCACGGCGGACGCGCAGCCGTACTCGAGGTCGTCGGGGTGGGCCACGATGGCCAGGGCGCGCTGCCAGTCGTCGGGCATGGGTTCGAGCTGATCCGTCATGCCTGCCATCCTGACACCCGCCACCGGCGGCCGACAGCGCGCGGTTCGCGGGGGTTCGTGGCGGAGTGTGCTGTGCGGCGAGCGCGCTTTACGACGAGAGTGCCCTATGGCAAGTGCGCTGTGCGAGGCGTGCGCTCCGCATGGCGTGCGCTCCGTAAGGCGTGCGCTCCGTGAGGCGCGAGGCGTGCGCTGTGCGAGTCGCGCGAGTCGCGCGAGTCGCGTGAGGCGTGCGCTGTGCGAGTCGCGCGAGGCGTGCGCTGGGCGAGGCTGCGAGGCGTGCGCTCCGCGAGGCGGGCGTTCTGCGACGTGTGCGTTCGGGTGGGTGTGTCTCACGCGGCGGGCGCTTTGCGGGTCGGGCGGGGTTCACGGCGGGTGGGTGCTCGTGCGAGGCTTGCGCCGGGAGGGCGAGAGCGGCACGTGGGCCAGGGGAGGCGACGTGGGCGACGAGAGCGAGGCCGTCGCGGCCGTCAGGCAGGGCGGGCAGGCCGTGTTCGGCGAGCTGGTCGAGGAGCATCGGCACGAGCTGCACGTGCACTGCTACCGGATGCTCGGCTCGTACACCGACGCCGACGACATGGTCCAGGAGACCATGATGCGGGCCTGGCGGCGGCGCGAGACGTTCGAGGGCCGCTCCACGCTGCGGGCCTGGCTCTACCGCATCGCCACCAACGCCTGCCTGGACCTGCTGTCCGGCCCTGCCCGCTCCCGCGAGATCACGGTCGGCGTGGGCGGCGAGCCGCGTTCGCCGTTCGCGGAGGTGCCGTGGCTGCAGCCGTACCCCGACCGGCTGCTCGACCTGGCCGCGCCGGGGGAGGGCACGCCGGACGCGGTGGCGGTGGCCAGGGAGACGATCGAGCTGGCGTACCTGGCCGCGATCCAGCACCTGCCGCCGCGCCAGCGGGCGGTGCTGATCCTGCGGGACGTGGCCGGATGGTCCGCGGAGGAGACCTCGCAGGCGCTGGAGCTGAGCGTGGCGGCCGTCAAGAGCGCGCTGCAGCGGGCCCGCGCGACGCTGCGCATGCACCTGCCCGCCCGCCGTACGCAGTGGGGGCCCGCCACGGCGCCGAGCGAGCAGGAGCGGGCCGTGCTGCGCCGCTACATGGAGGCCTCCGTGGACGGCGACCTGTCGGCGCTGGCCGAGCTGCTGCGAGAGGACGCCCGGCAGACGATGCCGCCGGCGTCGCAGGTGTTCGACGGGCGGCAGGCCATCCTCGACATGTGGCGCCCCGTCATGGCCGGTCCGGAGGCGTGGGGTGACTGGCGGGCGCTGGCCACCCGCGCCAACCGGCAGCCGGCCGTCGCCAACTACGTACGCCGCCCGGGGCAGAGCCGCTTCACGGCGGTCAACATCGACGTGCTCCGCGTCGAGGACGGCTTGATCGCCGAGATCACCACGTTCGGCGCCGAGCTGCACGCCGCCTTCGACCTGCCGCAAGAGCTCTGACCGCAAGAGCAAGGCTCTGATCCCGAGAGCCGCCGGAGAAGCCCCGATCCGAAGAGAAGGGAGATTTCCCGATCCCGACCGATTCCTTTCCCGCCGCCGCGCCGTCATATGGCCGTACGACCACTCACTAGAGAGGAAATTCCGCCATGACCGAGCACAACGACCCCAAGCTCAAGGCCCTGGACCGCCTCGTCGGCACCTGGAAGGTCACCGGCGCCGCCCCCGGCACCGTCACCTACCGCTGGATGGAGGGCGGCCACTTCCTCATCCAGGACGTGGACCTCACGCAGGACGGCGGCACGGTCAAGGGCACGGAGTTCATCGGCAGGAAGCGCCCGTACGGGGCGGAGGCGCCCAGCGAGGACGTGCACTCCTGGTACTTCGACAGCGACGGCAGCACCCTGGCCTACGTGTACGAGGTCGAGGGCGACACGCTGACGATCTGGGCGCACAAGAGGGATTCCGGCGCCTACTACCGCGGCACGTTCAGCGCCGACGGGGCGAGCGTCACCGGCGCCTGGGTCTACCCGGGAGGCGGCGGCTACGAGTCGAACATGACGCGGGTGGGCTGAGCCTCAGCCCGGCTCCCCGCCGTCGTCGAGGTCCTCGGCGAGGTCGCGGTCAGCGGCCCGGCCCTCGCCGGGGAGCCGGACGTCGTCGACGGTGACGTTGACCTCCATGACGCGCATGCCGAGCATGCGGCTGACGTTCCTGGCGACGTTCGTCTTGACCTCGGCGGCCACGTCCATGACGACGTGGCCGTACTCGACCACGATGGTCAGGCTGACCGCCACCTGGCGGTCCTGGATCTGCGCGCTGACGCCCTGGGTGCCGCGGCGTGAGCCGATGCCGATGCGGTCGCGAACGGACTCGAAGGCCCGCGCCAGGTCGCCGCCCATGTCGGCGACCCCGGCCACCTCCAGCGCGGCCAGCGCGGCGATCTTCTCGACCACCTCGTCGGCGACCTTGATCCTCCCCTTGACCACCGCGCCGCCGGTGGGCGCCTCGATGTACGAGGGGGAGGGCTGCTCGGCGGACGGTGCGGGCTGCTCGGCTAAGGCTTCACTCATCGCGGCCTCCTGTAGGCAATGCTCAGGATTGTGCCGGAAGAGGACCCCGTTTGTCCGGGGTCCTATGCTGCTAGTTATGCACGATCAGGCAGGGGCCGGGGCCCCGGACAACTTCGACCGGCTGTGGACCCCGCATCGCATGGCCTACATCAAGGGCGAGAACAAGCCGACCGGCACGGGCCCCGGAGACGGCTGCCCGTTCGACGCCATCCCGAAGATGAGCGACGAGGACGGCCTGATCGTGAAGCGGGGGGAGACGGTCTACGCCGTGCTCAACCTGTACCCGTACAACTCGGGTCACCTGATGGTGGTGCCCTACCGGCACGTGTCCGACTACGACGAGCTGGACACGGCAGAGGTGGCGGAGCTGGGCGAGTTCACCCAGAAGTCGCTGCGGGCGCTGCGCAAGGCCAGCGGCGCGCAGGGCTTCAACGTCGGCATGAACCTGGGCCACGTCGCGGGCGCGGGCATCGCCGCCCACCTGCACCAGCACGTGGTGCCCCGGTGGGGCGGCGACACCAACTTCATGCCGGTCGTCGCGCGGACGAAGGTGCTGCCGCAGCTACTTCGCGACACCCGCCAGTTGCTCGCCGACGCCTGGGACTGACTCGCTCTCCCGGCGCAGCGCGCCGATGCCGGTGGCGAGCAGCAGCGGTACGGCCAGCGCCAGGGCCATCGACAGCACGGCCGCGCCCGAGTCGTTGACCAGCATCCCGACCACGCCGCTGACGAGCGTGCCGATCAGCCCGGCACGCAGCGCGGGGGAGTGCTCGAACGCCGCGGGCACGACCCCGGCCGACGCCTGCTCGGGGCGCAGGATCGCGTACACCAGGAACGCCACGGCGGCGATCACGATCGGCATCAGGTTCGGGTTGGCCAGGGTGGAGATCATGGCGACGAACTTGCGCCAGATGACGTCGAACGCCTCCCCCGTCAGCACCTGCCCGACGAACCTGCCCAGGTGCGACTGCTCGGCGGGCGGCCGCAGGTAGTTGAGCCACGCGAAGCCCATCACGATCACGCCTCCGGCCACGCAGAACGCGCCCAGCTTGACCAGCGAGACCCGCCTGCCCGACAGGATCAGCGCGGTCACCGCGATGCCCGGCACGAACGCGATCACGCCGCCGAAGTCGCTGCCCATCCCTGAGCCGCCCAGCACCATCGCGAACGCCCCCAGCACCACGATCGCGGCCACCCCGACCTTGCCCGGCCAGCGGTGCGCGATCACCGTGGTGGCCAGCAGCGTGCCGGTCGCCAGCAGCGCGAACGGGATGTTGCCGAGGCCGAAGTAGCGGGCGCCCTGCTCGGCGCTGTAGCCCATGAAGCTGTTGAGCTGCAGGGTGGTGCCGGTGAGCAGGTCGCCGACGAGCGTGAGCGCCGTGATCGCGGCGACCACGGCCAGCGGGCCGAGCGGCCTGCGCCGCCACGGCCCCGCCAGGGCCAGCGCGGTGATCGCCGCCCACCAGGCCGCCATGCCGCCGAACAGCTCCAGGTGGTTGTCCCACGGCAGCAGGTTGACCAGGAACGAGGTGACGGGCAGCGCCGCGAGCGCCACGGCGGCGCGGCGCACCCAGGGCAGGCTCTTGCGGCGGCGCAGCAGCAGGAAGGCCAGCACGTAGAACAGCACCTGGAACACCGCCAGGGCGGTGAAGTAGGCGGCCTTGGCCGAGCGCATGGTCTGGGCGGTGGCGTCGGCGCTCGCCAGGTGCTCGAAGGCGGCGGCCTTGTCGCCCTGGCTGTCGCCCGGCCCGCCGCCCAGCCTGTCGCCCAGGCGCAGTGGCGCGCCCACCACCGTGCTCGGGACGGCCACGCCCACCTTGTCCAGCACGGTGGCGGTCAGGTCGGTCAGGATCGAGATGTCGTCGCGGCGGGTGGAGGCCGCGCCCAGCAGCCGCCCCTCGGCGCCGGGCTCGCGCAGCGCGGCCACCCGCAGGTGCGGCACGGAGCCGTGGTCCGACAGGCCCGCCAGCAGCACCGTCGTGTCCGCGGGCAGCTTCGACAGCAGCGCGCCCGCCTTCGCGTCGGCCAGCCGCAGCGCCTGGCGGCGCTCGGCGGCATCAAGTTTCTCCGGCACCTTGGGCAGCTTGTCGGGCTCGCCCGCCAGGTAGGCCTGGACGAGGTCGTCCACGTCCATCGCGACCATCCGGCACCCGCCCAGGTCGGCGGCGGCCACCTGATCCGGCGTGGCGCGGTAGTGCGCCACCGCGCCCTGCTGGTCGGCCAGCGCCAGCGCCGCGCCGGGCCCGATCGCCACCGAGCACTGCCCGGCCGCCTTCAGCGCCTCGCCCAGCGTGCCCGCGGTGCGCTGACCGGCCACGTCGATGAGGTAGCGGTAGTCGGGGATGACGGCGCCGTCACCTTGGGCCTCGGGCTTCGGCGGCGCGCCGCACGCGTACCCGGCCGCCGCCCTGGTGCCCGCCGACACGGTGAGCCACCCGTCGTAGGGGCAGGTCACGTTGCCGACCGTGCGGACGGACAGGGAGCCGACCGCGCTGGACCCGGCCAGCGCCCACAGATGCGGGGTGTCGGACGGGGTCAGGTCGTTCCAGTGCAGGCCGGGCACTCCGATGAGCGCCACCCGGCCCGCCTCCGCCCGCGCCCCGGCGGGGCCGGCGAACCAGGCATGACCGATAATCAGCTGACCGACCAGCACGGCCAGCACGACCAGCGCGCGCCTCACTCCGATGACCTCCCGTGATCGCAGAGTTCTGTGGCACGGCCGAGCTAGGTAGTGCTAGGTCATGTTCCGGCGCCACCAGACGCGACTACCCTCTCATGGGTGGCGAGCGCGGGAGGCCGTTCTGGGCTTGCCGGGCGGCGATCGTACGGATCGATCGCCGCGCGCCACGCCGAGGTCAGGCGGTCACCGGGGTGAGCCAGTGCTGGTAGCGCTCGTCCCTGCCGTGCACCACGGCGTCGTAGGCGTCGGCCAGCCGGGCCGTCACGGAGCCGTGGCCGAGCTCCCGCTTGTCCACCGAGGTGACGGGCACGATCCCGGCCGCCGTACCGCACAGGAACACCTCGTCGGCGGCGTACAGGTCGGACCGCATCAACTCCCGCCTGACCGCCCGCACCCCGAGGTCGCCGGCCAGCCGCTCGACGGTGTCCTGCGTCAGCCCCTCCAGCGCGCCCGCACTGGCGGGCGGCGTGGCCAGCAGCCCGTCACGCACCACGAACAGATTGGCCCCCGTGCACTCGCTGACGTAACCGGCGGCGTTGAGCAGCACGGCCTCGTCGTAGCCGGCGTCGAGCGCCTCCTGCTTGGCCAGGACGGAGTTCAGGTAAGGGCCGGTGGCCTTGGCCGAGGTGGGCACCACCATGGGGTCGTTGCGCCGCCACGAGCTGGTCATCAGCCGCACCCCTGAGCCCAGCAGCGCGCCCCACTCCCAGGTGGCGATGGACACGGTGGTGGGGCAGTTGCGCGCCGCGATCCCCATCTCGCCGTAACCGCGGTGCGCGAGGTGGCGGATGTAGCAGGACGGCCGGCCGTTCGCGGCGACGGTGCGCAGCGTCGCCTCCCGCAGCTCCTCCAGCGTGTACGGCATCGCCAGCCCGATGATCCGGGCACTGAGCAGGAGCCGTCGCAGATGCTCGTCGAGCCGGAACACGGCGGGCCCCCGCTCCGTCTCGAACGCCCGCGTGCCCTCCAGGACGGCGGTGCCGTAGTGCAGGGCGTGGGACAGCACGTGCACCCGGGCCTCGCCCCACGCCACGAGCTCCCCGTCCATCCAGATGAACTTGGCCTCCTCCACCCGCACTCCTTCCCTCAGTGGCCCGGCCCAGCGACATTCCGATGGGCCAATCGCGCGGCGAGTGGCACATTATCTGGATAATGGTGGCCATGGGAAGGGAAGACACCCTCGTCACGCTCGTCCGCGACCGCCTCCGGCTCCACCAGGGCCCGCCCAGCCGCCGGCTGGCCGGCGCGCTCGCCGACCTCGCCCACACCGGCCTCATCAGCCCCGGCACCCGCCTGCCCTCCGAACGCGACCTGGCCCAGGCGGTCGGGGTCAGCAGGGGGACGGTGGCGGCGGCGTTCAACGCGCTGTGCGAGGAGGGGCTGTGCGAGCGGCGGCACGGCAGCGGCACCTACGTCCTCGGCACGCCCTCCTTCGGCGCACTCCTGCAGGCGGGCGCCGTCCGCGCGGACCTGTCCACCTCCGTGGTGCCCGACCCTTCCCACCTGGTGCTGCCTTCGGTCGATCCGGCGGAGTTGATGAGGGTGCCGAGCGGGCACGGCTACGACGCCATGGGCGACCTCCGCCTGAGGACCGTACTGGCGGCGTCCTCCGGGATGGCGGCGTCTGGGGCGGCGGCGTCCGGGGCGGCGGCGTCCGGGGCGGCGGCGTCCGGGGCGGCGGCGTCTGGGGCGGCGGCGAGTGCGTCGAAGGCGTCCGGCTTGGTGGCGGGCGCGTGGGCGTCCGGGATGGCGGCGTCCGGGATGGCGGCCTCTGGGGCGGCGGCGTCCGGGATGGCGGCGAGCGGGTTGGCGGCGAGCGGGCCGTCGGGCGGTGGGAGTGTTGGCCCGAAGGACATTCTGGTCACGGCCGGTGCCCAGCAGGGCATCGACCTGGCCGCCCGCGTGCTGCTGCGGCCCGGTGACCGTGTGCTGGTGGGGGATCCCGCCTACGGTGGCGCGCTGAGCGTGTTCCGCCGGGCGGGCGCGCACGTGGTGGCCGTCGATCTCACCTCACCCCAAGCCGTGGCGGACGCCCTGGCCCGCCACCGCCCCGCTGCCGTTTATGCGGCGTGCGTGGACAACCCGACCGGGACGGTCGCGCCGCTGCGGCACGTCGCCGAGCTGGCCAGGGACGCCGACGTGACGGTGGTGGAGGACCGGGCGCTGGCGGCCCTCGTGCACGACGGCGCGCCCCCGCCCGAGCCGCTGGCGGCGGCGCATCCGTACGGGACGGTCACGGTCGGGTCGCTGTCGAAGTCGTTGTGGGGCGGCCTGCGGGTGGGCTGGGTGACGGCACCGGAGCCGCTGCTGGCCCGGCTGACCGAGGCCAAGGTGGACGCCGACCTGGCCACCAGCGCGGTCGCCCAGCGGCTGGCCACCGACCTGCTCGAACGCAACCCCGTGGCGCCGTGGCTGGCCGAGCTGGGCCGGCGCAGGGACCACTGCCTGGCGGCGCTGTCCGCGCACCTGCCCGAGTGGACGTGGACGCGGCCCGCGGGCGGGCTGTCGGTGTGGGCCCGGCTGCCCGGCGCGGACACCGACCGGTTCGCGGCCGTGGCGCGCGAGCACGGCGTCGCGGTCGCGCCCGGCTCCCTGTTCTCCCCTGACGGCCGCCACCGCGACCGGCTGCGCCTCAGCTTCGCCCTGCCACCCGACCTCCTGGACCAGGCGATCGCCGATCTCGCCCAGGCCTGGCGGGCTTACGAGCGCTAAGGCTGCCCGCCGGCCCAGGGCAGGCGGCCCTACGGGTGCTGAGGCTGCCCGCTGGCCCAGGTCTGGCGGCCCTACAGGTGCTGAGGCTGCCCGCTGGCTTAAGGCGTGACGAGCCCACGAGCGCTAAGGCCAGGCCTGACGACCCTATGGGCGCTGATCCCGCTCGCTGGCTCAGGGCTGGCGGGCCTATGGGCGCCGAAGCCGCCCGCTGGTTCAGGCGTGACGAGCCTACGAGAGCCAAGGCCGGGCCTGGTGGCCCTACTCGCGCGGATGCCGCCTGCGCCCAGGCCTGGCGGGCGTTCGAGCGCTGAAGCTGCGCGCTGGCCCAGGGCTGGCGGGCCTATGGGCGCTGAAGCCGTTCGCTGGCCCAGGTGCGGTGAGCCGAGGAAGATGACGGGTGCGTCAGCCGACCACCACGTCGTCGCCGTAGAGGACGCTGATCCCCGCCAGCCCGTCCCGCATCCAGGCCGGGGTGATGTCCGCCTTGAAGCGGTGCCGGTCGATGAGGCGTCCCGTGCGGGCGTCGAGCTTGGCGAGCGTTCTGGTGTCCTCGGCGACGTAGGTGTGCACGCCGTCGGTCAGCACGGTGTCGCTCCACGTGTCCCCCAGGTCCCGGCGCCAGGCGAGGCTGCCGTCGGCGGTTCGGTAGGCGGTCACCTGCGTACGCGTCCGCACGGTCACCAGCCCGGCCGACACGCCCATCGACTCCCCGCCTGAGGCCTCGCCGCCCCCGGCCAGTGGCACTCGCCAGACTGGCTTCCCGTCCCCGGCCCTGCGGACGTTGAGGCGGCCGCGCTCGTCCACGTAGGCCAGGCGGCCGTCCCCGAGGTCGCGGGCGTGCCACAGCGCGCCGCCGTCGAAGCGCCACAGCGGCCTGCCGTCCGCAGCGCTGAGCACGACGTCGGGCTGCGGGCCCGTGCCAGCGCCAGGGCCAGAACCAGCGCCAGGGCCAGCGCCAGCGTCAGCACTAGCGCCAGCGCCAGCGCCAGCGTCAGCACTAGCGCCAGCGCCAGCGTCAGCACTAGCGCCAGCGCCAGCACTAGCGCCAGGGCCAGCGCCAGCGCCAAGGCCAGTGCTAGGGCCAAGGCCAGAGCCAGAGCCCGTGTCAGGGCCGGGGCAGTTGCCGGAGACGAGGACGACCTGGCCCACGCCGCGCGCCGCCCCCGGCACCTGACAGGAGCCCGCCGGCCCAGGCGGATAGGACCAGCGAACCGCCCCCGTACGCCCATCCAGCACATCGAGGCGCCCCTCGTGCAAAATCACCAGGACCGGCACGGAGCCGTCGCGGGCCACGCTGATCTCCCAGGCCGCCCCCCATTCCTCGTCGTAAACCCGGTTGGCCTCGTGCCCAGGCCCCGGAGGCATGCCGGTCTGCCAGACGATGCGCCCCTCCGGAGCGTCGATGAGGGTCACCCGGCCGTCACGCCAGACGGCCGCGAGCCGCCGGTCGTCCAGCACCACGTGGCCGACCAGGTCGTCACCCCAGTCGTTCCGGTACGTCCACGCCACGCCCCCGTCGCTGATCCGCCTGCCGGTCAGGCTGTCGCCGGTGAGCCCCCACCGCCCGGACACCGCCACACCGCCGACGACCTGACTGGTGGCGGAGACCGTGCCGACGACGTCGATCGGCGGCGTCCCGAGCCCCGCCGGGCGCCACGGCCGCGTGGCGTCCCCGGCCCGGATGACGATCTCGCCCGGAACGCCGACGAGACCCAGCAGGAGCACGCTGGCCACCGCGCCGGACAACAAGTGAATCAGCCGCATGGGCCCCAGCATGGCCGACAAAGCGGAGGAAATGCCGAAAGGCCGGTCGGAATCGACCAGCCTTTCGAGGTCAGGGGGTGGCTAGCCCGCCTTGACCTTCACGGCCTTGCTCTCGTGGTGCAGCCGGTCCAGCGAGGTGACCAGGTACGTCCCCGCCGACTTCACGGTGTAGGACGGGCCGCTCACCACGGCCACCAGGTTGCGCGCGTCGGTGGTGTGGCAGTCCTTGCCGGACTTCGGCACCTGGTACACGGCGTACCCGCGGGCCCCCTCGGAGGCCTTCCACGACAGCTTCGTGCCCTCGGCCTTGGCCCCGGCGGGCGCGGCCGGGGCTGACCCGCCGAGCGAGTCCTTCACCGGTAGCAGCGCCGGGCGGCTGTAGTAGGTCTTGACCAGCCGGTCGACCGACCCGAGCGGGTTGGCCACCAGGTTCTTGGCGCTGAAGTAGACGGCGCCGTCGACCTGCTTGCTGGCGCGGTTGACGCCCACCTGGGCGGCGAGCTCACCCGGCTTGAGCCAGGCCTTGTCGTCCTTGGCGCCGACCCGGTAGAGGCCCTGGCCGATGTAGAGCTGCACGTCGCTGCCCTTGACCTCGTTGGACCACCAGCGGGTCAGCGTGGTGTAGTCGGCCAGCTTGTGGCCGCGCGGCCAGTAGAGCTGGGGCAGCACGTAATCGACGGTGCCGGCCTTGATCCAGGCGCGCGCGTCGGCGTAGATCGAGTCGTAGGCGGACATGCCGGACGTGCTCGACCCCGTCGGGTCCTGGGCCTTGTTGCGCCAGATGCCGAACGGGCTGATGCCGAACTTCACGTGCTCCTTGGCGGCGTGCACGGCCTCGTCCACCTGCGCGACGAGCTTGTTGACGTTGCCGCGCCGCCAGTCGGCGAGCTTGTCGCCCTTGCCGTACTTGCGGAAGGCGGCGGTGTCGTCGAACTTCGCCCCCGCCACGGGGTAGGGGTAGAAGTAGTCGTCGAAGTGCACGCCGTCGACGTCGTAACGGTCGACGACGTCGGTGATGACCTTGGTCACGTGCTCGCGCACGGCGGGCAAACCAGGGTTGTAGTACAGGCGGCCGCCGTACTTGACGGTCCAGTCGGGATGCTGGCGTGCCGGATGGTTGGCGGGCAGCGCGGCGGTGCTGTCGCCGTAGGAGGCGCGGTACGGGTTGAACCACGCGTGGAACTCCATGCCGCGCTTGTGCGCCTCGTCGATGAGGAACGGCAGCGGATCCCAGCCGGGGTCCTTGCCCGCGGTGCCGGTGAGGTACTGCGACCAGGGCTCCAGCGAGCTCTTGTAGAGGGCGTCGGAGGCGGGCCTGACCTGGACGAAGACCGCGTTCATGTTGCGCTTGGCGGCGCTGTCCAGGATCTTGACGTAGTCGGCCTTCTGCCTGTCGGCGCTCTGCCCGGCCTTGGAGGGCCAGTCGATGTTCTGGGTCGTGGCGATCCACACCCCGCGCAGCTCACGCTTGGGATAGCGGGCATCGGCCTTGCAGGCCGCGGCGGGGGGTGCGGCGACGGTCGTCTTCTTCTCGCTCGCTGCGGGGCTCTCGCCGGGTCCGAAGACGTAGGCGGCGGTCGTCGTGGCGACGGCCAGGGCAGCAGCGGCTAGGAGTGGGCGTCCAGTTCGCATAGTGCCACCCAGTGTGACAGCTGCTCCGGCATGCTCGGTACGAAAAACCGAAATCAAGTCGTGACACATTTGTGACAAAAGCCTACGGCTGGGCCGGGAGGGACAAATCCCTCCCGGTCCTCAACGGGCCTCAATCCGTTGCCGTCACCTTGGTCGCGAGGTTCGGCGGCAGCGGTTCGTAGCGCAGGAACGTCCGCGTGAACGTGCCCGTACCGTGTGACATAGATCTCAGATCGATCGCGTACCGCGTTATCTCCAGCTCCGGCACCTCGGCCTTGACCAGCGTACGGCCGGTGCCGACCGGCTCCGTGCCGAGCACGCGCCCGCGCCGCGACGACAGGTCGGACATCACCGACCCGACGTAGTCGTCGGTCACCAGCACCGACAGTTCGTCCACGGGTTCGAGCAGCAGGGTCGACACCTTCGCCGCGGCCTCCTTCAGCGCGAGCTGCCCCGCGATCTGGAAGGCCATGTCGGAGGAGTCGACGGAGTGCGCCTTGCCGTCGTACAGGGTGACCCGCACGTCCACCATCGGGTAACCGGCGATGACGCCGCGCTCCATCTGGGCCCGCACGCCCTTCTCCACCGACGGGATGAACTGCCGGGGCACCACGCCGCCCACGATCTTGTCCACGAACTCGAAGCCCCCGCCGGACGGCAGCGGCTCGACCTCCAGGTGGCAGATGGCGTACTGGCCGTGGCCGCCGGTCTGCTTGACGTTGCGGCCCATCGCCTGGCACTTGCCGCCGAACGTCTCGCGCAGCGGCACCCGCAGGTCGATCCGCTCGACCTCCACGCCGTGCCGCTTGGCCAGGCGGTCGAGCAGCACGTCGGTGTGCGCCTCGCCCATGCACCACAGGACGAGCTGGCGGGTCTCGGCGTTGTTCTCCAGCCGCAGCGTCGGGTCCTCGGCGACCAGCCGGCCAAGTGCCTGCGACAGCTTGTCCTCGTCGGCCTTGGACTTGGCCCTGATCGCCACCGGCAGCAGCGGGTCGGGCATGGTCCAGGAGGTCATCAGCAGCGGGTGCTCGACCTCCGACAGGGTGTCGCCGGTCTCGGCGCGCGACAGCTTGGCCACGGCCACGATGTCGCCCGCCATGCCCTTGGCCGCGCCGCGCTGCTGCTTACCCAGCGGGCACGTCAGGGTGCCGATGCGCTCGTCCACGTCGTGGTCCTCGTGGCCGCGGTCGGCCAGGCCGTGCCCGGAGACGTGCACGGTCATGTCCGGGCGCAGGGTGCCGGAGAAGACGCGGACGAGGCTGATGCGGCCCACGTACGGGTCGCTGGTGGTCTTGACGACCTCCGCCACGAGCGGCCCGTCAGGGTCGCACGCGATGCCCTTGACCGGCTTGCCGGACAGGTCGGTGATCTCGGGCATGGGATGTTCGAGCGGGGACGGGAAGCCCTGCGTGATCAGTTCCAGCAGCTCCTGGGCGCCCACGCCGATGCCGCTGCACAGCACCGGGTAGAAGCTGCCGCGGGCGACGGCCTTCTCCAGGTCCTCGATGAGCACCTTGGTGTCGATGGGCTCGCCCTCCAGGTATCTCTCCATGAGCGACTCGTCCTCGCTCTCCTGGATGATGCCCTCGATCAGCGTGCCGCGGTGCTCCTCGATCTGCGCCTCGTACTCCGCGCCGGGCTCCTTCACCGTGCGCTCGCCTGTGGCGTAGTTGTAGAACTTCTGCGTCAGGAGCCCGATCAGCCCGTTGACGTGGCCGTTGGTGATCACCGGGAGGTAGAGCGGCGCGACACCGTCGCCGAAGATGTCCTGGCAGGTCGCGAGCACCTCGTCGAAGTCCGCCCGCTGGTGGTCGATCTTGGTGATCACGACCGCCCGCGGCATGCCGACCTGCGAGCACTCCTCCCAGAGCATCTGTGTGAGACCGTCGACCCCGTCGGAGGCCGACACCACGAACAGCGCCGCGTCGGCCGCGCGCAGCCCCGCGCGCAGGTCACCGACGAAGTCGGCGTAGCCGGGGGTGTCGAGAAGGTTGATCTTGATGCCGTTGTGCACCAGCGGCGCCACGGCGAGGTTGACCGACCGTTGCTGCCGGACCTCCACCTCGTCGAAGTCGCTGACCGTGTTGCCGTCCTCCACCCGTCCCGGGCGCTGAATGGTGCCCGTCGCGGCCAGCAGCTGCTCGACGAGGGTCGTCTTACCCGCTCCTGAGTGGCCGACCAGCACGACATTGCGTATCGCATCCGCCCTGTCGGCCGCTGGTGCCCTGCCCGCGGCTCCCACGGCGCCACCAGAGTTTCTTTCCGCCACATCGGCCTCCCGCGTCGTCGGTTGTCGCCAACGCCGCGCCCGCGCGGAGGGAGAGAGAAACCGCATGGACGCGGTGTGTTCACCAAATACCCGTGTGGCGGATATCACAAGGGGGGCGGGGCAAAGAAAGTTGTCAGGCGCGTCATGGCCTACGATCGGACCGCGATGCTCAAACTCCTGCGCCCGGCCATGACCCGGATACTCACCCCGCTGGGCAGGGCCCTCGTCGGCCGCGGGATCGGCCCGAACGCCGTCACGGCGGTCGGCACCCTCGGCACCGTCGTGTCCGCCCTGCTCTTCTTCCCCCTGGGCCACCTCACCTGGGGGGCTCTGGCCATCACCGTCTTCGTGCTGTTCGACCTGCTCGACGGCGTGGTGGCCCGGCTCGGCGGGAAGGGGGGCAGCACCTGGGGGGCCTTCCTCGACTCCACGCTCGACCGGGTCGCCGACGCCGCCATCTTCGCCGGCCTGATCCTGTACTTCATCTCCGCCGGCGACACCCTGATGGCCGCGGTGACGCTGGTCTGCCTGGTCGCCGGCGCCGTGGTCTCCTACGCCAAGGCCAGGGCGGAGGGGCTCGGGCTCACGGCCGACGTCGGGCTGGCCGAGCGGCCGGAGCGGCTGGTGGTGGCGCTGGTCGCCGCCTGCTTCGCCGGGCTGGGCGTTCCGTACGTCCTGCCCGTGGGCATGTGGCTGCTCGCGGTGGCCAGCCTGATCACCGTGGGCCAGCGGGTGGTGGCCGTATACCAGCAGACGAGGGAGCAATGAGCGAGAAGGTGTCCTTCGGCGACCGCGTCGTGGCCGGCGGGTTCGCGGCGGGGTGGAAGCTCGTGCCGCTGCTGCCGCAGCGCCCGACGGCCGCGGTCTTCCGCTTCCTGGCCGACCGGGTGTGGAGCAGGCGCGGCAAGTCCGTACGCCGCCTGGAGTCCAACCTGGCCAGGGTGACCGGCCTGACGCCCGGCAGCCGGGAGCTGCGCGAGCTGAGCAGGGCCGGGATGCGCTCCTACTTCCGCTACTTCCACGAGATCTTCCGCCTGCCGTCGATGGACCGCGGCGAGCTCGTCCGCCGCACCCACGTCATCGGGGCCGAGCACATCCACGACACCGTGGCCGCCGGGCGGGGCGTGGTGTTAGCGCTGCCGCACATGGGCAACTGGGACCAGGCGGGCGCCTGGCTGGTGGGCGTGGGCCACCCGTTCACCACCGTGGCCGAGCGGCTCAAGCCCGAGTCGCTGTTCCGCCGCTACGTGGCCTTCCGCGAGGGGCTCGGCATGGAGGTGCTGCCGCTCACGGGCGGCGACGGGCACAACTTCGGCACCCTGGCGACGCGGGTGCGCAAGGGCGGCGTGGTCTGCCTGCCGGCCGAGCGCGACCTGACCAAGAGCGGCGTCGAGGTGAGCTTCTTCGGCGCGGCCACCAAGTACCCGGCGGGCCCGCCGCTGCTGGCCGTGCAGACGGGCGCGGCGCTGCTGCCCGCCACCGTCTACTTCGTGGGCGACGACTGGGGCATCCACATCCACCCCGAGCTGCCCGTCCCCGCCGAGGGCACCAGGCAGGAGAAGGTCGCCGCCGTGGCGCAGGGCCTGGCCGACGTGTTCGAGAAGGGCATCTCCGAGCATCCCGAGGACTGGCACATGCTGCAGCGGCTCTGGCTCGACGACCTGGAACCCCGATGAGGGTCGGCATCGTCTGCCCGTACGCGTGGGACGTGCCGGGCGGCGTCAAACAGCACATCGACGACCTGGCGCAGGCGCTCATCGCGCAGGGGCACGACGTGTCGGTGATCGCGCCCGCCGCCGACGACGAGGAGCTGCCCCCGTACGTGACGGGGGCCGGCCGGGCGATCCCGGTGCCGTACAACGGGTCGGTGGCGCGGATGTCGTTCGGGTTCCTGTCGGCCGCGCGGGTGCGGCGCTGGGTGCGTACGGGCGGCTTCGACGTGCTGCACATCCACGAGCCGCTGATCCCCAGCCTGGGCGTGCTGGCCTGCTGGGCGGCCAAGGGGCCGATCGTGGCCACGTTCCACGCCTCCTTCACCCGCTCGCGGGCGATCGCCGTGGCGGAGCCGCTGCTGCGCAGCGCGCTGGAGAAGCTCAGCGGCCGCATCGCGGTCTCCGACGCGGCCCGCAAGAGCCTGGTCGAGCAGTTCGGCGGCGACACCGTGCTCATCCCGAACGGCGTCACCGTCGCCCGCTACACCGAGGCCGAGCCGCTCGACGGCTGGGGCCCCGACGGGCGCACGCTGGGCTTCCTCGGCCGCATGGACGAGGAGCGCAAGGGCCTGCCGATCCTGCTGGAGGCGTTCGGCGCGCTGGCGGCCGAGCGGCCGGAGGTGAAGCTGCTCATCGCGGGCCCCGGCGACGAGAAGGACGTCTACGACCAGGTGCCGAAGCGGTTCCGCGACCGGGTGACCGTGCTGGGCATGGTCAGCGAGGCCGACAAGATCCGCGCCTACCACTCGGTTGACGTGTTCGTGGCGCCCAACACGCGCGGCGAGAGCTTCGGCATCGTGCTGGCCGAGGCGATGGCGTCCGGGGCGACGGTGCTGGCCAGCGACATCCCGGCGTTCCGCAAGGTGCTGGGCGACGGGCAGGCGGGCGCGCTGTTCGCCAACCGCGACCCGGCCTCGCTGGCGCGGGAGGCCGCCGCGCTGCTCGACGCGCCTGAGCGGCGCGCCAAGCTGGCGGCCGAGGCGCTGGTGGCGGTCAGGAAGTACGACTGGTCCACGGTGGCGCGCGACGTCGTGCGCGTCTACGAGACCGTCACCACGAGCGGCGCCGGCCGTGTGGAGGAAGATCTGTGACGTCCACCATGATCGTGCTGATCGTGGGCATCGTGGTGGTGCTCACGGCCGTCTACATCTCCTGGCGGGCGGGCCGTCTCGACCGCCTGCACATCCGCCTGGAGCTGGCCCAGGAGTCGCTGGACGCCGCGCTGATGCGGCGCCGCGCCGTCGTGCTGGAGCTGGCCGGCTCGCGCCTGCTCGACCCGGCCACGTCGCTGGTGCTGGCCGCGGCGGCCCACGAGGCCAGGTCGGCGGGCCCTGAGGAGCGCGAGCACGCCGAGAGCGACCTGTCGCGGACGTTGCGGGCCGTGGTGGACCAGGACCGGTTCAGGGAGAAGCTCGCGGAGTCGCCTGGGGGCCGCGAGCTGCTGGAGGAGCTCGACACGGCGGTGGCCAAGGTGGTCTACTCGCGCCGCTTCTACAACAACGCGGTCGGGGTGACGCGCGCGGCTCAGGACCGCTGGCTCGCCAGGACGTTGCGCCTGGCCGGGCACACCGAATACCCACAATTCTTCGAGATTGATGACAATCCGCCCGCAGCCATGGCAACTGAATGACCTAATTTGGGGAAGCCAGTAAGCTTCATCCCGTTTTCGGGCTGAAGCGAGGAGAGTTACACGTGCGGCTACCCCGGATGATCACGGTCTACCTGGCCGGAGCGGCCGTGCTGCTGCCCGTGGCGGCCTGTTCCCCGGACGACCCGGCGGCCGGCCAGGCCCCCGCGCCGTCCGCCACGGCGGCGCCCAGCGAGGAGCCGGAAGAGGTCAACGCCCATCCGTTCACCGGCAAGCCGTACGAGACGCTCAAGCCCGTACTGGCCGTGAAGATCGAGAACACCGCGGCGGGCAAGCCGCAGCTCGGCCTCAAGAGCGCGGACATCGTCTACATCGAGCAGGTCGAGGCGGGCCTGACCCGCCTCATGGCCGTCTTCTCCTCCAAGCTGCCGGCCAAGGTGGGCCCGGTGCGCAGCGCGCGCATCTCCGACCTGCACATCGCGCCGCAGTTCGGCAAGCCGGCCTTCTCCTACTCCGGCGCGCAGACCAAGATGCTGCCGTTCATCGCCGAGGCCTCCCTGTGGGACGTCGGCGACACCCGCAACCCCGGCGCCTACTTCCGCCAGCCCGGCCGCTTCGCCCCCTACAACCTGTTCGCCAACACCAAGCAGCTCCTGGCCAAGGCGCCCAAGGCGAGCAAGGCCAAGGACATCGGCTTCACCTTCGGCGACGCCCCGGCCGAGGGCGGCGTGGACAAGAAGTCGTACACCGTCAGGTGGCCCGCGGCCCGCTTCACCTTCGCCTGGTCGCAGGACAAGGAGCAGTGGCTGATCTGGCAGGACGGCAAGAAGGACATGGCGGCGGAGGGCGGCCAGCTCGGCGCGCCGACGATCGTCATCCAGTACACCAAGACCGAGCGCTCGGAGTTCCACGACAAGAACGACAGCTACACGCCGCTCGTGCACACCACGGGCAAGGGTTCCGCGATCGTGCTGCGTGACGGTAAAGCTTTCAAGGCGCGGTGGGAACGGGAATCGGAGGAGAGCGGCACGACGTTCACCACTGAGAGCGGCGAGCCGATGAACTTCGCCCCCGGCCAGGTCTGGGTCGCCCTCGCCAGCCGCAAGCCTGTCATTCCGTAGAAGTCGGGGAGTGAATCCTGACATCTTGGCATGTCGGGGGAGGGGTCCTCCAGGACCTACGATGGGCTTGAAAAACTGACCGAATCGCCGTGAGAGCCCGTGAGGATGACCGTGTCGACCAGCACGCCAGAAAGCACCCCCGTCACCGGAACCGCGCGCGTCAAGCGCGGCATGGCCGAGATGCTCAAGGGCGGCGTCATCATGGACGTCGTCACCCCCGAGCAGGCCAAGATCGCTGAGGATGCCGGCGCGGTGGCCGTCATGGCCCTGGAGCGCGTGCCCGCCGACATCCGCGCCCAGGGCGGCGTGTCCCGGATGAGCGACCCCGACATGATCGACGGCATCATCGCCGCCGTCTCGATCCCCGTCATGGCCAAGGCCCGCATCGGTCACTTCGTCGAGGCCAAGGTGCTGCAGTCGCTCGGCGTCGACTACGTCGACGAGTCCGAGGTGCTCACCCCGGCCGACTACGCCAACCACATCGACAAGTGGCAGTTCACCGTGCCGTTCGTGTGCGGGGCCACCAACCTCGGCGAGGCCATGCGCCGCATCACCGAGGGCGCGGCCATGATCCGCTCCAAGGGCGAGGCCGGCACGGGTGACGTCTCCAACGCCGTCACCCACATGCGCACGATCCGCGCCGAGATCAAGCGGCTCACCTCGCTGCCCGAGGACGAGCTGTACGTCGCCGCCAAGGAGCTGCAGGCCCCGTACGAGCTGGTCGTCGAGGTCGCCAAGACCGGCAAGCTGCCGGTCGTGCTGTTCACCGCCGGCGGCATCGCCACCCCGGCCGACGCCGCGATGATGATGCAGCTCGGCGCCGAGGGCGTGTTCGTGGGCTCGGGCATCTTCAAGTCGGGCGACCCGGCCAAGCGCGCCGCGGCCATCGTCAAGGCCACGACGTTCTACGACGACCCCGACGTCATCGCCAAGGTCTCGCGCGGCCTGGGCGAGGCGATGGTCGGCATCAACGTCGACGAGATCCCGCAGCCGCACCGGCTGGCCGAGCGCGGCTGGTAACCGGCGCGTCGTCGCAGGTCACGGCGGTGGCGGTGTGAGACGATCACTTCCGGCAGGCCGACGGCGGCCTGGCGGGGGCGCCACCGCGTGACGGTGAAAATTGCCAAGTAAGGCGGCATCCGCGAAGGATGTCGCCTTTTTGGTGTTGTGTGGCGTTCACCACGTGGTCATGATCCTCAGTAAAGCTACGGGTCAACCCTCGTCCCCAGATCGTCCCGGGAGCCACACGTGTCCAAGCTGAACCGCAGACACTTCCTCGTCACGGGGTTAGCCGCAGGCGCCGCCGCGGCGATCCCCGCGGGTGCCGCGCACGCCGGCCCCGACCCGTCCGCCGAGACGGCCCAGACGCTGGCCTCGCGCGGCCTGACCACCGATCCGTTCACGCTCGGCGTCGCCTGCGGCGACCCCGACAGCGAGGGCTTCGTCATCTGGACCAGGCTCGCCCAGCAGCCCATGGCCGAGGACGGCTTCGGCGGCATGCCGCAGCGGCCCTTCCCCGTGCAGTGGCAGATCTACGCCGACGAGCGGGCCCGCCGCGTCGTCCGCACCGGCGTGTCCGTCGCCGCCCCCGAGTGGGGCCACAGCGTGCACGTCGAGGTGCAGGGGCTCAGCTCCGACCGCGAGTACTGGTACCGCTTCCGCGTCGGCCCGTACGTCTCGGCGCTCGGCCGCGCCCGCACCGCCCCGCACCCCCTCTCCTACGGCGGCGGCCTGGCCATGGCCTTCGTCTCCTGCGCCCAGTACGAGCACGGCTACTTCACCTCCTACCGCCGCCTGGCCGAGGAGCACCCGGACCTCGTCCTGCACCTCGGCGACTACCAGTACGAGTACACCAAGAACACCTACACGATCCCCGGCGGCAACGTCCGCCACCACGAGGGGCCCGAGACCGAGACCCTGGCCGGCTACCGCCAGCGGCACGCCCAGTACAAGGCCGACCCCGACCTCCAGGCCGCGCACGCCGCCGCGCCCTGGCTGGTCGTCTGGGACGACCACGAGCTCGACAACAACTGGGCCGACGAGGTGCCGGAGAAGCCCGAGGTCCCCCAGCCGGACTTCCTGACCAGGCGCGAGGCCGCCTTCCGCGCCTACTACGAGAACATGCCGCTGCGCCGCACCTCGATCCCGCGCGGCATCGACATGCAGCTCTACCGGCGCATCCGGTGGGGCCGGATGGCCACCTTCCACATGCTCGACACCCGCCAGTACCGCGACGACCAGGGCTGCGGCGACGGCTACAAGGACTGCCCCGCCGCCGTGGACCCGGCCCGCTCGATCACCGGCGCCGAGCAGGAGGAGTGGCTGCTGAACGGCTTCCGCCACTCCCGCGCGCAGTGGGACATCCTCGGCCAGCAGGTCTTCTTCGCCCAGCGCGACAACAACGCCGGGCCCGTCAAGGTCACCTCCCAGGACTCCTGGGACGGGTACGTCGCCTCCCGCCGGCGCATCACGCAGGGCTGGATCGACGCGCAGGTGCGCAACCCCGTCGTGCTGACCGGCGACGTGCACGCCCACTGGGCCAGCGACCTCAAGCTCGACTACGACGACCCGACCGGGCCGACCGTGGGCTCCGAGCTGGTGGCCACGTCGATCTCGACCGGCGGGAACGGCGCCGACTCCGACCCGGCCCAGCACCCGTTCCTGGCCATCAATCCGCACCTGAAGTTCTACAACAACCAGCGCGGCTACGTGCTGACGAGGATCGAGCGCGACCAGTTGTCCGCCGACTTCAAGGTCGTGCCGACGGTGCAGACGCCGGGCTCCGAGGTGTACACGCGGGCCACGTACGTCATCGAGGACCGGGTGCCCGGCGTGCAGCAGACGTACCTGCGGCCGCTCGACCCGACGATGCGCAGCGCGGCGGCGATGACCGTGGAGGAGACGGTCCGCCTGGAGACCGAGCGCCCGTAACCCACTCCTGGACCAGCGTGGGCACGCCGAACCTCCTGGGCGTGCCCACGCTCTCTTTACGGCCGGAATATTAGCCAGGCTAAGTTAGTTGGGCTAAGCATGAGGGACGATCCCACCCGCCTGGCCGAGCAGGTCTCCACCGTGCTGCGGCACCTGGTCCTCCTGCTCAGGCGCACCGTCGCCGGCCAGCCCGTGACCAGCCAGCAGTACGGCGTGCTCGGCTCGCTCGAAGCCGGCCCCCGCCGGATGACGGAGCTGGCCGAGGAGCACGCCGTACAGCTCCCCACCATGACCGTGCAGATCAACCGCCTGGAGGACGCCGGCCTGGTGGCCCGCGGCTCCGACCCCGCGGACGCCCGCGTCAGGACGGTCGAGCTGACGCAGGAGGGCCGCGACCGGCTCGGAGCCGTCCGCAGGGCCAGGATCGCCCGCCTCACCACGGAACTGGCCGCGCTCACGGAGGACGAGCGCGCCACCCTCGCGGCAGCCCTGCCCGTCCTGGCCAAGCTCGGACGCGCCCAGGAACGCCCCTAGGAGAAGGAGCACCATGCAATCCGGCGGCGGAATCCTTCGCCAGCCCATGTCCGTCTGGGCCACCGCGTTCGCCGCGGTCGTGGCCTTCATGGGCATCGGCCTGGTCGACCCCATCCTGCCTTCCATCGCCCAAGGGCTGAACGCCACCCCCAGCCAGGTCTCGCTGCTGTTCACCAGCTACTTCCTGGTCACCGCCGTGGCCATGCTGATCACCGGCTGGGTCTCCAGCCGCATCGGCGGCAAGCGCACGCTGCTCGTCGGGCTGGTGCTGGTCATCGTGTTCGCGGCGCTGGCCGGCACCTCCGGCAGCGTCGCCGAGCTCGTCGGCTTCCGCGCCGGCTGGGGCCTGGGCAACGCGCTGTTCGTGGCCACCGCGCTGGCCGTCATCGTCGGCGCCGCCAGCGGCGGCGCGGAATCGGCCATCATCCTGTACGAGGCCGCGCTCGGCCTCGGCATCTCGCTGGGCCCCCTCGCCGGCGCCCTGCTCGGCGACTGGAACTGGCGGGCCCCGTTCTTCGGCACCGCCACGCTCATGGCAGTCGGCTTCGTGCTGATCGTCACGATGCTCCGCACCACCCCCAGACCCGCCCAGAAGACCCGGCTGAGCGCCCCCATCAGGGCGCTGGCGCACGGCGGCCTGTCCACGACCGCCTTCACCGCGCTGTTCTACAACTTCGCGTTCTTCACCGTGCTGGCGTTCACGCCGTTCATCCTCGGCATGTCCGCCTACGGCATCGGCGCCGTCTTCTTCGGCTGGGGCGTCTGCGTGGCGCTGTCGTCGGTCTTCGCCGCGCCGCCGCTGCAGCGCAGGATCGGCTCGGTGAACGTGCTGCACCTGGCGCTGGCCCTGCTGGCCGTCTTCCAGATCGGCATCGCGCTGTCGGGCCACGCGGGCGTCATCGTGTTCACCATCCTGTCGGGCATCCCCATCGGCCTCAACAACACCGTCTTCACCGAGTCGGCCATGGAGGTCTCCGACGCGCCCAGGCCGGTCGCGTCGGCGGGCTACAACTTCGTGCGCTGGATGGGCGGCGCGCTGGCCCCGTTCATCGCCACCAAGCTCGGCGAGGAGGTCGGGATCGCGGTGCCGTACGTGGTGGGCGCGCTGTGCTGCGTCGTCGGCATGGCCATCCTCTACACCAGGCGCCACCACCTGAGGTCCCTGTCCCGCGTGGACGCCGATCACACGGCGCACGACGCCGAGACCGTGCCCGCCACGTGATTTGCTGTGTCCCACCATGATGGGACACATCCTGCTGCTCCTGGCGAGCCTCCTTCCCGTCCAGCAGGCGAACCTGGCCGTGATGACCTGGAACGTCTGCACCGGGACCAACTCCGGCTGCCGCCTCTACCGGGCGACCGCCGTCGAGCTCGCCGGGCACGTCGGCGGGCAGGCGCTCGCACACCGGTCGGAAGTGATCTTCCTCCAGGAGTTCTGCACCGGCGCGACGGGCGCGCTGGAGCTGTGGCTCGAACAACGCACCGGGCGGCCATGGACGATCGGCTCCTGGGGCCTGACCAACCAGGACGGCACCCCGTACGCCTGCCACCCCGACCTGCTCGGCCGCCCGCGCGGCGCGCAGAGCATCGCCGTCGCGGTGGCGGGCGACGCGGCCGTCGAGGTGCACCCGCTGCCCGCCCCGCCCTGGTACGTCAAGCGGGCCGCCATCTGCGCGGACCTGCCCGCCAGGAAGGTCCGCGCCTGCGGCACCCACCTGTCCGCGGGCACCGCCTACGACGACCGCCAGCCGGGCGCGCCGTACCGCACCGAGCAGCTCCGGCGGCTGCTGGAGATCTCCGCCAAGCCCGGCTACCGCAGCGTCGTCGGCGGCGACCTCAACGTCTCGCCGCCCGACAGCGGCTACGGCTCCGCCGCCGGACGCCGGGCCGTCGCCCCCTTCTACCGCGCCTACCAGGAATGCGACCAGCGGGGCGGGCGGCGTACCGGAGGGTGGACCAGGCAGGGCAAGAAGCTCGACTACCTCTTCGCCCCCAAGGGCAGCGTGCGGCGCTGCCACGTGGCCCGCGAGATCACCCTGTCGGACCACAAGCCCGCACACATCGAGGTGACCCTCTAGGAAGACTCCAGGCCATCCTGGTGTTGAATATCTGGCAACCCGTACCCGGACGAAAGGATCGACTGTGCCCTCGATCGGTGTGCTCGCCCTCCAGGGGGACGTGCGCGAGCATCTGCGCATGCTCCAGGAGGCAGGCGCCACGGCCACAGCCGTGCGCCGTCCCGCCGAGCTGGACGCGGTCGACGCCCTGGTCATCCCCGGCGGCGAGTCGACCACGATGTGGAAGCTGGCCGAAACCTTCGACATGCTGCAGCCGCTGCGCCTGCGCGTCAAGGAGGGCATGCCCGCCTACGGCTCCTGCGCCGGCATGATCATGCTGGCCGACCGGATCGAGGACGGCATCGCCGGGCAGCAGACCATCGGCGGCATCGACATGGTGGTCAGGCGCAACGCCTTCGGCCGTCAGGTCCATTCCTTCGAGGCCGACCTCGACTTCGGCGGGGAGCAGGTACACGCGATCTTCATCCGGGCTCCCTGGGTCGAATCGGTCGGCGCGGACGTCGAAGTGCTGGGCAGGTGCGAGCCTGGGGATAGGATCGTCGCGGTCCGTCAAGGGCCGTTGCTCGCTACGTCGTTCCATCCCGAGCTCACCGGGGACGTACGCGTGCACCGTTACTTCGTAGACATGGTGAGGGAGCTCTAGGTAATGTCCGGCCACTCCAAATGGGCGACGACGAAGCACAAGAAGGCCGCGCTCGACGCCAAGCGCGGCAAGCTGTTCGCCAAGCTCATCAAGAACATCGAAGTGGCGGCACGGACCGGTGGCCCTGACCCGGACGCCAACCCCACCCTCTTCGACGCCATCTTCAAGGCGAAGAAGAACTCCGTGCCCAACGACAACATCGAGCGGGCGCGCAAGCGGGGCGGCGGCCTGGAGGCGGGCGGCGCCGACTGGCAGACGATCATGTACGAGGGGTACGCGCCCGGCGGCGTCGCCGTGCTCATCGAGTGCCTCACCGACAACCGCAACCGCGCCGCCTCCGAGGTGCGCGTCGCGCTGACCCGCAACGGCGGCTCGCTGGCCGACCCCGGGTCCGTCTCGTACATGTTCAACCGCAAGGGCGTCGTGATCGTCCCCAAGGCCGACGGGCTCGACGAGGACACCGTGCTGATGGCCGTGCTCGACGCGGGCGCCGAGGAGGTCAACGACCTGGGCGACACCTTCGAGGTCGTCTCCGAGGCGGGCGACCTGGTGCCGGTGCGCAAGGCGCTGCAGGACGCCGGGATCGACTACGACTCCGCCGAGTCCGGCTTCCTGCCGACGATGAGCGTGCCGCTCGACGAGGAGGGCGCCAAGAAGGTGTTCCGCCTCATCGACGCGCTGGAGGACAGCGACGACGTGCAGAACGTCTTCGCCAACTTCGACGTCTCCGACGAGGTGCTGGCGGCGCTCGACTAGCGTACGGACGCTCGTAGGGGCGCTCGTACGGGCGCTTTCGCAAGGGCCTGGCGCACGCCGGGCCCTCCGTCATGCCCGCCGCCCGCCGTATTCGGTGCATTTCAGGCCGTATGGCGATCTTCCCTGCCCAACGCGTTTCATCGCGTGCGAGCGGGCCCTGGGCAGCGTAGGGTCTGGCGACGTGACTTCCCCCACCCCTCCTCAGACGTACGTGTCATCCGCTCTCGGCTGGCTCCTGGCCGTGCCTGCGCTGCTCGGCACCCTCATCACCCTGGTGCTGCCGACCGCCCAGACGATCTGGCTCAGCTTCCAGAGCGGCGGCGTCCTGCGGGAGAGCACCTACGTGGGGCTGGCCAACTACGGCGAGCTGCTCGGCGAGGCCGCCTTCTGGCGGGCGCTCGGCTTCACCTTCTCGCTGACCGTGATCCCGCTGCTGGTGGCCGTCGTGGTGGGGCCGCTGCTGGCGCTGGCGCTCGACAGGGCGGGCACCTGGACCCGCCGCGCCGGGCGGATCGTGCTCTCGCTGGCGATCGTCGCCTTCTCGCCGGTGGCGGTCGCGGGGGCGTGGCTGCGCGGCTCGATCGGGCAGGCGTCCGGGCTCGTCACCCTCGCGGAAGGGCTGCGCGAGCCCGCGACCGCGCCGGGCACGCTGCGGCTGATCGTCGCGGCGGCCACGTTCGGGCTGGTGTGCGCGCTGGCCGTGATCGCGTTCCTGCCCGCCCTGCGCGGCGGCACCGCGGGGCCCGCGACGCTGGTCGTCGGCGTGCTCGTCGGGCTCGCCGTGGTGGCCGTGGGGCTCCAGACGTTCTCGATCGGGCTGGTGCTCACGCGGGGCGGCCCTCAGCGGGCCACAGAGACGCTCGCGGGGCTGCAGTTCGACTACGCCTTCCGGCTGGCCGAGTTCGGGCCTGGGGCGTCCGTGGCGGCCCTCACGGGGGTGATCCTGGGCGTGCTGGGGATCGTCGCCACGGTCGTCGCGGCGGCCACCCGGCTCAGCATCACACTGACCCCGCGCACCCCGGCCCCGCATGCTCCGGCCCCGCACGCTCCGGCCCCGCACGCTCCGGTCCCGGGCGTCCAGGCCCCGGGCACTCCGTTCCCGGACGCCCCGGCCCCGGACACCCGGGCCACGGCCGTCGGGATGACCGTGGTGGGCGTCGCCGCGCTCGTGCTCGTCACCGCGGTCGGCATCGTCCTCACCTGGCCCTGGATGGACGGCGTCCTCGCCTCGCCCGCCACCCCGGCCGGCACCGTCACCACCCAGGTCAACACCTGGGCCCCCGCCATCGCGGGCGCGATCGTCTCGGTGGGCGTGGCGTACCTGGCGGCGCTCGGCATCGGCGGCCTGCGCCCGCTGGGCAGGGCCAGCGAGTGGCTGCTGCTGCTCTTCGCCCCCTGGCTGTTCGTCGGCCCCGGCCCGCTCTCCGTCGCCAACTGGCAGAACGTCCACAACCTCGGCCTCATCGACACCTTCCCCGCGCTCATCCAGCCCCTCCTGGTGAGCGTCCCTGCGCTGCTGGTGCTCACGCTCCTGTGCAAGGGCCTGGCCGAGCGGGCGCGCCCCGGCGACTTCTTCGGCGGCGTGCTGCTGCCGTCCCTGCCCATGGCGGGCGTCCTGGTCGGCGCCGTCGCGCTCCTGAACGCCCACGACCTGCTCTGGCCGATGCTGGTCGTGCAGAAGCAGGACCTGTTCACCACCCCGCTGGCCCAGGCGAACCAGCTCACCGGCTTCGCCGTGACCTCACCCGACGTGGCCGCCGCCACGCCGCTGGTCGTCGTCGCCGTCGCGCTGGCCGCGCTGGTGGCCGCCCAGCTCCTGTACCTGGACCGGCTCGCCATCCGGACAAACGGCTCGCAGGTTCGCACATCGGGTGCGTAGGGTGGCCGCTTGTGGAGATACGCGACCTGACTGCCGAAGACCTCGACGACGTCCTTGACCTGCGTAGGCGCTCGTTCGGCCCGCTGTCCGCCGACGACAGGGAGCGGTGGCGCAAGGCCGTGCTCCCGGCGCTGGGGGAGGGCCGCTACCTGGGGGCGTTCGACGGCAGCCGGCTGGCCGCCGCGGCGCGCCTGCGCCGGTTCACGCAGTGGTGGCACGGCAGGCCGCAGCCGATGGCGGGCGTCGCGGGCGTCACGGTCAACCCCGAGGACCGCGGGCGCGGCGTCGGCAGCGCCATCATGCGCGCGGTCATCGGCCGCGCCGCCGACCTCGGCGACGCCGTCTCCGCGCTCTACCCGGCCACCACGGCGATCTACCGCGGGGTCGGCTTCGAGCACGCCGGAGCCCAGTACAACGTGCGCCTGCCCGCCGAGTCGCTGCGCGGGATCCGGCCGTCCGGGCAGGTCAAGCTGCGCAGGATGGGTCCCGGCGACGCGGCCGAGCTGATGGCGGTGCTGCACCGCGTGCACGGGGCCGCCCGCTCCAGCGGGCCGATCTCGTGGGACGAGGACACCTGGAACCTGTGGCTGGCCAACGAGGACGACTTCCTTTACCTCGCCGACGACGGCTACGTCGTCTACCGGTGGCGCGGCGACGACATGGAGGTCGAGAACCTCGTCGCCGCCTCCTCCGACACCCTGCGCGCCCTGTGGTCCATGGTCGGCAGCGCCTCCACGATCGCGCGCGAGGTCGTCGCCTCCGTGGCGCCGGACGACCCGGTGCTGTGGCTGCTGCGCGAGCGGACGAAGGAGCAGGTGCAGCAGGTGCGCTGGATGTTCCGGGTGCTGGACGTGGCCGCCGCCGTGGAGCGTAGAGGCTTCCCCTCGAACGCGTCCTGCGAGGCCGTCGTCACCGTCGACGACCCGATCAGGGGCGGCGGCACGTGGCGGCTGACCATCTCCAACGGCTCCGGCACCGCCACGCCGGACTCCTCGATCGATGAGTCCGGCGTCAAGCTCTCAGTGAACGGCTTCTCCGCCCTGTACGCCGGCATTCCCACCCGAACCCTCCGCCTCGCCGGCCTCATGTCCGGACATGAACGACACGACGCCGCCCTCGACGCCGCCTTCGCCGCCAAGCCCTACATGCTCGACTACTTCTGATCCCCGCTTCCCGCTGCACACCCCTCCCAGCCGGGGTAAAGTCTCATGCCGAACAGATGTTCGGCGACGGGATGGTGGGCCGGTGCGGGTGATGGGCGTCGATCCGGGGCTGACCCGGTGCGGCCTCGGTGCTGTCGAGGGGCGCCCCGGCGCGCCACTGAGTCTGGTGGCCGTCGGGGTGGTGCGCACGGGGGCCGACGAGGAGCTCGGCACCCGCCTCGTCGGCATCGAAGCCGGCATCGAAAGCTGGCTCGACGAGGTGCGGCCCGACGCGGTGGCGGTGGAGCGCGTCTTCAGCCAGCACAACGTACGCACCGTCATGGGCACGGCCCAGGCCGCGGGCATCGCGGTGCTCTGCGCGGCCAGGCGCGGCCTCCCGGTGGCCCTGCACACGCCGTCGGAGGTCAAGGCCGCCATCACCGGCAGCGGCACCGCAGACAAGAAGCAGATCGGCGCCATGGTCACCCGGCTGCTGCGCCTCTCCGAGATGCCCAAGCCCGCCGACGCCGCCGACGCCCTTGCGCTGGCCATCTGCCACGTGTGGCGCGGCGGCGCCCAGCATCGCCTCTCCGAGGCCCTGGCCCGCGCCACCAGCCGAAGGAACCCGGCCCGATGACCGCGCGGCCCGCCGCGCGTGGCGCGAGTGGGCTCTTCGCCGCCGAATGCGCTATGACAGGAAACCGGATCGTGAAGAGAAGCCGGAACGTGGTGCGCCCCTCGGCAGGCAGCCGGGACGCGGCATGGCCTCCGACGGGACGCTGGACCGCGATGCGGCCGGTGGCCGGCCGTGGGGTCGTGGTGCGGCTTTCGGCAGGCTGCCGGGTCGTGACGCGGCCTGCGGTGGGCCGCCGGGTGGTGGTTCGGTTTTCGGCGGGCTGCCGGATCGTGGTACGGCGGATGACAGGAAGCCGGGTCGTGGCGCGGCTGACGACAGGAGGACGGGTGTGATCGCTTCGGTGGCGGGCAAGGTGACGGCGATCGCGCCCGACGGGGCCGTGATCGAGGTCGGCGGCGTCGGCATCCTCACCCACTGCACCCCCGGCACGCTCGCGACCCTCAGGATGGGCGAGCAGGCGCGCCTGGCCACCTCGCTGGTGGTGCGCGAGGAGTCACTCACCCTGTACGGCTTCGCCACCGACGACGAGCGCGTCGTGTTCGAGCTCCTGCAAACCGCCAGCGGCGTCGGCCCCAAGCTGGCCCTGGCGATGCTCGCCGTGCACACCCCCAACACGCTCCGGGTCGCCGTGGCCAGCGCCGACGTCAAGGCGCTCACGCAGGTGCCTGGCATCGGGCAGAAGGGGGCACAGCGCATCATCCTGGAGCTGAAGGACCGGCTCGGCACCCCGGAAGAGGCCGTGGACGCCGCACTCAACGGCCGGCGCCGGGCGGCGGCTTGGCGCGACCAGGTGCACTCGGGGCTGGTGGGGCTCGGCTACTCGGGCAAGGACGCCGACGAGGCCGTCGCCGCCGTCGAGCCGGACGCCGACGCCGAGCTCGCCGCGGGCCGCCAGCCGCAGGTGGCCGCCCTCCTGAAGGCCGCACTCCGCTCGCTGAGCGTCCGATGACTTCCACACTCGCCGCCCCGAAGCACGTCAAGCGCCTGCCGGCTGCCGTCCTCCGCGCTCGAAAGCCCGCTGAGGGCCGAACGACCCCGGTGCCCTGCGCGGGAAGGCCCGCCAAGCGGCTCTGCGCCCGGCAGCCCGTCAGGCGTCCGATGACTTGCGCGTCCTCAGCTCAGAAGCCCGCCGGGCAGGCGTCGGCTCGCGCGCTCTCCCTCCGCCACCCGCACCCGTGCAGCGCCGGGGTGAGGGCTGCGGGCGGCGGGGTGACATCTTCGGATCCCGAGACCCAGAGGAGGTGCGGGCGTGGCGCTTGAGCGGGAGGAGATCCTGTCGTCCACGGCCGGAGGCGACGAGCTGCAGATCGAGGCGGCCCTGCGCCCCAAGCGCCTCAGCGAGTTCATCGGCCAGGCCCGGGTGCGGGAGCAGCTCTCGTTGGTGCTGGAGAGCGCCCTGCGCCGGGAAAGCACCCCCGACCACGTGCTGATGAGCGGCTCGCCGGGCCTCGGCAAGACCACCCTGGCCATGATCATCGCAGCCGAGCTGAACGCCCCGCTGCGCATCACCTCGGGCCCCGCTCTGGAGCGGGCCGGTGACCTGGCGGCGATTCTGTCGACGCTGTCGGAGGGCGAGGTGCTGTTCATCGACGAGATCCACCGGATGGCCAGGCCCGCCGAGGAGATGCTGTACCTGGCGATGGAGGACTTCCGGGTCGACATCGTCGTCGGCAAGGGCCCGGGCGCCACCGCCATCCCGCTGGAGATCGCCCCGTTCACGCTGGTCGGAGCCACCACGCGGGCAGGGCTGCTGCCGGCGCCGCTGCGTGACCGCTTCGGCTTCACCGCGCACATGGACTTCTACGAGAGCTCCGAGCTGGAGCAGGTGCTGCGCAGGTCGGCGAGGCTGCTCGGGGTGAGCCTGCCCGACGAGGGCGCGCACGAGATCGCCAGGCGCTCGCGCGGCACGCCGCGCATCGCGAACCGGCTGCTGAGGCGGGTGCGCGACTTCGCGGACGTGCGGGCCGACGGTGTGATCAACCGGGACGTGGCGGCGGCGGCGCTCAACCTGTACGAGGTGGACGGCGAGGGGCTCGACCGGCTCGACCGGGCGGTGCTCGGCGTGCTGCTGAAGAAGTTCGGCGGCGGCCCGGTCGGGCTGTCCACGCTGGCGGTGGCCGTGGGGGAGGAGCCGGAGACGGTCGAGGTGGTGGCCGAGCCGTTCCTCGTCCGGCAAGGGCTGCTGGCCAGGACGCCGCGCGGCCGGGTCGCCACGGCGGCGGCATGGGTGCATTTGGGGATGACACCGCCACCGGATGCGTTCGGAGCGTCACTTTTCGAGTGATCACAGATCGGTTGCAACCGTTTCAAAATGGGAACTTCCCCGCGCGCCGGAACGCTGCCTCGTTGCCGCGTTTCATAACAAGCGCCTACACTCCGTGGCTTGGCTGGCTGTGTAGGCTGACGGGCTGAGCGGCGCGGCCCGACGCAACGCACGGAATTTCCGGCGCGAGGCCGGTGTCAACTTCTTGTACGACAATGGAAGGTCGCCCCTTATGGACATGGGACAACTCGGAAGTATCCTGCCGCTGATTCTTCTGGTGGTGGTGTTCTACTTCCTGCTGATCCGCCCCCAGCGCAAGCGCCAGCAAGAGGCGGTCCAGATGCAGAACTCCCTGACGCCGGGCAGCCGGGTCATGACCACGACGGGCCTGTTCGCCACCGTCGTGGCGGTCGACAACGAGGACGTCGTCCTCGAGGTCGCGCCAGGGATCGAAACCCGCTGGGTCAAGGCCGCGATCGGCCGAGTCGTCACTCCTGGCGACGCCCCGGTGAGTGACGACGAGTCGGCCGCTGACCAGGTCGAACTCGACGAAGAGGGCAAGAAGGAGTCCGAGGCCACCGTAGAGCGTGACGGCGACCAGGGCTCCAGTACCAAGCAGTCCTGACTAAGCTCTGCGACACAACCTCTATCTGAAAGAACTGACGACCAGTGGCCCGACCGACCAGCCGCCACAGCCGACCGGGGCGTACGCTCCTCGTGCTTCTGGCGCTCATCCTCGCCCTGGGCGGGACGATGTTCTTGCAGCAGGCGTACACGCCGAAGCTGGGACTCGACCTCGCGGGCGGCACCACGGTGACTCTGACACCCGTGACCCAGAACAACGCGTCGCCGCCTGAGGAGATCCTCGACCGCGCGGTCAACATCATCCGCGACCGGGTCAACGGCACCGGAATCTCCGACGCCGAGGTCGCCAAGTCCGGCGACAACATCATCATCTCGATCCCGGGCGTCGGTCAGAACGAGGCCATCAAGCTGGTCGCGACCACCGCGGAGCTCCGCTTCCGCCAGGTGCTGGCCGTGGCGGCCACGCAGGTCCCGCAGAATCTGGCCACCAACGCGCCGACGCCGAGCGGCTCGCCCTCGGGCTCCGCGAGCCCGTCGGCCGGCGCCTCCACCTCCCCGACGGCGCAGCCGTCCACGCAGCCCTCCAGCTCGCAGTCGATCACGACGCCCAGCGCCTCCCCGACGGGTAAGGCGCTGTCGTCGGCTCTGACCGCCCCGACGCCCGCGGCCTCGGGCGCGGCGGACCCGTCGGCCAAGCCGGCCGAGACGCAGAAGACCGGCCAGGACGGCAAGACACAGACCGGCCAGGACGGCACGCAGCAGACGGGCCAGGACGGCAAGCAGCAGGAGCAGGGCGGCAAGAAGGGCCAGGAGGCCAAGACCTCCCCGACGGCCAAGGCCTCCCCGACGGGCAAGGCCACGCCGAGCGCGCAGGCCAGCACACCTCCCGCCCAGGACCCGAACGCCGGCATCGACACCACGGGCATCGACCCGGCGGTGCTGGCCCAGTTCAACAAGCTCGACTGCTCCGACCCCGCCAACCGCGGCCAGGGCGTCCAGGACGACCCGGCCAAGCAGTACGCGGGCTGCGAGACCGACGGCAGCTACAAGTACGTCCTCGACGTCGCCAAGGTCGTCGGCACCGACATCGACACGGCCTCGGCGGGCGTGCGCCAGGGCACCACCGAGTGGGTCGTCCAGCTCGACTTCAAGAGCAAGGGCGCCGGCGAGTGGGGCAAGCTCACCACCACCGCCTACAACTCGCCCGAGCCGCGCAACATGGTCGCGGTCGTGCTCGACGGCGTCGTCATCACCGCCCCGGTCATCCAGAGCCCGATCCCCGGCGGCCGTGCCGAGATCACCGGCGGCTTCGACCAGGCCAGCGCCACCAACCTGGCCGACCAGCTCAAGTACGGCGCGCTGCCGCTGAAGTTCAACCGCAGCTCCGTCGACACGGTGTCCTCGACGCTGGGCCAGGACCAGCTCGAAGGCGGTCTGATCGCGGGCATCATCGGCCTCGGCCTGGTCGTGCTCTACTGTCTGCTCTACTACCGGGGCCTGGGCATCGTGGCGGTGCTGAGCCTCGTGGTGGCGTCGGTCCTGACGTACACGGCGGTGGTCGTGCTCGGCCACAACGCCGGCTTCCGGCTCTCGCTGCCGCACATCATCGGCCTGGTGGTCTCGATCGGTATCACCGCCGACTCCTTCATCGTGTACTTCGAACGTATTCGTGATGAGATGAAGGAAGGACGGCGGACGCTGCGCGCGGCCGTCGAGGTGGCCTGGGTCCGTGCCCGGCGCACGATCCTGATCGCCGACGCCGTCATGTTCATCGCCGCCATCGTGCTGTACTTCCTGGCGGTGGGCGGTGTGGCCGGGTTCGCGTTCGCGATGGGCCTGACCACGCTGATCGACATCGTGGTGGTGTTCCTGTTCACCAAGCCGTTCATCGCTCTGCTGGCGAGGATGAAGTTCTTCGCCAAGGGCCACCCGCTGTCGGGTCTCGACGCCGAGCGCATGAGCGACACGTCGTCGACCGGCCGCACGACCACTCCGCAGGAGGCCTGAGATGGGACTTGCGCGTCGCCTCTACCGCGGCGAGATCGACGTCGACTTCGTCGGCAAGTGGCGGTTGTGGTACAGCCTGTCCGGCCTGCTGCTGGTCGTCTCGCTGGCCGGGCTGCTGTTCAACGGGCTCAACCTGGGCGTGGAGTTCAAGGGCGGCACGATCTTCTCGTTCAAGGCCACCCAGACCTCCGTCCAGGAGGTGCGTCAGTCCGTCCTCGACGAGGGCGTGCACCAGGTGATCGTCCAGCAGGCCGGCACCGACGGCTGGCGGGCCACCACCGAGAGCCTGTCGGAGGACACCCGGGCTCAGGTGCAGAGCGCCATCGCCAAGGACTTCAGCGTCCCGGTCGACCAGGTCAGCATCCAGGCCATCGGCCCGTCCTGGGGCGGTGAGGTCTCGCAGAAGGCGTGGATCGGCCTCGGCGTGTTCATGCTGGCGATCATCCTGTACCTGTCGATGGCGTTCGAGCCGAAGATGGCGCTGGCCGCGATCGTCGCGCTCGTGCACGACCTCGTCATCACGGCCGGCATCTACGCCTGGTCGGGCTTCGAGGTCACGCCCGCGACGCTGCTGGGCTTCCTGACCATCCTCGGTTACTCGCTCTACGACGCGGTCGTGGTGTTCGACATGATCAAGGAGGTCACGGCCAAGCTGGGGCACACGTCCAAGCAGACGTACTCGATGGCCGCCAACAACGCGCTGAACCACACGCTGATCCGGTCGCTGAACACCTCGCTGGTCGCCATCCTGCCTGTGGCGGCGATCCTGTTCATCGGCACCACGGTGCTCGGCGCGGGCACGCTGAAGGACCTGTCGCTGTCGCTGTTCGTCGGCATGATCGTCGGTACGTACTCGTCGCTGTGCGTCGCCACGCCGCTGCTGGTGACGTTGAAGGAGCGCGAGCCGAAGTACCAGGCCATCGCCAGGCGGCTGGCCTCCACGGGAGGTGGGGGCAAGGGGTCGAAGGGCTCCAAAAGCGCGGCGGTAGCCAAGGGTTAGCCGCCCTTCAAGGCTCCGTACGGCGCCCTCGCCCCTCGAACGGGGCGGGGGCGCCTTCGTGTGCGCCCGAACGCTGTTCGCGCGCTCGCGGGCCGCCACAGGTCCTCGGGACGCTGTTCGCGCGCGTAAGGGCCCACACCAGGCGCGCGGGGCGCTGCTCGCGTACGTGCGGCGGGGCCGCGCCAGGGCACGCGAGGCCGTACGCGCTGCGAACCGCGCCAAGGCACGCGAGGCCGTACGCGCTGCGCACCGCGCACCGCGCTCTGGGCGCGTGTAGGGGACCGCACCAGCCTCGCGCGCGGCGCTGGGCGCGGGCACGTTGGCCGCGCCAGGCTCGCGAGACCGCACGTGCTGCGGGCCACGCACCGCGCTCTGGGCGCGTGTTGGAGGCGCATCAGGCTCGCGCGCGGGCGGGCAGGCTGGCCGTGCCAGTCTTGCGGGGCGCTGCTCGCGTACGTGCGGCGGGCCGCGCCAGGGTCGTGGGGTGGGGTACGGGGTGGCGGTGGGATGCACCATCATGGAGCCCGGCAGACGGCCGGCTGGACGAAATGCGAGGGAAACACCGATGACCGAGCTGAGCGCGCTGATCCTGGACCGGATCAGGGACGTCCCCGACTACCCCAAACCGGGCGTCATGTTCAAGGACATCACCCCCCTCCTGGCCGACCCGGTCGCGATGGCGGCCGTGGTGGACGAGCTGGCCGGGCTCCAGCAGGTGGACAAGATCGTGGGCATCGAGGCGCGGGGCTTCATCCTGGCCGCGCCGGTGGCCTACCGGGCGGCGGCCGGGTTCGTCCCGGTGCGCAAGAAGGGGAAACTGCCCGCCGCGACCCTCGAAGAGTCCTACGATCTGGAGTACGGCTCCGCGACCATCGAGGTGCACCGCGACGCGTTCGCGCCCGGCGACCGGGTGCTGGTCGTCGACGACGTGCTGGCCACGGGCGGCACCGCGAAGGCGGCGGTGGAGCTGGTGCAGAGGGCAGGGGCCGAGGTCGTCGGCATCGCCGTGCTGATGGAGCTGGCGTTCCTCAAGGGGCGCGAGCGGCTGACAGGGGTGGATGTGCACTCCCTGGTGATCGTCTGAGCCCGGCCCCCGACAGGTCCAGGTTCGCCACCTGGATACACTGGGGGATCTGGACTCGAAACGTGAGGAGCTTTACGTGGGGAGTCAGTGCGGGAGGAGTCTGAGTGCCCCGTGATGCGGTCGTGCCCGAGGTAACCGAAACCGGGAGTGCAACCGGCAGTGCCGAGGCGTCCGGCGTGCCCGCGGTGCGTCGCAGGCGGTTTGGGGGTGGGGCCATGAATCCGGTGCTGGAGCCACTGTTCCGCACGGTCAGAGCCACCCATCCCAAGGCCGACCTGCGGCTCATCGAGCGCGCCTACGACGTGGCCGCCTACCACCACCGTGACCAGAAGCGGAAGTCGGGCGACCCGTACATCACGCATCCGCTGGCCGTGGCGACGATCCTGGCCGAGCTGGGCACCGACGACGAGACGCTGTGCGCGGCGCTGCTGCACGACACGGTCGAGGACACCGCCTACAGCCTCGACGAGCTGCGCGGCGACTTCGGCGACACGATCGGCTCCCTGGTCGACGGCGTCACCAAGCTCGACAAGGTCAAGTTCGGCGACGCCGCGCAGGCCGAGACCGTCCGCAAGATGGTCGTGGCGATGTCGCGCGACATCCGCGTACTGATCATCAAGCTGGCCGACCGCCTGCACAACATGCGGACCATGCGGTACCTGCCGGAGCACAAGCGGCACCAGAAGTCGCGCGAGACGCTGGAGATCTTCGCTCCGCTGGCGCACCGCCTGGGCATGAACACGATCAAGTGGGAGCTGGAGGACCTCGCGTTCGCCATGCTCTACCCCAAGCGGTACGACGAGATCGCCCGCATGGTGTCGGAGCGGGCGCCGCGCAGGGACCTGTTCCTGCAGGAGGTCATCGAGAAGGTCCACGGCGACCTGCGCGAGGCGAAGATCCGCGCGGTGGTGAAGGGCCGGCCGAAGCACTACTACTCGGTCTACCAGAAGATGATCGCCAGGGACGTCGCCTTCGACGACATCTACGACCTCGTGGGCATCCGCGTGCTGGTCGACAGCGTGCGCGACTGCTATGCGGCCCTCGGCACGATCCACGCCAGGTGGAACCCGGTGCCGGGCCGGTTCAAGGACTACATTGCGATGCCCAAGTTCAACATGTACCAGTCGCTGCACACGACGGTGATCGGTCCCGAGGGCAAGCCGGTGGAGCTGCAGATCCGCACCCACGCGATGCACCACAGGGCCGAGTACGGCGTGGCCGCGCACTGGAAGTACAAGGAGGAGGTCGGCGCCCCCGGCCCCACGGGCAAGGTCAAGCCGGGCAGCGACATGGCCTGGCTGCGCCAGCTCCTCGACTGGCAGAAGGAGACCTCCGACCCGGGCGAGTTCCTGGAGTCGCTGCGTTTCGACCTGTCGGTCTCCGAGGTGTACGTGTTCACGCCGAAGGGCCAGGTCATCGCCCTGCCCGAGAGCGCAACGCCGGTCGACTTCGCCTACGCGGTGCACACGGAGGTGGGCCACCGCTGTATCGGGGCCCGCGTCAACGGCCGGCTGGTGCCCCTGGAGTCGCGGCTCGGCAACGGTGACACGGTGGAGATCTTCACCTCCAAGTCGCCGGACGCCGGGCCGTCGCGCGACTGGCTGAAGTTCGTCAAGTCGGGCCGGGCCCGCAACAAGATCCGGCAGTGGTTCTCCAAGGAGCGCCGCGAGACCGCGATCGAGGCGGGCAAGGAGGCCATCGGCCGGGCGATGCGCAAGCAGGGCCTGCCGCTGCAGCGCCTGATGTCCGGCGAGGCGCTGCTGGCGCTGGCCCGCGACCTGCGCTATCCCGACGTGTCCGCCCTGTACGCGGCCGTCGGCGAGGGCCACATCGCGGCCCAGGCGGTCGTGCAGAAGCTGGTGGCCTCGATCGGCGGCGTCGACAGCGCCGAGGAGGACATCGCCGAGACCTCGCTGCCGACGCGGCTGCGCGGCCGTCCGCGCGGCGGTGGCGGTGCGGGTGTGGTGGTGGCCGGCGACGCCGACGTCTGGGTGCGCCTGTCGAAGTGCTGCACCCCGGTGCCGGGCGACGAGATCGTCGGCTTCGTCACCCGGGGCCACGGCGTGTCGGTGCACCGGGCCGACTGCACGAACGTGCAGTCGCTGAAGTCGCAGCCGGACCGCCTGGTGGAGGTGAGCTGGTCGCCCAGCGACGACAGCGTGTTCCTGGTGGCGATCCAGGTGGAGGCGCTCGACCGGCCGCGGCTGCTGTCGGACGTCACCCGTACGCTGTCGGACCAGCACGTCAACATCCTCAGCGCGTCGGTGACGACGTCGCGCGACCGGGTGGCGATCAGCAAGTTCACGTTCGAGATGGGCGACCCGAAGCACCTGGGGCACGTGCTCAAGGCCGTGCGCAACATCCAGGGCGTCTTCGACGTCTACCGGGTGAGCGGCGCGGGCGGCTGAGCCGCTCAGTGCTGGCGCAGGTCGGGCAGGTTGACGACGATGGCCTCCTGGGTGCTGCGCGCGATGACCACGACCGCCTCCTGTGACGGGTCGGGGTTCTCCTCGCGGTGCGGCACGTAGGGCGGCACGAACACGTAGTCGCCGGGGCCCGCGTCGATGCGCCGCTCCCGCCCGTCCTCCAGGAACACGAACGACGGCGTGCCGCTGACCACGTAGATGGCGGTCTCGGAGGCCCCGTGGTGGTGGTCGGAGGAGCGGGTGGCGGGGGAGACGTGGGTCTGCCCCATCCACAGCCGCGACGAGCCGGTGGTGGCGCCGCTGATGGCGGCCAGCCGCCGCATTCCGGTGCTTTGGGCTGTTTCGCCCGAGAGCGTCCCTGAGGGCATGTGACGCAGCGGCTGGTGGAAGGGGTCCCCCTGGGCGCGGTAACCCTCCCAGAGGCGGCCTCCGGCCCGCTCAAGGACGTCCGTGGCCACCGCGGCCAGCCTGGCGGGGTCGTCGCGGACGGCCAGCAGCTCATCCGCCAGCTTGGCATCGTGCGTGCGCAGCTCGCGCAGCAGCCACTTGCCGTTGCCCTGCCACGCCCGCCCCACGCCCAGCGCAGTCCGCGCGGTCGCCTGGACGACCTCCCAGCCGATGAACGCCTGCTCGCCGGGGTCGGTCGCGCCCGTCAGGTCGTCCAGCAGGTCGGACAGCACGTACCTGAAGCGCTCGGCCTGGCCGGTCGTCAGCCCCGTGGGGCCGTCGGCGAGGCGCTCGGCCAGCTCGTTCTGCAGGTCGCTGGCCCGCCCGCCCGTCCTGTCGGTCACCACCGCGCCCTCGGCGCAGATGCGTGCCAGGACGGGGCGCCGCTGCTCGAAGCCGTCGCCGACGTAGACGGCCAGGCTGGTCTCGCTGTGCGCGAACAGCTCCACCGGCCACTCGCGCCAGCGCAGCGACTCCCTGTACGGGGTGGCCAGGCCGTCGAGCACCACGATCACGTCGAGGTCGGAGGTGCCGGTGCGGTGCCCGGTGAGCACGCTGCCGCCGACGAAGGCGTACAGAGCGCCGGGGAACAGCTCTTCGACGAACGCGCGCGCGGCCGAGACGGGATCCATGCCCGCCAGCCTAGATCCCGGGCCCCGTCGCGCGCCGCCCGATCGGCGACGGCGACCCGGGGGAGAGGCCTAGCTGAACTCGGTGAGCGTGCGCTCGGCCTCCGCCAGCCACGAACGGCGGGCGATCAGCGCCTCCTCGGCCTCCTTGACGTCCTTGGCGCGCCCGGCGGCCTGCGCCTTGGACAGCCGCTTCTCCAGCTGCTCGATCGAGGTGCGGAGCTGGTCGACCGTGCTCTGGGCGCGGGCCCTTGCCTCGGGGTTGGAGCGCTTCCACTCGGCGTCCTCGGCCTTGCGCACGGCCTCGTCCACCTTGCGCAGCCCGCCCTCCAGCCGGTCGCGCTGCTCGCGCGGCACGGGGCCGGCGGCCTCCCAGCGCTCCAGGATGTGCCGCAGCGCGCCCCTGGCCGTACGCACGTCGGTGACCGGGAGGATCTTCTCGGCCTCGGCCAGCAGCTCCTCCTTGACCTCCGCGTTGGCGGCCAGGGAGGCGTCACGCTCGGCGAAGACCGCGGAACGGGCCTGGAAGAACTGGTCCTGGGCGGCTTTGAAGCGCCCCCACAGCTCGTCCTCGGCCTCGCGGGAGGCCCTGCCGGCGTTCTTCCACTGCTGCATCAGGTCGCGGTAGATCGCCGCGGTCTGGCCCCAGTCGGTCGAGTCGGCGATCGCCTCCGCCTCGGCGACGATGCGCTCCTTCTCCGCGCGGACGCCCTCGCGCTGCTCGTCCAGCCCGGCGAAGTACTGCTTGCGCCGCTTGGCGAACGCCGTGCGGGCGGCCGACAGCCGCTTCCACAGCGCGGCCTCGGTGACCCGGTCGATGCGGTCGGCGGCCTTCCACTCCTCGACGAGCTGACGCAGCCGTTCGCCACCCGACTTCCAGTGGGTGGTCTCCTCGGCGATGCGCTCGGCCTCGCCGACGATCCGCTCCTTGACGGCCCTGGCCTCGGCCCTGGCGTGCTCGCGAGCCGCCTTGACCTCCTCGCGGCGCTGCGCGACGAGCTCGGTCAGGCCGTCCAGCCGCCGCGTCAGCGCGTCGAGGTCGCCGATGGCGTGCGCTTCGGAGACGGCCTCGCGCAGCTTGGTGATGCTCGCCTCGGCCTGCGCCGGAGCCAGATCGGTGCCCCTGACACGCTGTTCGAGCAGCTGCACCTGACCGGCCAGCTCGTCGTACTTGCGATGGAAGTAGGCCAGTGCCTCTTCGGGTTCACCGGCCTGCCAGGAGCCGACGGCCCGCTCTCCCTCAGCCGTACGCACGTAGACGGTGCCGTCGTCGTCTACCCGGCCCCACGGGTCGGTGCTCACCGTGTCCTCCCGCACTATCCATCAGACCCTTCGGGACTACTTCGTCCCTAGTTTGTATTACGTCAGCTCTTGCCGGCGATTGTCACGTCTTTGATTTCGACGGTTTGCTTTGGTGCTCCGGTCCCATCTCCCATGGCGCTAGGGATGTTGCCTGCTTTGTTCACCTTGTCCAGGATGTCGAGCCCCTTGGTGATCGTACCCACCGGCGTGTAATCCGGGGTGAGTCCGATGTCCCCGTAAACGAGGAAGAACTGGCTGCCCGTGCTGCCGGGGGCGGAGGTCTTGGCCATGGCCATCACGCCGCGCTTGTACTGGGCGCCCTCCAGGTTCTCCTCGGCCATCACGTAGCCGGGGCCGCCCTGGCCGTCGGTCTCGTTCTTGCCGTCCGCCTTGGCGGTCGGGTCGCCGCACTGCAGCATCGGGAACTGGTCGCCGCCGAGACGGTGGCACTTGCTGCCGTCGTAATAGTTCTTCTCCGCCAGGAACTCCAGCGAGTTCGTCGTGCACGGAGCCTTGGCGTTGTTCAGCTCCACCACGATGTCGCCCTGGTTCGTCTTGAACGTCATCGTCTTCGTGGCGGGCTCGGTCTTGACCTTCGCCGGCGGCATGCCGACGTCCTTGACCGTGCCGCCCGAGGTGTCCTTCACGTAGTCGCACGTGCCCGTCTTGGCGTCGTACGGCTTCGGGCCCGTGCTCGCCGATGCCTGCGCGGTGTCGGCGGGCGAGGCCGAGGCCGACGGCGACGCGGCGGCCTCCGTGCCCGTGTCGTTGCCGCCCAGCAACGCGACCGCCGCCACGATGCCGCCGACCACGATCACCACGCCCACGGTGGAGCCGATGATCGCCGTGCGCTTGGCCTTCTGCTCGCGCTCGATGCGGCGCTGCATCTGCCGCTCGTAGTGCTCGCGTGCCAGCTGCTTCTGCCGGTCCTTCCCCGTGGCCACCGCTTTGCCTCCCATAGTCAATCAACTGAGGTGGGCGAATCGTATCGGCCAACGGGTAATGATTCGCAGCCCGGCGACCCGCACCGGTACCCTTCGGTTACATTCCCATTGGCTTTTCGACGAGATCACCTGAGGCAGATGCTCATCGCAGGCTTCCCCGCAGGGGCCTTCCAGACCAATTGTTACGTCGTCGCGCCCGCCGCCGGCGAGGAGTGCGTGATCGTCGATCCAGGTCAGGACGCGACGGAGGGCGTCGAGGAGCTGCTGCGCGAGCACCGGCTCAAGCCGGTCGCCGTCCTGCTCACCCACGGTCACCTCGACCACGTCTGGTCGGTGGCCCCCGTGTGCGGCGCGCGCGACGTGCCCGCGTGGATCCACCCCGACGACCGCCACCTGCTGAGCGACCCCGCCGCCGGCTGGTCCGACACCAGCGCCTCGCTGTTCGGCGGCATCACGCTGAGCGAGCCCGACGACGTGCGCGAGCTGTCCGACGGCGCCGTCCTGTCGCTCGCCGGCCTGGAGCTCGTGGTCGACCACACGCCCGGCCATACCAGGGGGTCGGTGAGCTTCCGCACGCCCGGCGACGAGATCATGTTCTCGGGCGACCTGCTGTTCGCCGGCTCCATCGGCCGCTCCGACCTTCCCGGCGGCGACTATCCGACGATCCTGCGCAGCCTGGCTACCAAGTGTCTGCCGCTGCCTGACGATACGGTCGTCCTGCCGGGCCACGGACCACAGACCACGATCGGCCGCGAGCGCGCGACCAACCCGTACCTGAAGGAAGCAGCGCCGCACGCCGGTCCCACACGAGGGATCTAATGAGCTTCCAAGCACCGAAAGGCACCTTCGACTGGCTGCCTCCCCGCTCCGAGCGGGTCCTCGCCGTACGCGAGGCCTTGGCCGAGCCGCTGCGGCGGGCGGGGTACGGCTACATCGAGACGCCTGTCTTCGAAGACACACAGTTGTTCGCCAGGGGCGTAGGCGAGTCGACCGACATCGTCACCAAGGAGATGTACACCTTCTCCGACAAAGGCGGCCGCTCCCTGACGCTGCGGCCCGAGGGCACGGCCTCGGTCGTGCGCGCGGTGCTCCAGCACAACCTGCACACCGGCCAGCTCCCGGTGAAGCTGTGGTACTCCGGCAGCCAGTTCCGTTACGAGCGCTCGCAAAAAGGCCGCTACCGGCACTTCTGGCAGGTGGGAGCCGAGGTGCTCGGCTCGGAGGACCCGGCGCTCGACGCCGAGATCATCCTGCTCGGCGCGCGCGGCTTCGCCTCGCTCGGCCTTCGGGGCGTGCGGCTGCTGCTCAACTCGCTCGGCGACAAGAGCTGCCGGCCCGCCTACCGGGCGGCGCTGCAGGAGTTCCTGCGCGGGCTCGACCTCGACGAGGAGACCCGCGCCCGGATCGAGATCAACCCGCTGCGGGTGCTGGACGACAAGCGGCCCGAGGTGCAGGCCCAGCTCACCGGCGCCCCGCTGGTCGTCGATCACCTGTGCGCGGACTGCCGGGCCTACCACGAGGAGGTCAGGAGCCTGCTGACCGCCTCGGGCGTGGCCTTCGAGGACGATCCCCGGCTGGTGCGGGGTCTCGACTACTACACGCGCACCACCTTCGAGTTCGTGCACGACGGGCTCGGCTCGCAGTCGGCCGTCGGCGGCGGCGGCCGCTACGACGGGCTCAGCGAGATGCTCGACGGCCCGCCGCTGCCCAGCGTCGGCTGGGCGCTCGGCGTCGATCGCACCCTGCTGGCCATGGAGTCGGAGGGTTTGCTCGGCGAGGAGAGCGCACAGCGGCGCGTGCAGGTGTACGGTGTCCCGCTGGGTGACGACGCCCGCCGCCGCATGTTCCTGCTCGTGGGCGAGCTGCGCGAGGCGGGCATCAGCGCCGACATGGCCTTCGGCGGCAAGGGGCTCAAGGGCGCGATGAAGGGCGCCGACCGTTCGGGCGCCGCGTTCGCGCTGATCCTGGGCGAGCGTGACCTGGCGGCCGAGGCCGTGCAAGTGAAGGACCTGGCCACCGCGGAGCAGATCCAGGTGCCGCTGGCCAAGGTCGCCGACGTCTTGAAGGAGAAGGTGAAGTGATCGGCTCGCCTTCCTCCCCCTATCCGTACGAAGGGATTGTGCAGTGATCCGCACGCATACGGCCGGGTCGCTCCGTGAGGAGCACGCCGGGCAGCAGGTGACGCTCGCGGGATGGGTGGCCCGCCGCCGTGACCACGGCGGCGTCGTCTTCATCGACCTGCGTGACGCCTCCGGCTCGGCGCAGGTGGTCTTCCGCGAGGAGGACCACGCCCACGACCTGCGCGCCGAATACTGTGTGCAGGTCGTCGGCCAGGTCAGGGTCCGCCCCGAGGGCAACGAGAACCCCGACCTGCCGACCGGCGCCATCGAGGTGGTGGCCGACAGGGTCGAGGTGCTGAGCGAGTCGGCGCCGCTGCCGTTCCCGATCGAGGGCAACGTGGGCGTGTCGGAGGAGGCGCGGCTGAAGTACCGCTACCTCGACATCCGCCGCCAGCAGGTCGCCGCCGCGATGCGCACCCGCTCCAAGGCCACCTACCTGGCCAACGAGGTCATGCACGAGCTGGGCTTCGTCTACGTCGAGACGCCCACCCTGACCCGCTCCACGCCCGAGGGCGCGCGCGACTTCCTGGTGCCGGTCCGCCTGCAGCCCGGCAACTGGTACGCCCTGCCGCAGTCGCCGCAGCTGTTCAAGCAGCTCCTCCAGGTGGCCGGCCTCGAGCGCTACTACCAGCTCGCCAAGTGCTACCGCGACGAGGACCTGCGGGCCGACAGGCAGCCGGAGTTCACCCAGATCGACGTCGAGATGTCCTTCGTCGACCAGGAGGACGTCATCGAGGTCGGCGAGAAGCTGATCGGCAGGCTGTGGCGGGAGATCGCCGGCTACGAGCTGCCGCTCCCGCTGCCCCGCATGACCTACGCCGACGCCATGGCCCGCTACGGCTCCGACAAGCCCGACCTGCGCTTCGGCCAGGAGCTGGTCGAGATGACCGAGTACTTCTCCGGCACCACCTTCCGCGTCTTCCAGGCCGACTACGTGGGCGCCGTCGTCATGCCCGGCGGGGCCTCGCAGACCCGCAAGGAGCTCGACGGCTGGCAGGAGTGGGCCCGCTCGCGCGGCGCCAAGGGCCTGGCCTACGTGCTCGTCCAGGAGGACGGCACGCTCGGCGGCCCCGTCGCCAAGAACCTGTCGGAGCAGGAGCTGTCCGGCCTGGCCGCCAAGGTCGGCGCCGCGCCCGGCGACGCGATCTTCTTCGCCGCCGGCGCCAGGAGCGCCGCCCGCGACCTGCTCGGCGCGGCCCGCCTGGAGATCGGCCGGCGCTGCGGCCTCATCGACGAGTCGCAGTGGTCGTTCCTGTGGGTCGTCGACGCCCCCATGTTCGAAGAGGACGGCGAGGGCGGCTGGACGGCCGTGCACCACCCGTTCACCGGCCCCAAGCCCGAGTGGGCCGACAACTTCCAGGACCACCCTGGCGAGGCGCTGGCCTACGCCTACGACATGGTCTGCAACGGCATGGAGATCGGCGGCGGCTCCATCCGTATCCACCGGGCCGAGATGCAGCAGCGCGTGTTCGACGTGCTCGGCATCTCCAAGGAGGAGGCGGAGAGCAAGTTCGGCTTCCTGCTGGAGGCGTTCAAGTACGGCCCGCCCCCGCACGGCGGCATCGCCTACGGCTGGGACCGGATCTGCATGCTGCTGTCCGGCGGCGACTCGATCCGCGACGTGATCGCGTTCCCGAAGACGGCGTCCGGCTTCGACCCGCTCACGGGCGCGCCGACGCCGATCACGGGGGAGCAGCGCAAGGAAGCGGGCGTGGACGCCAAGCCCAAGACCGAGGCCTAGCGGTGGCCTAGCGGTCATGACGAGAAGGGCCGGGGCGATGCCGCCCCGGCCCTCTTCGTGTGCGCGCGTCGCGTCAGGAGAACGTGATCCGCTTGATGATCACCGGGTTCTTCGGCACGGTGGTGCCGCCGTCGCCCGTGATGTCCGCCTCGTTGACGATCAGGTCCTTGCCGCTGGTGGCCAGGCCGAGAAGCATGTCCATGCCTTCGCTGACCATGCCGACGACCGAGTAGCCGTCGCCGATCTGCACGTTCTCGTCCGACAGCGAGATCGCGAACTGGCTGTTGTTCTGGCCCGCCGCGTCACCCGGCTGCGTCATGAACACCACGCCCTTGCCGAGCGGGATCTCGATGTTCTCGTCGGCGTAGACGTACCCGGCCGTGCCCTGGCCGTCCGTCGGGTTCTTGCCGTCGGCCTTGGCCAGCGGGTCGCCGCACTGGAGCATGTGCACGCCGGACACGTCGGGCGTGACCAGGCGGTGGCACTTCATGTTGTCGTAGAACTTCTTCTTCGCCAGGAAGTTCAGCGAGTTGACCGTGCACGGCGCCATGTCCGTCATGAGGTCGACGACGACCGTGCCACGGTTCAGCTCGATCGTCATCTTCTTCAGCTTCATGTTCGGCTTCTTGCCCGGCAGGCCCACGAACTTGTTCGGCACCGAGGTTTCCCGCTTGTAGGTGCAGCTCACGGGGGCGGCCTTCGACGGGCTCGTGGACGGCACGGGGATGGACGCCGATGCAGAAGGCGACGCCGACGCGCTGGGCGAGGCGCTGCTCTGCGCCGCCGCCTCCCCGGAGTCGTTGTTGACCAGGGTGGTCGCGGCGAAGATGCCGCCCGCGACCACGACGACGGCCACGGCCGCGCCGATGAACGTGTTCCGCCTCGACTTGACGCTCTGCTCAGCGGCGCGCTTCGCCTGCCGTTCCTTGTGCTCCCGCGCCAGCTCTCTCTGGCGGTCCTCTTCGTTCTGGCGGTCGTCGCCGCTCACCGCTATGTCCTCTCGTCTTTGCCAAGGGATGACCAAACAACTCCGCGCATGCTACCGGCCTCCGATATGTGACGGACGTAAGTGGCGAAAGCCGCGGGTGCGACTGTTGTGGTCGCGAACCTTATGGTGTCGGCAAACGTAGTTGAAACGAGCACTAAGGAGGCGTTCCATGTTCGACGAGATCATGGGCCTGCCGGCCCACCCCTTGATCATTCACTTCGCCGTGGTGCTGACCCCGCTGCTCGTCGTGGTCGCGATCGCGTACGCGCTGTTGCCGCGCTGGCGCGTGAACGTCGCGTGGGCGGTGGTGCTGCTCTCCCTGGCCGCCCCGGCGGCGGTCTTCGCGGCCAGGGAGAGCGGCGAGAGCCTCAAGGCGGCCCGCTTCGGCACGGCGGAGGGCGAGATGGCCGCGCGCATCTCCACGCACCAGAGCTTCGCCACCCCGCTGCTGATGTCGGTGCTGGGGCTCGGCGTCGCGGCCCTGCTGCTCGTGTACGCCACCCGGCCCGCCCGCGACTCCGTCGGCCGCGACCGCTTCGGCCGGGCCGTCACGGTCATCCTGTCGGCGCTGACGGTGGTGCTGGCGGCCGTCTCCGGCTACTACGTCTTCCAGTCCGGCGACTCGGGGGCCAGGGCCGTGTGGTCGTGACGCGGGCCGGTGACCCGGAGCGTGCTGACGCGGACCGGTGACGGCGGCGCAGCGTGTAATCTCGCGTTGTGGATAGCCTGTTCGACTCGGCGGCTGAGGAGGCCACCCCGCAGCCTCTCGCGGTGCGCATGCGCCCGCGCACGCTCGACGAGGTGATCGGCCAGCGGCACCTGCTCGGCTCTGGCACCCCGCTGCGGCGCCTGGTCGAGAGCGAGGCTCCCATGTCGCTGTTCCTGTGGGGGCCGCCGGGCACCGGCAAGACCACGCTCGCCTACGTCGTCTCCAACGTCACCAAGCGCCGCTTCGTCGAGGTCTCGGCCGTGTCCGCGGGCGTCAAGGACGTCCGCGCCGCCATCGACAACGCCCGCCGCGAGCTGGGCATGTCGGGGCGGCAGACGGTGCTGTTCGTCGACGAGGTGCACCGCTTCAACAAGGCCCAGCAGGACGCCCTGCTGCCCGCCGTGGAGAACCGCTGGGTCACCTTCATCGGCGCCACCACGGAGAACCCGTTCTTCTCGGTCATCTCGCCGCTGCTGTCGCGCTCGCTGCTGCTCACGCTGGAGTCGCTGACCGACGACGACATCCGCGCCGTACTCCAGCGCGCCGTGGCCGACCCGCGCGGCCTGGCCGGGCGCGCCACCCTCGCCCCTGAGGCGCTGGAGCACCTCGTCCGCCTCGCGGGCGGCGACGCGCGCCGCTCACTGACCTACCTGGAGGCGGCGGCGCTGCTGGCCGACGACATCACGGTCGAGGTGGTGGAGAAGGCCGTCGACAAGGCCGCCGTCCGCTACGACCGGCAGGGCGACCAGCACTACGACGTGATCAGCGCGTTCATCAAGTCGATGCGCGGCTCCGACGCCGACGCCGCCCTGCACTACCTGGCCCGCATGATCGAAGCCGGCGAAGACCCGCGCTTCATCGCCCGCCGCATCGTCATCTTCGCCTCCGAGGACGTCGGCATGGCCGACCCGACCTGCCTGCAGACGGCGGTGGCGGCGGCGCAGGCGGTGCAGCTCATCGGGCTGCCCGAGGGGCAGATCAACCTCGCGCACGCCGTCATCCACTGCGCGATGGCGCCCAAGTCCAACGCCGTGGTCAAGGCCATCGGCGCGGCGATCGGCGACGTGCGCAAGGGGCTGATCGGGCAGGTGCCGGGGCATCTGCGCGACGCGCACTACCCGGGGGCGGCCAAGCTCGGGCACGGCGACGGGTACAAGTACCCGCACGACTTCGACCATGGGCTGGTGCGCCAGGACTACGCGCCCGAGCAGGTGCGGGAGCGGCGCTACTACGAGCCGACGCGGCACGGGGCCGAGGCGCCGGTGGCCGAGCGGTGGGCCAAGATCCGCGACTTCCTGCGCAAGTCCTGAACCCCGCGGCGGTAGGTTGAGCGGGACATGATCGAGTACCGCGCCTCCTTCGACGCCGCCATCGTCTTCAGCAACGGCGGCGACCTCACCGTCCACGGCTTCCGCGTGGACCTGCCCGGCCCCGACACCTCCGAAGCCGACATCGCCGCGCTGTTCGTGGCCTCCCTCGGGCTGCTGATGACCGACCACGTCGAGCTCACCGACGTCCAGATCTTCCCCGAGCCGCACAAGGGCACCAGGGGCGGCCCGTCCGACTCGCGCCGCACCGCCCCGCCCGCGCCCGGCGGTGGCAGGCTCGTCGAGCTGGACCACCTTCCGCAGGAGGGCGGCACGTACCTGGAGGCCCCCGACCTGGCGGCCGTCTCGCTGGCGCGCGTGGCCGACCTGCCCGCCGTGGTGGTGCGGGTCACGGGCGCGCGCCGCAGCCCCGTCGGGGTCGGCTCGCTGGCCCCCTTCGACGTACGCGGCCACGCCGTGCTCCTGCACACCGGCGTGCGCGAGGGCCACTGCCTGGCCCCCGAGGCTGCCGCCTGGCTCGTCGAGCACGGGGCGGTGCTGGTCGGCACCGACGCCGACGGTCTCGACGACTGCGCGCGCGAGGAGCGTCCGGCGCGCGAGTCGCTGCTGGCCGGCGGGGTTCCCGTCGTGGAGCGGCTGACCGGGCTGGAGCGGCTGCCGCCGACCGGCGCGCTGTTCACGGCCGCGCCGCCGCGCCTGCTGGGCGTCGGCCGCGTCCCGGTACGCGCCTACGCCCGCCTCCCCTGAGCGCCGCACCGGAGCCTCAGCGGCGGCCCGCGAGCGCCGCACAACGCTTCGCCGACGAATCGTGCAATGTCGTACTAAGCAAGCGATCGCTGGGAATCACCATCATGTGAAGGCAACGGTTACCCCCGGCGGCGGCCTCTTCGGCCCCCGGTCGATCAGCTGGCGAGTGCACACCGAGACGCCCGGCTGGCCGGCCGCCGTACGCGCCTTCCAGCTCCAGTCCCTGCACCCGCGCACGATCCGCGGCATCGCCCAGAACTGCCTCCTCGACGACCCCGAGGTGTCCAGGGCCCGGCTGCGGCGGCAGCTCGACTACCTCGCGGTGCGCACGTTCGGCACCCGCGAGCAGGCCGAGCACGCCGCCGAGCGGGCCCGGCGCGTGCACGCCCGCCTGATCGGCCTCGACACCGACACCGGCACCCTGTTCCGGGTGAACGAGGAGGAGAACCTGCGCTGGGTGCACTGCGCGGAGGTCTCCTCGTACCTGGAGGTGGCCGGGCGCGCGGGCGTGCGGCTCAGCGCGGCCGAGCGCGACGCGTACGTGGCCGAGCAGTGCCGCAGCGCCCGCCTCGTCGGCCTCGGGGACGTGCCGCGCGACGCGGGCGAGCTGGACGACTACCTCGACGGCATGCGCCCCTACCTGTCGGCCACGCAGGAGGCGCGCGACGCGCTGCGCCGCAGCGTCAGCCCGCAGCTCTCGCTCAGGCTGGCGTTCATCGCGCCGCCGCTGGCGCTCGGCTCGCTGCCCGCCGTCGGCGCGCTGGCGTTCGCGACGCTGCCCGCGTGGGCCAGGCAGATGTACGGCTGCCGCGGCAACAGGGCGGCCGAGTTCGCCGCGGACACGGCGCTGAAGGCGCTGCGCGCGGCGGCCATGGCGATGCCGGAACGGCTGGTGGCGCCCGAGATCAGGGCGGCACGAGGGCTCATGCGCGCGGTCACGGAAGTGCCAGGGGCCGACGTGGCGGCCTGAACGAGGGGGCATTCGCCACTAACGTTGTCACTCGAACGCGATAGGGTCTTGCCGTTCCGGCCCAGCGTACGAGGGAGATGCGCGGATGCTTACCGCTGGAGAGGTCGCCGGGCTGATCGCGGCCACGGGCTGGGTGGTCCTGGTCTGCGTCATGGCCATGGTGCTCATCAAGCTCGCGAGGCTGCTCACCGAGACCACCAAGGCGGTCTCCGACCTGAACAACCGCCTCGCGCCGCTGCTCGACGACATGAGCGTCACGGTCAACGAGACCAACAGGCAACTGGTCGCGGTCGAGGCGATCGCCAAGGACGTCAAGCAGGTCAGCGGGCACGCGGCCAAGCTCAGCGCCGTCACGCAGACCATCTTCACCGGCCCCCTGATCAAGGTGTCCTCGCTCGGCCACGGCGTGCGCCGCGCCATCGAGGCCCGCCGCGTCAGCCGGCCCCGGCCTCGCGTGAGACGGCCCGAGCAGGGGCGAGTGCGATGATAAGAAGGCTGTTCTACCTGTCGCTCGGCGCGTTCCTGGCCTTCTGGGTGATGCGCAGGCTGCAGGCGCTGCATCCCGACCACGTCGCCCGCAGGACCGCCAGCGGCGCGGCGGGGATGCTCCGGAGGGTGAGAGACTTTACTACCGACGCGCTCGGCGAGGCCGCGGAGCGCGAAACGGAGTTGCGAGCCCGCTTCGGGCTCGACAACGCTGAAGACAGCAACCGCTGACGGCGGCGCCCGCCGCGGCGGCGTCGCCGGATGCGGCGATCGTCAACGCTATGAACAACTGACTACAGCAAAGGATGGCCACAATGGAGTCGGCAGAGATCGCGCGCCGCTTCCTGCGCTTCTTCGAGGAGCGTGGGCACAAGGTAGTGCCCTCGGCCAGCCTGATCGCTGAGGACCCGACGCTTCTCCTGGTCAACGCGGGTATGGTGCCATTCAAGCCGTACTTCCTGGGGCAGCGTAAGCCTCCGGCGCCACGGCTGGCCACCGCGCAGAAGTGCGTGCGCACCCCCGACATCGACGAGGTCGGCAAGACGACCAGGCACGCGACGTTCTTCCAGATGCTGGGCAACTTCTCGATCGGCGACTACTTCAAGTCCGAAGTGATCCCGTTCGCCTGGGACCTGCTCACCAAGTCCGAGTCCGAGGGCGGCTTCGGCTTCCCGGAAGACAAGCTGTGGGCGACGGTCTACCAGGACGACGACGAGGCGTTCGAGATCTGGCGCGACAAGGTCGGCCTGCCCGAGCACCGCATCCAGCGCCGCGGCCTGGAGGACAACTACTGGCACATGGGCGTGCCCGGCCCCGGCGGCCCCTGCTCGGAGATCTACTACGACCGCGGCCCCGAGTACGGCAAGGAGGGCGGCCCCGTCGCCGACGAGGACCGCTACCTCGAGGTGTGGAACCTCGTGTTCATGCAGTACCAGCTCAGCCAGGTCCGCTCCAAGGTCGACTTCGACATCGCGGGCGAGCTGCCGGCCAAGAACATCGACACCGGCATGGGCCTGGAGCGCATGGCCGCGATCCTCCAGGGCGTCGACAACATCTACGAGATCGACACCACGTACAAGATCCTCGACAAGGCGGCGGAGCTCACCAAGACCCGCTACGGGCGCGACCATCGCTCCGACGTGAGCCTGCGCGTGATCGCCGACCACGTCCGCACCGGCACCATGCTGGTCGCCGACGGCGTGCTGCCCAGCAACGAGGGCCGCGGCTACGTGCTGCGCCGCATCCTGCGCCGCTCCATCCGCAACCTGCGGCTGCTCGGCTCCGGCGACGAGCGCTACATGCACGAGCTCACCGACGTCGCGATCAACGTCATGGGCGAGCAGTACGAGGAGCTCAAGGCCGACGCGCCGCAGATCCACTCGGTCATCGACGCCGAGGAGGCGAGCTTCCTCGGCACGCTGCGCACCGGCACGGCGATCTTCGACGTGGCCGTCGAGGAGACCAAGCGCAAGTCCGGCACCACGATCTCCGGCGACCAGGCGTTCCAGCTCCACGACACCTACGGCTTCCCCATCGACCTGACGCTGGAGATGGCGTCCGAGCAGGGGCTCAAGGTCGACGAGGAGGGCTTCCGCCGCCTCATGAAGGAGCAGCGGCAGCGGGCCAAGGCCGACGCGGCGGCGAAGAAGACCGGCAACGCCGACATCTCCGTGTTCGGGCAGCTCCTGGAGTCGGCGGGCAAGGTCGAGTTCCTCGGCTACGACGAGACCGAGGCCGACACCAGCGTGGTGGGCATCCTCGTCGACGGCGTGCCCGTCCCGGCGGCGGGCGCGGGCACCACGGTCGAGGTCGTGCTGCAGCGCACCCCGTTCTACGCCGAGGGCGGCGGCCAGCTCGCCGACCAGGGCGTGATCCGCACCAGCGGCGCCGAGGTCGAGGTGACCGACGTGCAGACGCCGATCGCCGGCCTCGTCGTGCACCGCGGCAAGATCCGCACCGGCGAGCTGAAGGTCGGCGACGAGGCGCAGGCCGAGATCGACCTCGAGCGCCGCCGCGCCATCTCGCGCAGCCACAGCGCCACCCACCTCGTCCACCGCGGCTTCAAGAACGCGCTCGGCGAGACGGCGGCGCAGGCCGGCTCGGAGAACTCGCCCGGCCGCTTCCGCTTCGACTTCACCTCCGCGGGCGCCGTGCCGCCCAGCGTGCTGCGTGACGTCGAGGACGAGGTCAACGCCGTCCTCATCAACGACCTCAAGGTCAACGCGTTCTACACCTCGCAGGCGGAGGCCAGGGCGATGGGCGCGCTGGCGATGTTCGGCGAGAAGTACGGCGACGAGGTCCGCGTCGTCGAGATCGGCGACTACTCGCGCGAGCTGTGCGGCGGCACCCACGTCCACAGCTCCGGCCAGCTCGGCCTGGTCAAGGTGCTGGGCGAGCAGTCGGTCGGCGCGGGCGTGCGCCGCGTCGAGGCGCTCGTCGGCATCGACGCCTTCCGCTTCCTGGCGCGCGAGAGCGTCCTGGTCGCGCAGCTCACCGAGCAGCTCAAGGCGCGCCGCGAGGAGCTGCCCGAGCGCATCGACGGCATCGTCACCCGGCTGCGCACCGCCGAGAAGGAGCTGGAGCGGCTCCGCTCGGCCCAGGTCCTCGAAGCGGCGGGCGAGCTGGTGTCCCAGGCTCGCGACCTGCGAGGTGTCTCCGTGGTGACACACCGCGCGCCTGATGGCACCGGCGCCGATGACCTGCGTAAGCTCGCGCTTGATGTGCGTGGCAGGTTCCCGGCCGACAGGCCGGCGGTCGTCGTGATCGCCGGTGCCCCCTCCGACCGGCCGGTGGTGGTTGCCACGGTCAACGAGGCGGGGCGCGAGCGGGGGCTCAAGGCCGGACAGCTGGTCGGCGTCGCCGCCAAGGCTCTTGGGGGTGGCGGTGGCGGCAAGGACGATGTCGCGCAGGGCGGTGGCACGCGGCCGGAGGCGATCGGCGACGCGCTGCGACTGGTCGAAGAGACGATTTCTGGGCAGCTCGGCTGACATGAGGTTCGGTTCACGGATCGGCGTCGACGTCGGCTCCGTACGCGTCGGCGTGGCCCGCAGCGACCCCAGCGGGCTGCTGGCCACGCCGGTCGAGACCGTCAGGCGAGGCAAGGGCGACCTCGACCGCATCGCGGCGATCGTCGCCGAGCACGAGGCGATCGAGGTCGTCGTGGGGCTGCCCACCTCGCTGTCGGGGCGTGAGGGGCCGGCGGCGGGGCTGGCGCGCGAGTTCGCCGCCAAGCTCGCCGCCAAGCTGGCGCCCACGCCCGTACGGCTCTTCGACGAACGGCTCACCACGGTCGCGGCGCAGCAGGGGCTGCGGGCCAGCGGCGTGCGGGCCAAGAAGCAGCGGGGGGTCGTCGATCAGGCGGCCGCCGTCGTTCTGCTGCAGGACGCGCTCGACTCCGAGCGTGCAACGGAAAGACCACCAGGCAGGCCCGTCGAACCGCCATCCGCGGCCGACGGACCTGCCTCATGAGCGGGCGTCCGACGGGGGGCCGCCCCGCTGAGGGCCGGCGACGCGCCTTGCAGGCCGAGGATCGCGCCGCGCATGTGGTGGGCCGGGCAGTGTGCGTGGCGGGAGGCGTCGCGTATGCCGAGGATCGCCCCGCGCATGCCGAGAGGGGCCTAACGCCTGCCACCGGCCGCGCAGTGCGCGTGGCCGCCCACGGCATGGGCCGCGCAGTGCGCGTGGCGGGAGGCGTCGGGCATGCCGAGGATCGCGGCGCGCATGCCGAAAGGGGCCTAACGCCTGCCACCGGCCGCGCAGTGCGCGTGGCCGCCCACGGCATGGGCCGCGCAGTGCGCGTGGCGGGAGGCGTCGCGCATGGCGAGGGGCGTGAAGGGCGCGTCGCGGGAAGTGCCGCGCATGGCGAGGGCCGTGCAGCGAACGCCGCGGGAAGCGCAGGGTGCCGCGCGTCGCAGGGTGCCGCGCCCGTGAGGGGCGGGCGGCTCGTGGGTGGGGTGGTCGCATGACCGGGACGCCGGAGGACGACGACGTCGGCGACGTGATCCCGTTCCGGCAGGGCGAGGGCCAGGGCGACCAGCCCGACCCGCGACCGGCCGCCAAGGAGACCGTCCCGGAGGCGGAGGTCATCCCGCTGCCGGCCGCCCCGCGCAAGCGGGCCGTCCGTAAGGTGGGTCTGCTGTCGGCGGGCCTGCTGGCCGGGGCGCTGGCTCTGGGCGGGGGCGCCATCGCGGTGCTCAAGCCGTACCTGAGCCCGGACGACTTCGACGGCCCGGGCAGCGGCGCGGTGACGGTGCGGATCGCGCCCGGTTCGAGCGCGCAGGCGATCGGCGCGGCGCTGGCCGAGGCCGGCGTGGTGGCCAGTTCGGGCTCGTTCGTGAACGTGACGGAGGACCGCGCGGTCAGCGACCGGCTGCGGCCCGGCCACTACCGGCTGCGCAAGGGCATGGCGGCGGGTGCGGCGCTCGACCTGATGCTGAGCCCGGCCGCGCGGATCGTGCGGCGGGTGACGTTGCCGGAGGGCATGCGGGTGGCGGAGGTGCTGGCCCGGCTGTCGAAGCAGGCCGGGCTGTCGCTGCAGGCGCTGAAGGGCGTGGACAAGGCGCTGGTGGGCCTGCCCGAGTACGCGAACGGCCTGGAGGGCTTCCTGTTCCCCGCCACGTACGAGATCGAGCCGGGCGACACGGCCGTGGACGTGCTGGCGGCGATGGCGGAGCGGTTCGCGGCGGCGGCGCGGCACGTGGGCCTGGAGGATCTGGCGCCGCAGGTGAAGCTGTCGCCGCTGCAGGTGGTCACGCTGGCGAGCCTGATCCAGGCTGAGGGCGGCACGGACGCCGACTATCCGAAGATCTCGCGGGTGATCTACAACCGCCTGGCGAGGGACATGCCGCTGGAGATCGACAGTACGGTGCTGTACGCGCAGAACCGGAGGACACTGAAGGTCACGGAGCGTGACACCAAGGTGAGCTCTCCCTACAACACCTATCGCCGTAAAGGACTGCCGCCGGGGCCCATCGCCAATCCTGGAGAGAAGGCGCTGATGGCGGCCCTGAACCCCGCCGAAGGTGATTGGCGGTGGTTTGTGACGACGGATCCAGCGCATAGAATCACCAAATTCACCAGCAAAGAGAGCGAGTTCGTGAGATACCGGGAAGAGTTGAACAAGAACCTCGGGACGAGCTGATGTTCGACGGAACCCCCTCCGTACGCGCACAAAGGTCCCAAAGTGGGGCGAGTGTCCTCTTTCCGTCCCCTAGCATGGCTACCCAGAGTGATTCCCGCCGTGCGGTGCAGAGCGTACGGCGACTCCCCCAGTTTCGCTCGGTGACACCAGCCGATTGGGCAGTTCCGCTTGACGTCCGACCGGCTGTACCGGGAGATTGGCCAGCGCACCTATGAACGATCTCGATCTGAACACCCTGCTCGGTGCCGAGGACGACGAAGGCTCTTCCCGGCGCCGGTCCCGGAATTCCGGCAAGCGCGGCGGTCGCAGGCGGCGCCGCAGGCGCAACCGGGGCGGTTTCATCGCCCCGCTGCTGGCGTTCGTCATCCTGGCGGGCATCATCGGCGGCGGCGGCTACTACGGCTACATGTGGCTCAACGACGCTCTCGTACCCGACGACTACACCGGCCAGGGCACCGGCGAGGTCGTCATCGAGATCAAGGCGGGCCAGAGCGCGTCGGAGGTGGCGCAGGAGCTGGAGAAGCAGGGCGTGGTCAAGAGCGCCAGGGCGTTCACCAACGCGATCTCCAACGCCAACATGAGCGCCAGGCTGCAGCCCGGTGAGTACAAGCTGCGCAAGCAGATGTCGGCCGCCGCGGCGGCCGCGGCGCTCGTCCCGGGCAACAAGCTGCTCGCCAAGGTACGCCTCGCGGAGGGCCTGCGCCTCAGCCAGATCTACAACGAGCTGGCCAAGCAGACCGGCAAGCCGGCCAAGGAATTCGCCGCCGCGGCCAAGGACGTCGACGCGCTCGACCTGCCGTCGTACGCCAAGGGCAAGCTGGAGGGGTACGTTTTCCCCGCCACCTACGAGTTCCAGCCCAAGACCACGCCCAAGGAGATGCTGGCGGCGATGGTCGACCGCTACAAGCAGGCGGCCGAGCAGGCGGAGCTCGAAGCGGGCGCCAAGTCGCTCGGCTACACGCCGCACCAGCTCGTCGTCATCGCGAGCATCGTGCAGGCCGAGGCGGGCCGCCAGGAGGACATGGCGAAGATCGCCAGGGTCATCTACAACCGGCTCAAGCTGCCGATGAAGCTGCAGATGGACAGCACCACGATGTACGCGCTCGGCAAGTTCGGCACCGCGGCCACCAACGCCGAGACGCAGACCAAGCACCCGTACAACACCTACTACGTGGACGGTCTGCCGCCCGGCGCCATCACCAACCCCGGCGACCACGCCATCGAGGCCGCGCTGAACCCGGCCAAGGGCAACTGGCTCTACTTCGTCGCCACCGACCCGAAGAGCAACGTCACCAAGTTCGCCAACACGGAGGCGGAGTTCAACCAGCTCCTGGCGGAGTACCGCGCGAACGGCGGCTGACACGCAGGCTGACACGCAGGCGACCTGAAGCGGCCGTCCGGATCTCCGGGCGGCCGCTCGCTGTAAGGTCGTACAGTTCGGAAGGGAGTGGGGGATGCGGGCTGCGGTGATGGGGTCGCCCATCGGCCATTCGCTCTCGCCCTGCCTGCACAGGGCCGCCTACCAGGCGATGGGGCTCGGCGGGTGGAGCTACGAGGCGTTCGAGTGCGACGAGGCGCGGCTGCCGGGGCTGCTGGCGGAGCTGGGGCCGGTGCGCGGCCAGGCCGGCGCCGGTGCGGACGCCTGGGCGGGCCTGTCGCTGACGATGCCGCTCAAGCGGGCCGTGCTCCCCCTGCTCGACACGGTCTCCGACCTGGCCGTCGAGGTGGGCGGGGCCAACACCGTGGTGTTCCGCGACGGGCGGCGGCACGGCGACAACACCGACGTCTACGGCATCGGGCAGGCGCTGGCCGAGGCGGGGGTGCCGGTGCCGCGCTCGGCCACCGTCCTGGGCGGCGGGGCCACGGCGGCCTCCGCGCTGGCGGCGCTGCGCGACCTCGGGCTGTTCTCGGCCACGCTGCTGGTCCGCGATCCCGCGCGGGCGGGGGAGACGGTCGCGGTGGCCGAACGGCTGGGCGTGGCGCTGGCGGTGGAGACGTTCGACAAGCTCGACGCGTTCACGGGGGTGGACCTCGTGGTGTCCACGCTGCCGGGCGGCGCGGCCGACGTCTTCGCGGGCCGGCTGGCGCGGGTGCCGGCGCTCTTCGACGTCATCTACTCGCCGTGGCCGACCGAGGCGGCGGCGGCCGTCACGGCGGCGGGCGGCATCGTGGTCGGCGGGTTCGCGATGCTGCTGCACCAGGCGGTGCGGCAGGTGCAGCTGATGACAGGGGAGACGCGGGTGCCGGTGGCGGCCATGCGCGCCGCTGGCGAGGCCGAGATCCTCAGGCGGGCCGCCGCGCGAACGGGATGATTCGAGCGGGCTCGGGCGTTGTGGTAATGTAGCTCTCTGATCGGTCCGGCATGCCTTGCTGGACGCGCAAGCGGAGGTCTCCCTCCCACCTGAGTCACCGCGAGGTGGCCGGGTCCAGGATCACGCCGGACTCTCCGGGGAGCTCGAGGCCACGAAAGCCACAGAGCTCAGTGGCCCCGCATGCGCGACGTGCGGGGCTTTTCGCATTCGGGGGAATGCGTCAAGCTCCGATACGACGAGCACGTAGGGATCGCAAACCTAGGAGGCCCCATCAGCACTGAGCCCCGCATCAACGAGCGTATCCGAGTTCCCGAGGTTCGCCTCGTGGGCCCGAACGGCGAGCAGGTTGGCATCGTCTCGATTCACGACGCCCTCAAGCTCGCCCAGGAGGCCGACCTCGACCTCGTCGAGGTCGCGGCCACGGCTCGACCGCCCGTGTGCAAGCTCATGGACTACGGCAAGTTCAAGTACGAGTCCGCGATGAAGGCGCGCGAGGCGCGCAAGAATCAGGCGCACACGATCATCAAGGAGATCAAGCTCCGGCCGAAGATCGACCCGCACGACTACGAGACCAAGAAGGGTCACGTGGTGCGGTTCCTCAAGGCGGGGGACAAGGTCAAAGTCACGATCATGTTCCGCGGACGTGAGCAGTCCCGGCCGGAGCTCGGTTTCCGGCTGCTGCAGCGGCTGGCGGACGACGTCCAGGAGCTCGGCTTCGTGGAGTCCCACGCCAAGCAGGACGGCCGTAACATGATCATGGTGATCGGTCCGCACAAGAAGAAGGCTGAGGCCAAGGCCGAAAAGGCCGCAGCCAAGGCACAGCGTGGCGACGAGGAGCTTTCCGTACCGGAAGAGTGACCCGTGGTTGGGGTTAGCCTTACAGCACCCCAGCAGCCACCGGCAGACGTAGGACGCCGCGACCGGGCCGGCCAGCACCGGCCCGGCCACCGGCACGACCGAAACGAGGAGAGACGGCGACATGCCGAAGATGAAGACGCACAGCGGTGCGAAGAAGCGGTTCCGGGTCACCGGCACCGGCAAGATCAAGCGTCGCCGTGCCAACCGCGCGCACTACAACGAGTGGAAGTCGTCCACGCTGACGCGCCGTCTCAAGAACGAGGTCGTCCTTTCCGACGCCGATTCCAAGAAGATCAAGAAGCTGCTCGCCAAGTAGCGCGAACTTTCCCCGGGGAGAAGAAACATGGCACGCGTGAAGCGGGCGCTCAACGCCAAGAAGAAGCGCAGGGTCGTCCTCGAGAGGGCGAGCGGTTACCGTGGCCAGCGGTCGCGTCTGTACCGCAAGGCCAAGGAGCAGATGCTCCACTCGATGACGTACGCCTACCGGGACCGCAAGGACCGCAAGGGCGCCTTCCGTCGTCTGTGGATCCAGCGCATCAACGCCGCCGCTCGTCAGAACGGCATGACCTACAACCGCCTGATCCAGGGTCTGCGGCTGGCCAACATCGAGGTCGACAGGAAGATTCTCGCCGACCTCGCGGTGAACGACAGCCAGACCTTCGCCACGCTCGTCGAGGCCGCCAAGAAGGCGCTTCCGGCGAACGTGAACGCTCCGGCCGCGAGCTGAAGCGGTCGATCTGATCGAGGGGCCCACCGAACGACGGTGGGCCCTTTGTTGCTGTCTGCACGAGTTGGGGGAAGTCTGTGGCCGGGTCTGAGCTGACCAACGTCAGGTCGCCGCGGGTGAAGGCCGCCAGGCGGCTCGCCAAGCGCGCCTTCCGCGAGCAGGACAGGAAGTTCCTGGCCGAGGGCCCGCAGGCGGTGCGCGAGGCGCTCAGGCTGGACGACGTGGCGCTGGAGCTGTTCGTCACGGCCGAGGCCGAGCTGCGCCACCCCGAGCTGGTCGGCGAGGCCGCGGACAAGGGCGTGCCCGTGCACCGGGCCAGCGGCGAGGTCATGTCGGAGCTCTCCCAGACCGTGACCCCGCAGGGCCTGGTGGCCGTCTGCCGGCTCGTGCACGTGCCGCTGGAGCAGGCGCTGAGCGGTGAGCCGCGGCTGGTCGCCGTGCTCGCGCACGTGCGCGACCCGGGCAACGCGGGCACCGTGATGCGGGCCGCCGACGCCGCCGGGGCCGATTCGGTGATCTTCACGGACGCCTCCGTGGACCCGTACAACGGCAAGTGCGTGCGCGCCAGCGTCGGCAGCCTGTTCCACCTTCCCGTCACGATCGGTGCACCGGTGGGCGCCGCCGTGCGTCAACTGAGGGAGCGTGGACTGCGCGTGCTGGCGGCCGACGGCGCGGGCAAGCACACGCTCGACGATGTCGATCTTTCCGGACCCACCGCGTGGATCTTCGGCAACGAGGCCTGGGGACTGCCGGAGGAGATACTCGCCGAGGCGGACGATGTGGTCAGAGTGCCCATCTACGGACAGGCTGAAAGTCTGAACCTGGCCACCGCCGCGGCGGTATGCCTTTACTCCTCGGCCAGGGCTCAGCGAGTGCCCTAGGCGGCCGGAAACCCGCTATTGTCGGCGTTGTAGGCGGAGGAGGCGAGGTCGTGCACGGCGCAGACACCGACGGGCGAGTTGTGGCCGCCGCGTGCACGATAGCCATCGACGATCTTCCCGACGGCCTCATCGTGACCGACCGATATGGGTGCGTCCTGGCCGTCAACCGGGCCGCGGCGCGGCTCACCGGCGTCGCCATGGAGCGCGCGGTCGGCCGGCACATGACCGACGTCTTCCCCTTCCGCGACCACGACGGGCGCGACTGGTGGAAGGCGCTCGACCCCGAGGGCGGGCTGCGTACCAGGAGCCGGGTCCCCGAGCGTCCGCTGCACCTGCCCGGCGGGCAGGAGCTGTACGTGGCGGCCAGGCTCGTGCGCGAGCCCGAGCGGGCCGGCGAGGTCGAGCGCGTCACGATCACCCTGCGCGACGGCGGCGCCCGCGCCCGGCTGGAGCGCAGCCGCGCCGACCTGGTCTCGACCGTGGCCCACGAGCTGCGCTCGCCGCTGACCAGCGTCAAGGGCTTCACCGCGACGCTGCTGGCCAAGTGGTCCCGCTTCACCGACGAGCAGAAGCGCGTCATGCTGGAGACGGTCAACAACGACGCCGACCGCGTCACCCGGCTCATCACCGAGCTGCTCGACGTCTCGCGCATCGAGTCCGGGCGGCTGGAGGTGCGCCGCCAGGTCGTCGACCTGCCCGCCAGGGCGCGCAGGCTCATCGCGGGCCGGGTCGCGGCGGGCGAGGCGGAAGACCGGTTCCGGCTCATCGTGGGCGACGACCTGCCCGAGATGTGGCTCGACCAGGACAAGATCGACCAGATCCTGGGTAATCTGGTGGAAAACGCGCTGCGCCATGGGCGCGGCACTGTGACAATGGAAATCGAGTCCGTCGGATGGGGAGTTGCCGTGTCGGTGCGCGATGAGGGCGAGGGCATCGAGCCCGAGCTGGCCCCGCGCGTCTTCAGGCAGTTCTGGCGAGGCGGCAACAGCCGTCGCCGCGGCGGCACCGGCCTCGGCCTGTTCATCGTGAAAGGCCTGGTGGAGGCGCACGGCGGCACGATTACGGTGCAGCGCGCGCCCGAGGGCGGGGCGGAGTTCCGATTTACCGTGCCCACCGGCACGCCCGACTTCGCCAGCGTCTAGTTGCCGAATGCGGGCCCGGTGGGCGGGCCCCACTAGACTCTTTTCCGCTCAAGCCCTGGATACGGAGCCCACTCTTGTCTGACTACGATCCCGTCGAGGTGACACCGTTGCATGCCGACGAGCTGTCCCGGATGGAGGCCGACGCCATCGCGGCGATCAAGGCGGCCGGCGACCTCGACGCACTCAAGCAGGCCAGGCTGGCGCACGCGGGCGACCGCTCGCCCATCGCCCTGGCCAACCGTGAGATCGGGGCCCTGCCCCCGGCCGCCCGCGCCGAGGCGGGCAAGCGGGTCGGCGGCGCCCGCAAGGCGATCAACGAGGCGCTGGCCGCGCGCCAGGCCGAGCTCGAGGCCGAGCGCGACGCGCGCGTGCTCGTCGAGGAGACCGTCGACGTCACCCTGCCGTGGGACCGCCGCCCGCGCGGCGCCCGCCACCCGCTGACCACCCTCCAGGAGCGCATCGCCGACGCGTTCGTCGCCATGGGGTACGAAGTGGCGGAGGGGCCCGAGCTCGAAGGCGAATGGTTCAACTTCGACGCGCTCAACATCGCCAAGGACCACCCGGCCCGCTCCGACCACGACACGTTCTTCGTCGGGTCCACCGGCTCCGGCATGGTGCTGCGCACGCAGACCTCGCCGGTGCAGATCCGCGCGCTGCTCCAGCGCGAGCTGCCGGTGTACGTGATCTCGCCGGGCAAGACGTTCCGCACCGACGAGCTCGACGCCACCCACACCCCGGTCTTCCACCAGACCGAGGGCCTGGCCGTCGACGAGGGCCTGACCATGGCCCACCTCAAGGGCACCCTCGACCGGTTCGCCGAGGTGATGTTCGGCAAGGGCATCACCACCCGCTTCCGGCCGAACTACTTCCCGTTCACCGAGCCGTCCGCCGAGATGGACCTCAAGTGCTTCGTCTGCCGCGGCACCTCGGCGATCCCCGGCAACCCGCCCTGCCGCACCTGCAAGTCGGAGGGCTGGATCGAGTGGGGCGGCTGCGGCATGGTCAACCCGCGCGTGCTCGTCGCGTGCGGCGTGGACCCGTCGCGCTACTCCGGGTTCGCCTTCGGCATGGGCATCGAGCGGACGCTGATGTTCCGCCACAACGCCGAGGACATGCGTGACATGGTCGAGGGCGACATCCGGTTCACCCTCCCGTTCGGAATGGAGATCTGATGAGGGTCCCGCTCTCCTGGCTGCGGGAGTACGTCGATCTCCCGGCGGTCACCGCGCATGAGGTGGCCGAGAAGCTGACCGCCGCCGGGCTCAAGCTCGAGTCGATCACCTCGCACGGGCACGACGTCAAGAACGTCGTCGTCGGCGAGGTGCTGGAGATCGAAGAGCTGACCGGCTTCAAGAAGCCCATCAGGCACTGCAAGGTCGAGGTGGGCGAGGCCACGCCGCGCGAGATCGTCTGCGGCGCCTCCAACTTCGCCGCCGGTGACCGCGTGCCCGTCGTGCTGCCCGGCGGCGTGCTGCCCGGCGGGTTCGAGGTCGGGGCGCGCAAGACGTACGGGCGCATGTCCGAGGGCATGATCTGCTCCGAGCGCGAGCTGGGCCTCGGCGACGACCACAACGGCATCATGGTGCTGCCCGAGGGCACGCCCATCGGCACCGACGTGGTCGAGCTGCTCGGCCTGCGCGACGACGTGATCGAGCTGGAGATCACGCCCGACATCGGCTACGCCCTGTCGATCCGCGGCGTGGCGCGCGAGGCTGCCACCGCGTTCGGCGTCGCCTTCCGCGACCCCGCCGACGTCGAGCTGCCCGCCGAGACGGCGCCCGCGTGGCCGGCCTCGATCGCCGACCCGACGGCGTGCGACCGGTTCGTGCTGCGCGAGGTGAGCGGCTTCGACCCGGCCGCGCAGAGCCCGCTGTGGATGCGCGTACGCCTCACGCGGGCCGGCATGCGCCCCGTGTCGCTGGCCGTCGACATCACCAACTATCTGATGCTGGAGCTGGGGCAGCCGCTGCACGCGTTCGACCGCTCGAAGCTGCGCGGCGAGATCGTCGTGCGCAGGGCCGCGGCCGGCGAGCGGCTGGAGACGCTCGACCACGTGGTACGCGAGCTCGACCCCGACGACATCCTCATCACCGACCAGTCCGGGCCCATCTCCATGGCCGGCACGATGGGCGGGCTGGAGACCGAGATCTCCGACGTCTCCACCGACATCGTCATCGAGGCCGCGCACTTCTCCGCGACCGGCATCTCCCGCGAGTCGCGCCGCCACGGGCTCGTGTCCGAGGCGTCCAAGCGGTTCGAACGCGGCGTCGACCGCGAGCTGCCGCTCGTCGCCTCCTGGCGGGCCGTGCAACTGCTGGCCGAGCTCGGCGGCGCCACCGTGCAGCCCGGCGTCACGCACGCCGAGGTCGAGGTGGAGCCCGCGCGCATCGCGATCCCGTCCGGGCATCCCGGCCGGGTCGCCGGCGTCGACTACTCCCGCGACACCGTCATCGCGCGGCTGGAGCAGGTCGGCTGCGTCGTGGCCGACGGCGACGACCCGGCCGTCCGCAAGGGCGGCGTGGCCCCCACCGGCGTCGTGACCGGCGGCGCCTTGGCCGCCAGGCTCGCCGTCACCGGCGACGACATGCTCACCGTGACGCCGCCGTCCTGGCGGCCCGACCTCACCGACCCCAACGACCTGGCCGAGGAGGTCATCCGGCTGGAGGGCTACGAGAACCTCCCGTCGGTGCTGCCCTCCGCGCCCGCCGGCGCCGGCCTCACCGAGGGCCAGCGGCTGCGCAGGCGGGTCGGCAGGGCGCTGGCCGAGGGCGGCTACGTCGAGGTGCTCAGCTACCCGTTCATCAGCGGCGACGACTTCGACCGGCTGCTGCTGCCCGCCGACGACGCGCGGCGCGTGGCCGCCCGGCTGGCCAACCCGCTGTCCGAGGACGAGCCGCTGATGCGCACGACGCTGCTGCCGGGGCTGCTCAAGACCCTCGTCCGCAACGTCGGGCGCGGCTTCCCCGACGTGGCGCTGTTCGAGACCGGCGCGGTCTACCGGCCCCGCCCCAGCGCGCCCGACGCGGCGCCCGTGCTCGGCGTCGAACGCCGGCCGACCGCCGAGGAGATCGCCTCCATCGAGGCGGCCCTGCCCGACCAGCCGCTGCGCGTCGCGGTCGTGCTGGCCGGCGAGTTCGAGCGGTCCGGCTGGTGGGGCGGCGGGCGCGCCGCCTCCTGGGCCGACGCCGTGCAGGCCGCGCGCCTCGTGGCCGCCGAGGCCCGGGTCGAGCTGTCCATCAGCGCCGACCAGCACGAGCCCTGGCACCCCGGCCGGTGCGCCGCCCTCTACGTGGGCGACACGCTGGTGGGGCACGCCGGGGAGCTGCACCCGCGAGTGATCGAGGCGTACGGGCTGCCGCCGCGCACCGCCGCCATGGAGGTCGAGCTGACCCGGCTGGAGGCCGTCATGCCGGGGCCGGTGCAGACGCCCGTGGTGTCGGCCTACCCGGTCGCCACGCAGGACGTCGCGCTCATCGTGCCCGACTTCACGCCGGTGGCCGACGTGGAGGCCGCCCTCCGCGACGGGGCCGGGGGGCTGCTGGAGTCGATCCGGCTGTTCGACGTCTACGCGGGGGCGCAGGTGGGCGAGGGGAACAAGTCACTCGCCTACTCGATGCGGTTCCGGGCCGCCGACCGGACGCTGACCGTGGAGGAGACCACGGCGGCGCGGGACGCGGCCGTGGCGATGGCGGCTGATCGGGTGGGGGCTCAGCTTCGCGGGTGAGCGCCTGGTGGGGGCCGGTGCGGCGGGTGCTGTGCCGGCCCTTTCGCGTCACATGCGGTCGATCTCGGTGAGGTCGATGTCGACGTCGAACGGGACGATCAGCTTCAGCCTGCCGTGATGAACGATCACCGCTTCGGAAGTCATGGCGCGACGCTACCGACCTATTGTGCTCACGCCTGGTGAACGTCACGAAACGGAGGGCGGTCGATGACCCAGTTGCTCGTCTTCAGCGAGAGAGATGACGCCGAGGAGGTCGCCGAGACGCTGGGGGAGTGGTTTCCCGAGCTGGGCGTGCCCAGGGTGGTGCGGGAGACGCTCGCCGGTGAGGACGACGCCGAGGACGCGCAGTGGCTGGTCGTGCTCGAAGGCCTGGACGGTGAGGCTTTGGGCAAGGTGGATGAGCTGGCTGAGCGGTACGACGGGTGGCGTGAGGAGGCTGGGGGGTTCGCCGCCGGGTAGCGACGCGGGCCTCCGGTGCGCTACGGCGCGGGAAACTGCAGTGTGTCGGCCCTGTAGAGCTTGGTGAGGTCGATGTCGATGTCGATGTCGAACGGAACCGTGAGCTTCAGCCAGTCGTGGAAGACGCCGGCGGGGGCGTAGGCCTTGGTGGCGGGGTCGAGTTCGAAGGCGAAGACCGCGGGCTTCGCGTTGATCTCCTCGATGCGCCAGAAGTGCGGGATTCCGGCTTCGGCGTAGAGGACAGGCTTGCGGTACCTGTCCCGCAACTCGGACGCCGCGGAGACGACTTCTACAGCGAGCACGACATCCGCGGCGTCCAAGCAGATGACTTCGGGCGCGATTCTTGCTTGGGGCCCCACGACCAAGAGGTCAGTCTCTGGACGTTGCCGCGGACCTAGCTTGACGGTCATCTGCGAGAGCACCTCATGACTCGTGGGCGTCAGGGTCTCCAGCAGGTTGTGCAACCGATGAATGACCGCCTGATGGAAGTGTCGCTGGGGGCTCACGAAGACCAAGCTTCCATCAATCAACTCTGTGTGCGCAGGCAAATCCGGAATGTGATCGAGATCTTCTGCCACGAAGCCCTGCGGTGGCGGAAACACCCAGTCGGGGAGCGAGGTAGGCGTCATCTCAACGATCACGGCTTCGGCAGTCATGGTTGAACGCTACCAATCTCTTGTGCTCACGCCAGGTAAACGTCAAGACACGGACGTGGAAGAGTGGGGGCATGCGAGTCGCCGTGCTGTCCGACATTCATGGGGTGCTGCCCGCGCTCGAAGCCGTGCTGGCCGAGCCCGACGTGGCCGGGGCCGACCGGATCGTGGTGACCGGTGACATGGCGGCCGGGCCGATGCCGGTGGAGACGCTCGACCTGCTCCTCTCGCTGGGGGAGCGGGCGCTGTGGCTGAGCGGGAACGCCGATCGGGAGCTGGTCGAGGTGGCGGCAGGGAAGGCGAGTCCCCGCACGGTGTCGCAGTGGGTGGGTGGGCGGTTGCGTCCTGACCAGGTCGAGTTGCTGGCCGGGCTGCCGCAGCGGCAGGTGCTGGAGCTGGGGCGGCTCGGGGTGACGTTGTTCGTGCATGCGACGCCGCGCAGCGACGAGGAGGTGATCCTGGTCGACAGCTCGCTGGAGCGGTGGGGTGAGGTGCTGGCGGGGGAGAGCGCCGCGACCGTCGTGGTGGGGAACACGCACATGCCGTTCGTGCGGCTGGTCGATCGGGTGCGGGTGGTCAATCCCGGGTCTGTGGGGATGCCGTACGGGACTTACGGGGCGCACTGGGCGTTGCTCGATGGGGAGAGCGGGGCGGTGGCGTTGCGGTGTACGGCGTTGGACGCCCGGGTGGTGGGGGAGCGGTTGCTGAGGGCGAAGGTTGTCAGGTGGTGGCTTTTGCCGCTGCCTGGGCGGCTTCGGCTGCGGCGGCGGCCTCGCGGCGGGCCTTCTCCCTCAGCGCGTGCTCGTCCGTCCTGGCGTCGTACCGCAGGAACTTCGGCAGTGCGGCGGCCAGCCCCAGGACGGCGGCCACGCACAGGATGCCGCCGCTGGTGAGCGAGAAGCGGGTGCCGCCGAAGTTGGCCATCAGGCTGGCGCGGGCGTTGCCCAGCATCGGCCCGCTGGCGTAGGAGAGCAGCTCGATGCCGGCCAGGCGGCCACGGTACTCGGGCGGGATGGTCTGGTTCCACATCGTCATGCGGAAGATGCCGCTGATCATGTCGGCGGCGCCGGCGAGCGCGATGCAGACGAAGACCAGCCAGACGTTCGGGGCGAGGCCGGTGAGGGCGACCGCGGCGCCCCAGAGCACGGCGGCGACGATCACGCCGAGGCCTTGGCGCTGCACGCGCGCCGACCAGCGGCCGGTGAGTGAGGCGATCAGCGCGCCGACGGCGGCGGCCGAGTAGAGCAGCCCGAGCGCCTGGGGCGCGCGCAGCTCGTCGGCCAGGAACGGGTACAGCGACGTGGCCATGGCGAACACCATGGCCGCGATGTCCACCAGGTACGTGCCCATCAGGTCCTTGCGGCTCACCGCGTACCGCACGCCCTCGACCAGCGAGCGCAGCGACGCAGGCGCGGCGTCCTCGGCCGGTGGGATGGACCGGACGCGCCAGAGCAGGACGAGCGACAGCACGAACGTCAGCGTGTCCAGGCCGTACGCGGCGGCGGTGCTCCAGGTGACGAGCAGGCCGCCGAGGGCCGGGGCGACGATGGCGCCGAAGTTCCAGCGCAGGCTCGACAGCACGGCGGCGGCGGCCTGCTGGTCGTGCTTGACGACCTGCTGGATCACGGCTTCGAGGCTCGGGCGTTGCAGGGAGGCCAGGCCGGTGGAGAGGGCGCCGACCACGTACAGGACCCAGACCTGCGGGGAGGGCAGCAGCGCGTTGACGAACAGGGCCGCGGAGGTGACCAGCAGGCCGAGCTCGCTCAGGAAGATGATGTTGCGGCGGTCGAGCGCGTCGGCGATGGCGCCGCCCCACAGGCCACACACCACCATCGGCACGAACTCCGCCAGGCTGACCAGGCCGACCGCCAGGTAGGAGCCCGTCAGCTCCTTCATCTGGTACGGCACCGCGACCATCGTGATCATCGTGCCGAACATGGTGATGACGCCGGAGCCGAAGAGCAGCCGGTAGTCGCGAGAATCGCGCAGCGGGCTCAAGTCCAGCGAAAGGTGACGGAGAAGGCGTTTCACGGCAGGTAGCACGAAGTGCAATTGTCGGTGAGCGGTGGACCGTTGGGCAAATCGTTTTCTGAGGCGACGCGAACGGCCCTCCGGAGGTCCGGAGGGCCGTTGACGTGGACGTTCAGGCGGCGGGAACCTTGTCCAGGAAGCCGAGGACCTTGCTGATCCTGCCGTCCTCGGCCAGCTCGATCACGTCGAACCCGACCGCGACCGGCTCCCCGCCCGCCGGCCCCAGGTGCCAGGTGAAGCGGGCGAGATGGTGGTGGGCGTCGTACACCTCGCCCGGGGTGAAGACCAGGCCGGGGAACATGCCCTGCGCGCCCTCGATCACCGCGGCGATCCCGGCGTGGCCGGCGACGTCGGCGAGCGGGTCGGTGTAGGTGGCGTCCTCGGTCCACAGCTCGGCGACGGCCTTGGCGCGGGTCTCGGGGTCGGTCTCGTTCCAGCAGGCGATGTAGCGCTCGACGATGTTCATGGGATGTCTCTTTTCCAGGTCGTCTCAGGTGGCGCGGCTCTTGCGCAGGTCAGTTGGCGCGGCTCTTGCGCAGGCCGGTGATCTGCAGCTCGGCGAACCCGGCGACCACCAGCGCCTGGGCGATGGCCCAGACGGCGCCCATCGTGGTGAAGCCGGCCGCGCCGGTGACGACGGCGGCGACGCTGGCCAGGGTCCAGATGATGTTCATGGCGATGACGGCCTTGGTGGCGGCCGGGCTGATGGCGCGGCGGGTGGCCAGGAAGCCGACGGCGGCGCCGTACACGAGCAGGAAGACGCCGATGCCGCGCAGCAGGCCGGTGTCCGGGCCGAGCAGGGCGCCGACCGGGCCGGCGAAGGCGAGGTAGACCAGCCCGTTGCCGCCCGTGACGACGGCGTCGGCGGCCAGCGAGAGACGCAGGAACTTCATCCGGTCGGTGGTGACGGTCAAGGCGGTCATGTCGGGCTCCTTTTGGATGGCCTCGTTCGTGCGGACATCTGAAAGATGCCAGGCCAGGGGTAGGGGCCGCGATTACGCGCCAGGTAAAGCGGGGCGATGATCCCCGCGCCGAGCAGGGGAACACGGGGATTTGTGAGGGTCGTCACAGCGAAGGCCGCCGTCCGGAGGGGGACGGCGGCCGTTGCCTGGCGAAAGGGGGTCAGACGCCCAGGACCTCCCGGCGCAGGTGCGTCTTGAGGATCTTGCCGCCGGGGTTGCGGGGCAGCTCCCCGTCCCGGAACCACACGTGTACCGGGATCTTGAACTTGGCGATCCGCTCCGCCAGGAACGCCTGCAGCTCCTGCACCTCGACCGTCCTGCCGGGAGCCAGCCGGACCACCGCGCCGACCTCCTCGCCCAGCTCGTCGTGCGGCACGCCGATCACGGCGGCGTCGTCCACAGCCGGGTGCTCGAACAGGGCCGCCTCGACCTCGGCGCAGTAGACGTTCTCGCCGCCTCTGATCACCATGTCCTTGGCGCGGTCCACGATGTAGACGAAGCCCTCGTCGTCGATCTTGGCCAGGTCGCCGGTGTGCAGCCAGCCGCCGACGAACGTCTGCGCGGTCGCCTCCGGCTTGTTCCAGTAGCCGAGGATGACGTTCGGGCCGCGTACGCACAGCTCGCCGACCTCGCCCGGCGGCAGCTCGTTGCCCATCGGGTCCACCACGCGCACGTCCACGACCGCGGACGGCAGGCCGATGCTGTCGGGTTTGGCCTGGTAGTCGGCTCCGCCGTTGCCGATGGCCAGGGCGGAGGTCTCGGTCATGCCGTAGCCGTTGGAGGGGGCGCGGTTGGGGAGGTTCGTGGTGATGCGTTCCAGCAGCTTGGGCGGGGCGGGGGCGCCGCCGTAGCCGAGGGTGGCCAGGGATGACAGGTCGTACTTGCCGAAGTCGGGGTGGGACATGAGCTGCCAGGCGTTGGTGGGCACGCCGATCATCGCGGTGACGCGCTCCCGCTCGATGAGGCGCAGCGCCTGCTCGGGGTCCCACTTGTACATCAGCACGAGGCCGCCGCCGCTGAACATCGTGGTGGTCATGGCGGAGAAGCAGCCGGTGACGTGGAAGAGCGGGACGGTGAGCAGGGTGATCCTGCGGGTGCCCGCCGCGGCGCCGACGTCCTTGCCGGCCATGGCGACGGCCTTCATGAGGCCGAACGCGACCGTCATGGGCGACTGGCCGATGTTGCGGTGGCTGCCGAGCGCGCCCTTCGGGTTGCCGGTCGTGCCGGAGGTGTAGAAGATCGTGGCCGGGTCGTCGGGGGCCAGCTCCACGTCGGGCAGCTTCACGTCCGCCACGACCTCGCCCATGACCTCGTCGAACGCGCGCGCCCCCGCCGGCACCTCACCCCTGGTGACGATCATCGGCACGCCGGTCGCCGCCAGCCGGACTGCGCGCTCGGCGTCGGCGATCAGCACCTTGGCTCCGGAGTCGCGCACGCCGTAGGCCAGCTCGGCCTCCGTCCACCAGGCGTTGAGCGGTACGGCGATCGCCCCCGCCGCCAGCGCGGCCGAGAACGCGACCACCCACTCGGGGTAGTTGCGCATCGCCACGGCCACCCGGTCGCCCTTCGTCACGCCGTACTCCTCGACCAGGCGGCAGGCGAGGGTGGCGGCGCGGCGGAAGTGCTCCTCGAACGTGATGTGCTCGTCCTCGTAGACCAGGAACACCTTCTCGCCGTGGAACCTGCTCATCTCCAGCAGGGCGCGAAAGTGGGCGGGAGCATGCTTCCAGGTGCGTACGCCGGTGTCGCCGATCTCCTCGATCTCGAAGAGCTGGCCTGGGGCGGTGAGCTGGGCCTGGACCTGGGCGTGCGAAAGAGACATACGCAGAACTCCCGCAATGGACGATTATTCCGGAGATTTCACAGTACCGACCGGCCGGTACGTCGCGCTAGACGGTCATGGGGGCACCCTTCGGTCATGAAAGTTTCATTACCGAACCGATAGTTTCTGGCTTCCAACTGCTGCTTTAGCGTCGGCGTGGGCTTGCCATTGACCGTTCGCGTGCATGTCAATACCGTCTGCGATGCGATCTCCAACCGGCCGAAACTTTCGTGCGGAGGTAGATGTCCGTGCATTCGTCCAAGCTTCTTCGACTCCTCACGTTAGTGGGGATGTTCGCCGTCTTCCTCCTGCCCGCCACCCCGGCGCAGGCGTCCGCGCCGCTGCGCACCCACGCCGCCGCCAGGAGCAAGTTCATCGGCGCTGCGCTGGCCACCAGCCCGCTGTCGAACGAGACCTCCTACCGCACGATCGCGGCCACCGAGTTCAACCAGGTGACCGCCGAGAACGCGATGAAGTGGGACTCCACCGAGCCCAGCCAGAACCAGTTCAACTTCTCCGGCGCCGACGCCATCGTCAACTTCGCCACCCAGAACAACCAGCAGGTCCACGGCCACACCCTGATCTGGCACCAGCAGACGCCAGGCTGGGTGCAGAGCCTCGGCGCCACCGCCATGCGCTCGGCGATCCAGAACCACATCAGCCAGGTCGTCGGCCGCTACGCCGACAACGCGACCGTGGTCTCCTGGGACGTGGTCAACGAGATCTTCGACGACAACGGCGGCTGGCGCACCTCCTTCTGGTACAACACGCTCGGCCAGAGCTACGTCGCCGACGCCTTCCGCGCCGCCCGCGCCGCCGACCCCAACGCCCGGCTGTGCATCAACGACTACAACGTCGAGGGCATCAACGCCAAGAGCACCGCGATGTACAACCTGGTCTCCTCGCTGCGCCAGCAGGGCGTGCCGGTCGACTGCGTGGGCTTCCAGGGGCACCTGGCCATCCAGTACGGCTTCCCCAGCGACATCCAGCAGAACATGCAGCGCTTCGCCGACCTCGGCGTCCAGGTGCGGGTCACCGAGCTGGACGTGCGCATGCAGATGCCCAGGGACACCACCAAGGACACCACCCAGGCCACCTACTACCGCAACGTGGTCAACGCCTGCAACGCCGTCACCGCCTGCGCGGGCGTGACGATCTGGGGCTTCACGGACAAGTACTCCTGGGTGCCGGACACGTTCTCCGGCCAGGGCGCCGCACTGATCTACGACGAGAACTACCAGCAGAAGCCGTCCTACACCGCCGTGCACGACGCGCTTGCGGGCGGCACCACCACCGACCCCACCCCGCCGACCACGCCGGGCACGCCGGCGGCGAGCAGCGTGACGTCCAACTCGGCCACGCTGACCTGGACCGCCTCCACCGACAGCGGCGGCAGCGGCCTGGCCGGCTACAACGTCTACCGGGAGCAGGGCACGACGGACACGCAGCTCGGCCAGAGCACGACCAACTCGATCAACCTCACCGGGCTCACCCCGAACACCCAGTACCAGGTGTACGTGCGCGCCCGTGACGGGGCGGGCAACCTGTCCGCCAACTCGGCGCTCGCCACGTTCACCACGCAGTCCGGCCCCGCCGGCGGCGGCTGCACCGCCGCGGGCACCGTGCAGAGCCAGTGGAACAACGGCTACGTCGTCCAGCCCGTCACCGTCACCAACAGCGGCTCGTCGGCGATCACCGGCTGGACCGTCACCTTCACCCTGCCCGCCGGCCACACGCTCGCCGGGTCGTGGAACGCCACCCTGACCGTCAGCGGCCAGACCGTCACCGCCAGGAACGCCTCCTACAACGGCAACCTGGCGCCGAACGCCGCCACCTCGTTCGGCTACCAGGTCAACCGCCCGACCGGCAACACGCAGACGCCATCCGGCTACACCTGTGCCTGATCGGGGCGCCTGAATCGGGGATCCCCTGGGGCCTGCCCGCCTGCCCGCCCGGCATCGGCACCCGCCCCAGGGGATTCTCTCCGCCCGGAACATTGACATTTAAACCGTCGAGGTCTGTCGTTCGCCGTAGGAGGTGAACGGCATGAACGAATGGGATGCCACCTCGTACGCGGGAAAGGACACGATCCTGCGAGTCGTCCGGGAGGAGGCCGAGCGGCTCTTCGCGCTCGCCGAACCGGAGGAGGCCTGGGAGGCGCCGACCGCCTGCACGGGCTGGACCACGCGCGACGTGGTCGCGCACATCGTCGACACGACAGAAGGCTACTTCGCCGCCTTCGACGCCGCCCGCGGCGGAGGTGACCCCGGGACGGCGTACGGGCTGGCCGGCATGGGCGACCGGGTCAACGCCCAGGCGCTCGCACTGCGCGGAGTGCCGCAGAAGGAGCTCCTCGACCGGCTCAAGGCCGACTTCGAGCGGATGCAGACCATCCTGCGGAGGCTCGGCGAGGACGAGTGGGCCGGGCTGACCGTCCCGCACTTCTACATGGGGCCGCTGCCCGCGTACTTCTACGCGGCGGGGCAGCTCATGGACTACGCGGTCCACTCGTGGGACGTCCGGCAGGGGAGCGGGCGGGCGCACGGGCTGCCGGGGGAGGCGGCCGACCTGCTCGTGCCGTTCATGTTCGTGCTGTGGCAGTCCACGATCCGGCAGGGGGCGGATCTGACGCCGTTCGAGATCGGGATCCGGGTGGGCGGGGTCAACGGGGGTGACTTCCGGGTCTCGGTGGGGGCGCGGGGGATGACGTACGAGCCTGGGGGGCTGGAGGGGCTGCCGGCGGTCATCGAGTTCGACGCCGGGAGCATGGTGCTCACGACGTTCGGGCGGAGCAACTCGGGGACGGTGCGCGGTGATCTGCGGGTCGCCGACCGGTACCTGAATCTGTTCTTCCGGATCTAGCTTCGGGCCGTGGCGCAGTGGCTTGCTGGTGGGGTGGCCGGCAGGCCACTGAGCCGCGGGAGATCCCGCGGTGCGATCGTCGAGACGCGGGCGGATGGGGCAATGCTGGAAGTGGCGCTCGGGATCGTTCTCGGGCTGGCGGGCATCACGGTTTCGGTCCTGCTCGGGCGAGGGCAGGCACGTGAGGCCAGGAGACGTAAGAGCATCGACCGCTTCATGCGGACGCGCAGATGGCTGAAGACGAACGAGAAACTACTGGCTCCCGTGGCGGCGCGCCGGCATCCGGATCTCCCCGGAGCGGATCCGAACGTTCCCGGCTTCTACCGGCCCGAATGGTTACTCGAGAAGCCGATCCCGCTGGACGGGGTGACCTTCGCCCTCCTTCCTGAACCGCCTGAGCCACCCCCGCACCTCGACGCTATGAAGCGCCTGTGGCCGTTCGACAGCACCGGGAGGCGTCTCGACTCGTACAGCGAGGCGGTCACCGCGCATGACCGCCCTGCCCACTGGTTCAACGGAACCAGTTATCGGCTGCTCGACGTCACCCGCACCGATGCCGGCCACCTGCGTCTCTCCGTGTGTCTCATGCGCTACCTGAACGGCTTCGACTCGTGGGGAGGGCTCCTGCACGAGGCGGCCGAGCGATACCGGAAGACCTCGGGGCGTGATGTCGGCGGGCCTTATCGGCGACGACTCGGCGACCCGTTCGACCTGCGTGCACGACACTGCGCGATCGGCTTCAGCGTCCTGACCGTGCGCCGGGCGCCGGGCGGCTCCACCTTCTTCCTGCATCGCCGGAACGAGTGCGTGGCCAGTGGGAACAACGTCACCAGCCTCATCCCCGCCGGCGAGTTCCAGCCCTCCGACGACTCCAGGCTCGCCGCGGGAGCCGACCTCGACCTCTGGCGGGCCATGACGCGCGAGTACGCCGAGGAACTCCTGGGCATGGAGGAAGCCCGATTCCGCACCGGGGCTCCCCTCGACTACGCCGGTGAGAGCCCGTTCAAGGAGCTGGGGCAGGCCTACCGCCGTGGTGCCGTCCGCGCGTACCTGCTGGACGTCAGGCTTCATCCCGTCTCCTGGAAGGCCAGCCTCCGGATCGTCTGCGTCTTCAACGCGCGGACCTTCGACCGGATCTTCAGCGGCATGGTGGCGAAGAACGCCGAAGGCATGCTCGAGTTGCCGTCCCCGCGCCGCCGCGCGACCGGCAGCTTCCAGGGCTGGCCTCTGGACGAGGAGACGGTCGCGCGTTGCCTCGCGGACGTCACCTTGGTCGAGGGCGGGCGTACGTGCATAGCCAGGGCGTGGCAACATCGCCATGCTCTCGGCCTCGTCCCTAGCCCTTCACCGACCCGCCGAAGTTGAACGACCCCGCCAGATACTTGTTGACCGCCACGTACAGAATCACCGCAGGCGCCGTATAAAGCACCGAGAACGCCGCGAGCTGCCCATAAGCCACCTGCCCGTACGTGGAGAAGAACGTGTAGATGGTGACGGCCGCAGGCTGCTTCTCCGGCGTGTCGAGCAGGACGAACGGCGCGAAGAAGTTCCCCCACTGCCCCACGAACACGAAGATGGCCACCACCGCGATCCCCGGCGCCATCAACGGCCCGACCACGGCGCGCAGTGACTGCACCCAGCCGGCGCCGTCCACCCAGGCGGCCTCCTCCAGGCTGACCGGTACCCCGTCCATGAAGTTCTTCATCATCCAGATCGAGAACGGCAGCGAGCTGGCCGTCAGGAACAGCACCATCGCCGGCACGGAGCCGTACAGGTTGAACCGGAAGAACATCGCGTAGACGGGCACGAGGATCGCCGTGACCGGCAGGCCCGTGGTGAACAGCAGGGTCAGCATGAAGTGGCGGCGGTAGCGGAGCTGGTAGCGCGACAGCGGGTACGCGGCCAGCCCCGCCACCAGCACGGTGAGGAGGGCCGTGGAGCCTGAGATGACGACCGAGTTGATCAGCGGGAGGATGATCGTCTCCCAGGTGAGCACGGCCTGGAAGTTGGCCAGGGAGAAGGTGAACGTCGGGGTGGCGGAGAGCGACGCCTCGGGCTGCACCGAGGAGACGAGCACCCACAGGAAGGGCCCGAGGAAGGCCAGCGTGATGACGAGCAGCGACAGCAGGGCCGCGCCCCTGGCGGCGATCCGGGTCATGCGTCCTCCACCTTGATCAGCCGCAGGTAGACGAGCGAGAACAGCGCCCCGATGACGAGCATGACCAGCGCGATGGCCGAGCCGTAGCCGATCTCGAAGTAGCGGAAGGCCTGCTCGTACATGTAGAGCGGGGTGGTCTGGCTGGCGGTTCCCGGGCCGCCGCCGGTCAGGGCGTAGATGAGGCCGAAGCTGGCCAGCGTCTGGAGGGTGATCAGCATGAGGTTCGACATGATCGAGCGGCGGATCAGCGGCAGCGTGATGTGCAGCAGCCGCCGCAGGGGGCTCGCCCCGTCCACCGCGGCGGCCTCCACCAGGTCGGGCGGCACCTCCGAGAGCGCGGCCGAGTACACCAGCATGGAGAAGGCGGTGCCGCGCCAGACGTTGGCCAGGATGACGGCGAGCATCGGCGCGGTGTAGAGCCATTCCTGCGAGATGCCGAGGACGGTGTTGAGCGTGCCGTCCTCCGACAGGAACGAGAACCAGCAGGCGGCGGCGACGATCTCGGGCATCACCCAGGCGCCGATGACCACGCCGTTGACGACGCTGCGCGTCACCCGGCCGCGGCCGCGCTGGAGGAGGGCGATGATCAGGCCGAGGGTGTTCTGGCCGATCACGGCCGAGCCGATGACGAAGACGAACGTGAGCAGGAAGGAGTTGACGAAGTTCGGGTCGTCGAACATCCTCGTGAAGTTGTCGAACCCCACGAACTGCGAGTTCACCGAGGCGGAGCCGGTCAGGGTCTCGTTGGTGAAGGCGATGTAGACGCTCCACAGGATGGGGCCCGCCAGGAACAGCGCCAGCAGCACCAGCGCGGGGGCCATCGGGAGCAGCCAGCGCAGCACCCGCCGCCGCCGTGCCGGGCCGCCTGGCGGCGTGCCCGTCACGGCCGGCGACGGCGCTGTGGCGATCGTCATCGGGCCAGGACCTTGTCGGCGCCCCCGACGGCTCCTGGCAGCGCCTTGGCGTAGGCGGCGGTGGCCTCCTCAGGGCTGCGCGAGCCGGTGGTGACCGCCTCCATGGCCTCCTGGACCTGCGCCGACACCTTCGGGTACGCCTCGTACGCCGGCCGGTAGTGCGTCACCTCGGCCAGGTCGGTGAAGAACTTCACGCTCGGGTTGTCGGCGGTGTACTTCGGGTCGGCCGCGACGTCCTTGCGCGGCGCCAGGTCGCCGGTGCTCACGGAGTACGTCAGCGAGTTCTCCTTGTTGGTGGCCACCGTGATGAAGTCGAACGCCTCCTGCTTGAGCTTGGCGTAGGAGCTCATCGCCATCACCCAGCCGCCCGACATGCTGACCGCGCCGGGCTCCTCGCCGTTCTGCGTCGGCATGGCCGTCCAGCCGACCTTCTGCTGCCACTCGGGCCACGGCTTGGTGCTGGTCGGCTTCCAGGCCGCCGCCGTCCACGCGCCGTCGAGCGAGATGCCGATCTTGCCGGCGGGGAACCACTCCAGGTTGACCTTGTCGGCGAGCTTGGCGTTGTGCGCGTCGGCCTGCTTGGGGCCGAGCTCCTCGCGGTAGACGGTGTTGATGAAGGTCAGGGCGTCGGTGAAGTTCTTGCCGCCGGCCACCCACTTGTTCTGCGTGTCGTCGTAGAGGGTGCCGCCGGGGGTGCCGTACAGGAGCATCTCGAAGCCCTGCATGGTGGACGCCTCACCGTGGATCTTGGTGGAGTACATGCTGAACGGGACGGCGTCCGGCACCTTCTGCTTGATCGTGCGGGCGGCGGTCAGGACGTCGTTCCAGCTCTTCGGCTCCCACGGGACGGGCAGGCCGGCCTTGGCGAAGACGTCCTTGTGGTACCAGAGGCCGCGCGTGTCCGTGCTGATGGGCACGCCGTAGATCTTGCCGTCGATGCCCTTGGCCGCCTCCTTGACCGAGTCGGGGAACTGGGCGGTCCAGTCGGGCCACTTGGTCAGGTAGTCGTCGAGCGGGGCCAGCTTGCCCGCCGCGACGTCCGCGTTGACCTGGAACGTGTCGTGCAGGTAGACGTCGGGCGCCGAGTCGGGCGAACGGTTCAGCAGCGCCAGTTTCGTGTAGTAGGCCTCGTTGTTGCCCTGCACCGGCGTCAGCTTGATCGTGACTCCGGGGTGGGCGGTCTCGTACTGCTTCTTCGCGTCGCGGAGCACCTTCTCCAGATGCGGCCACGTCGGCTCCACCTTGTAGAGGACTTCGAGCTCCTTGGCTCCGGACGCCTCCTGCGTGGCGCCGCCACCGCAACCCGCGGCTGTCAGCGCTGTCAACAACACGAGGGAACCAGCCAGGCTCCGTCTCATCACGGCCTCCCCTTGTTTCCTTGGGTTGCTGGAGAACGTAAATCTTTTTGATTTACTAAGTCAACACTCTGTGGTGATATTGCTCACATGCAGCAGGGCACGAACCTGCCCAAGGTAGGCAGCTACAACCGCGCCGTCGTGCTGGAGGCCATCCAGGCGTCCGACGGCATCAGCCGGGTGCAGATCGCCGCCGTGACCGGACTCACCGCCCAGACCGTGTCGGTGATCGTGCGCAGGCTGCTGGAGGAGGGCCTGGTCGTCGAGGACGGCTCCGCGCCGTCGAGTGGCGGCAAGCCCAGGACGATCCTGCGCGTGGACGCCCGCGCCGGCTACGCGGTCGGCGTGCACTTCGACCCGCAGGAGCTGTCGTTCGTGCTGGCCGACCTGGCGGGCCGCCCCGTCACCCGGCTGCACCTGCCCTTACGCCCCCGCACCAGGCCCGACGCGGTGATCCGCCGGATGGCCAGGGCGGCCCGCAGGATCCTGCGGGAGGCGGGGGTGCCCGACGGCAAGGTGCTCGGCGTGGGGCTGGCCTGCCCCGGGCCGCTGGACGCCGACGGCGTGATGGTGTCGCCGCCGCGGCTGCCCGGCTGGGACCGGGTGCCGATCAAGGGGCTGCTGCAGGAGTACACCCGCTTCCCCGTGACCGTCGACAACGACGCCACGGCGGCGGCCATCGGCGAGCGCTGGGCGGGCATCGCCCGCTCCGCCCCCGGCTTCGCCTACCTCTACCTGGGCACCGGCATCGGCGGCGGGCTCATCCTGGACAACCAGGTCTACCGGGGCAGCTCGCTCAACGCCGCCGAGTTCGGGCACATCACGGTGGAGCCGGAGGGGCCCGAGTGCTATTGCGGCAACCGGGGGTGCGTGGAGGCCGTGTGCTGCCCGAGCGCCATCGAGGCCGCGCTCGGCAGCGGCGCCGACCACGCCGCCATCTGCGCGGCGGCGGCCGTCGGCGAGCCGGAGGCCCGCCGGGTGATCGAACGGGTGGCGCAGCGGCTCGCCGACGCCGCCGTGAGCGTGGTGAACATGCTGGACATCGACCTGCTCGTGCTCGGCGGGCCCGCGCTGCGGGAGGTCGGGGAGATCTACCGGGAGGTGATCGCGCGGGCCGTGACGGAGCGTCCGCTGGCCAGGCGGCTGCACGGGGTCAGGGTGGAGACCTCGCCGATCGCGGCTGACGCCGCCGCGATCGGCGCGGCCTCGCTGGTCTTCCACGCCACGTACGCGCCTCGCCTGGGCACCCTCGTCAGCGGTTGAGGCGGGTGATCAGGCGCGCTTGAGCCTCAGGGTCACCAGCTCGAACGGCCGCAGCGTCACCGGGATCTCACCTCCCTGGGCGCGCGGCTCGCCCGTTGGCCGCTCCAGCAGGTCCGTCGTGACGACCTGCGCGACCGGGAACGCGGCACGCAGGGTCGCCCCGGCCCGGCCGCCGCGCGACTCGTGGAAGCGGACGATCACGTCGCCGCTCTCGTCGTCGGCCAGCTTCACCGCCGTCACCACCACGGCGTCGTCGTCCACCGTGACCAGCGGCTCGACCGTGCCCGCGCCGGGCACGCGGCGTTCGGGCAGGTTGATGAAGTACCCCTCGCGGACCGCGTCGCCGATCGCCGCGCCCGGCACCAGCGCGTGCCGGAAGCGGTGCGTGCCCTGGTCGGTCTCCGGGTCGGGGAAGCGCGGGGCGCGCAGCAGCGAGACGCGCAGCGTCGTGGTCGTGCCGTGCTCGTCCACCTCGCGGGTCACGTCGTGGCCGTAGGTGGAGTCGTTGACCACCGCCACGCCCCAGCCCGGCTCCTCCACGTGCACGAAACGGTGGTTGCACGCCTCGAACTTGGCCGCCTCCCAGCTCGTGTTCGTGTGGGTGGCGCGGAAGGAGTGGCCGTACTGGCTCTCGGCGGCGTACCGGTCGGCGCGCACGTCCAGCGGGAAGGCCAGCTTGAGGAACTTCTCCGTCTCGTGCCAGTCGACCTCGGTGCCGATCTCCAGCCGTCCGCCGGTGACCGTGAGCCGCTGCGTCACCGACGACGCGCCGAACGAGCGCTCGACCACCACGCCGTCGCCCTCCAGCCGGACGTCGCGCGCCTCGGTGAGGTCGGTGACCGTGTGGCGGTAGAACTCGTCCACGTCCCAGGCGTCCCACTTGTTCGGGAAGTCCTGGTGGAGCTGGAGCAGGTTCGCCGCGCGTCCCGGCGCGACCGTCTCCCTGCCCGCCCGCAGGTCGAAGGCCGACACGACCAGCCCGCGCCCGTCGATCCCCACCCTGATCAGCTCGTCCTCCAGGACGAAGCCGCCGCCCTCGCGGGCGCGCGCCACCGCGGCGGACGGCCTGGCAGCGGGCGCAGCGCCGCCCGCGGGGACGCCGTCGCGGGCGTGCGGGGCGCCGTTGAACGTCAGCTCGCCCGGACCGTCCCCCGTCAGCGCCCGCTGGGCGCCGTCGATGATCTCGTTCAGCTCGCCCGCCACGATCTCGTACGTCCTGCGCGCCTCCCGATGCACCCACGCGATCGACGACCCCGGCAGGATGTCGTGGAACTGGTGCAGCAGCACCGTCTTCCAGATCCGGTCGAGCCGCTCGTACGGGTAAGGGTGGCCCGCCCGCACCGCCGCCGTCGCGGCCCACAGCTCGGCCTCGCGCAGCAGCGACTCGCTGCGCCGGTTGCCCTGCTTGGTCTTGGCCTGGCTGGTCAGCGTGGCGCGGTGCAGCTCCAGGTACAGCTCGCCGACCCACACCGGCGGCTGCGGATACTCGGCCTCTGCCTTGGCGAAGAACTCCGCCGGCGTCTCCCAGGTGACCTTGGGCGAGCCCTCCAGGTCGCGCACCCTGGCCGCCTTGGCCACCATCTCCCGCGTCGTGCCGCCGCCGCCGTCGCCCCACCCCGTCGGGGCCAGGGAGTGGCGGGCCACGCCCTTGTCCTTGAAGTTGCGCGCCGCGTGCGCCAGCTCCCCGCCCCGCATCGAGCAGTTGTAGGTGTCGACCGGCGGGAAGTGCGTGAAGATCCGCGTCCCGTCGATGCCCTCCCACAGGAACGTGTGGTGCGGGAACGTGTTCGTCTGGCTCCACGAGATCTTCTGCGTGAGCAGCCGCTTCGACCCGGCCGCCTTGATGATCTGCGGCAGCCCGGCCGCGAACCCGAACGTGTCCGGCAGCCACACCTCCTCGTTGTCCACGCCGAACTCGTCGATGAAGAACCGCTTGCCGTGCACGAACTGCCGGGCCATCGCCTCCGAGCCCGGCATGTTCGTGTCGGACTCCACCCACATGCCGCCCGCCGGGACGAACCTGCCCGCCGCCACCGCCTTGGTCACCTTCGCCCACACCTCGGGCCGGTGCTCCTTCACCCACGCCCATTGCTGGGCCTGCGACATCGCGAACACGAAGTCCGGCTCGTCCTCCAGCAGCGCCGTCATGTTGGACGTCGTACGGGCCACCTTGCGCACCGTCTCACGCAGCGGCCACAACCACGCCGAGTCGATGTGCGCGTGCCCGACCGCGCTGATCCGGTGCGCCGACGGCACGGCCGGCGAGGCCAGCACCCCGGCCAGCTCCGCCCTGGCCGCCGTCGCCGTACCGCCGACGTCCTGCAGATCCACCGCGTCCAGCGCCCGCTCCACGGCGCGCAGCAGCTCCCAGCGGCGGGCACTGTCGACCGGCAGCTCCAGCATCAGCTCGCCCAGCACCTCCAGGTCCATCACCAGGTCCCACACCGTCCTGTCGAAGACGGCCAGGTCCATGCGGGTCAGCAGGTACAGCGGATCGCCGCCCGCCGTCGCCTTGTCGCCCATCGCCGTCGGACGGAACTCGTTGTGACCCAGAATGATCGGGTTCGACGCGGCCTCAATGTGCAGCCGCACCTCCTCGCCGCCCTCGACCGGCTCGCCGATCCGCACCCACTGGTTGCGCGGGTTGAGCCCCTTCACCGGCGTGCCGTCGGGCCGGTAGACCAGCCCCTCGCACTGGAAGCCCGGTTTGTCCGCGTCGAAGCCGAGATCCAGGATCGCCTCCACGTTCCGGCCGCTCCACTCCATCGGGACGGTGCCGGTGACGGTGAACCAGCTCGTACCCCACGGCCTGCCCCACGCCCGGCCCACCGCGATCGGCTCCGGCACGGCCGCCAGCCCCTCCGCCACCGGCACCGGCTCGTCGGGCGCATGCCAGACGGCCACCTCCAGGGGGACGGACTCGGGGTAGATCGCCGGGCGGATCCGCTCGTCCAGAACGCGCTTGAGCCGGGCTTCGACCAGGTTGCGGTCGTCATGCATCAGGGAGGGCTCCTCATCGGTCAGGCAGTGAGTCAGGCAGTGGCCAACAGCACGTTAGGCACGCTGTCGGCGCGAGGGCAATGGATCAAACGGTCGTACGGCAGGGATGTGTCCCTTAACGGGGATAGTTGAAAGGCGTACGTTTGACGCATGGCTGCGACCCCGGAAACGGTGCACTGGCGCGGCGTGCACCACCTCGCCCTGGTGACCTCGGACATGGACGCCACCGTGCGCTTCTGGCACGGCGTGCTCGACGCCCGCCTCGTCACCACCCTCGCCGTCCCCGCGTTCAAGCACTACTTCTTCGAAGTGGGCACGGGCAACACCGTCGCCTTCTTCGAATACACCGACCAGGAGCTCGACAGCTTCGCCAAACCGGCCGGCGTGCCGTACGCGAAGGCGGCGCAGTTCGACCACCTGGCGCTGCACCTGCCGGACGAGGACGCGCTGCTGCGGCTGCGCGACCGGCTCAAGGCGCACGGCTGCGAGGTGACGGACGTCATCGACCACGGCTTCCTGCGCTCCATCTACTTCAGCGACCCGAACGGCATCGCGCTGGAGGCCTCCTGGTGGACCGTCGACCCGACGGGCCGCCCGGTGGACTACTTCGACGAGCGGCTGTTCGCCGACCCCGACCCGGTGCCGGCCGTGCGGGAGCTGCGCGACGACGGCCGGCTGCACCACACGGTGGCCACCCGGCTGGTGGACGGCATCGTCGAGGACCTGCGGCGCGAGGGCATCACCCTGGACTGAGTCGCGGGCGAGGCCGCGCACGTCAAGCCGACAGGCAGGCGTGCAAGGCCTCGGCGAAGGCGGCCGGCTGGCGTAGGTAGCCGACGTGGTCGCCGGGCAGCTCCACGGCGTACCTGCCCAGGTGCCCGGCCACGGCCAGCGTGGTGCGGTGGAAGAGTGTGCCCTGGTCCTCGGCCCCGTACGCCACCACCAGGGGAGCCTCCCGCAGCGCCGCCGCGTCCGGAAGGTAACGGCTGAAGGCGCGCAGCTCGTGGCGCAGGTTCGGCTCGGCGTTGGCCGCGATCCTGGTCAGCATGTCGCGCAGCCACTCCGGCAGGCCGGGACCGGGCGGGCCGGGGGCCGCCATGCCGGTCTCCTCGCCCATCAGGCGCATGGCGGGCCCGGCGCCCTCGCGTTCGAACCGGTCGAGCGCCTCGGCCGTCATGAGGCGCCAGCGTTCGGCGTCCGGCAGCAGCTCGTAGACGGGAGGCTCGTGCGCCACGAGCCGCCGCACCCGCTCAGGACGGCGGGCCAGCAGGTCGAAGGCGATCAGCGCGCCCGCGTGGGTGGCGAAGAGGCAGGCGGGGGCGGGCCCGGCGGCGTCGAGGAGGTGGAGGGCGTCGGAGGCGTGCTGTTCGACGGGATGTCCGCCGAAGGGCTGTGACAGGGGGCTGCGGGAGTAGCCGCGCCGGTCGTAGGTGATGACGGTGTAGCGGGCGGACAGGATCTCGGCCAGCGGGGCGGCCATGGCCGGGTCGGTGCTGCCGCCGAGCATCACCAGGAGCACCGGCCCTGAGCCACGGACCTCGTAGTAGAGCCTGGCGCCGGGAACGTCGAGCATTCCTGTGTCCATGGTGGGATCACTGTAAACGGGGCGTGTTCGTTAGCCAACTCACGCGTGGCGGATTTACGACAAGTCTGGATGTAGCCACCCAAAAAAGATAGACACCGCCAGCTCAGGGTGACTAGGAATTCGGTATTCGTGCTTACCGATGCTCTGGAGGTCGTCCATGCGTGGCTTAAGGCGGGGGATGGTGATGGCCGTCGTGGCGGCCATGGCGGCCTCGCCGCTCTCGGTTCCCGGCGCGTACGCCGCTACCGCTGCGGCGGTGGCGTTCACGGCGGAGGCGGACGGCGGCGAGATCACCCTGATCACCGGTGACCGGGTGCTGGTGCGGGCCGTGGACGGCGAGCACAGCACGGTGACGGTCACCCCCGCGCCCAGGGCCGACGGTTCCGTGCCGACGTTCCAGGTGCTGGAGACCGGGCGCGGCACGACGGTCATCCCCGACGACGTCGCCGCCCTGGTGCCCGAGCGGCTCGACACCGAGCTGTTCAACGTGACGGCCCTGGCCGAGCAGGGTTACGGGGCGGCCATCCCGCTGATCCTCACGTACGCCTCGCCGAACGCCACCAAGGCCGCGCTGCCGGGCGTCGAGCAGGTGCGCACGCTGGAGAGCATCGGCGGCGCGGGCGTGCGGGTGGCGGCGAAGGACGCGGCGGCGTTCGGCGCGGAGCTGGCCAAGCTGGCCGCCCCGGCGGCGCAGCGGGCCGCGGCGCCGCTGGCCGGGGTGGCGAAGGTCTGGCTGGACCGCGAGGTGCGGCCGGTGCTGGAGGAGAGCCTGCCGCAGATCGGCGCGCCCGAGGCGTGGGCCGCCGGCTACGACGGCGCGGGCACCACCGTGGCGGTGCTCGACACCGGCATGGACGCCGCCCACGCCGACCTGGCCGGCAAGGTCGCCGACCAGCGCGACTTCACCGGCGAGAACACCACGGGCGACCCGCACGGCCACGGCACCCACGTGGCGGGCACGGCGTCCGGCGTGGCGCCCGGCGTGAAGCTGCTCAACGGGCGGGTGCTGGGCGCCGACGGCTACGGCCAGCTCTCCTGGATCATCGACGGCATGGAGTGGGCGGCCGGCGAGAAGCACGCCGAGGTCGTCAACCTGAGCCTGGGCGGCCAGGAGGCGGGCGGCCCGCTCACCGAGGCGGTCACCCGGCTCACCGAGCAGTACGGGACGCTGTTCGTGGTGGCCGCGGGCAATGACGGCTGCGACGCGTGCGTGGGCACCCCCGGCGACGCCCCCGAGGCGCTGACCGTCGGCGCGGTCGACAAGCAGGACCACCTCGCCCCGTTCTCCAGCAGGGGCCCGGTCGTGGCCGACCAGGCCGTCAAGCCCGACGTCACCGCGCCCGGCGTGGACATCACCGCAGCCAAGGCGGGCGGCGGCCGGGTCGCGATGTCCGGCACGTCGATGGCCACCCCGCACGTCGCGGGCGCGGCGGCGCTGCTGCGCCAGGCCCGCCCCGGCATCGCCGCGAACGAGCTGAAGTCCCTGCTCATGGCGACCGCCGAGCCGGGCGGCGACATCCCGGTGGACGCGCAGGGCGCGGGCCGCATCGACGTGGCCGCCGCGGTCAAGGGCACGGTGGTGGCCTCGGCGGGCTCGCTGAACTTCGGCCGGCTCACCACCGGCGAGCAGAAGACGCTCACCATCGGCTACCGCAACCTCGGCCAGACCCCCGCCGAGCTGCCGCTGACCGCCGGTGACGCGTTCACCGTCGAGCCGGCCACGCTCACCGTCCCGGCGGGCGGCACCGCAGAGGCGAAGGTCACGCTGAAGGCGGGCGAGGAGGGCCTGCTGCGCCAGGAGTTGACGGCGGCGGGCGTCCGCACGCTGCTGACCGCGAGCGTCCAGGAGAAGCTGGTCGAGCTGCGCGTACGCGGCATCGCCAGGGACGGCCGCACCGGCCGGGGCGGCTTCACCGTGCTGAACCTGGACGAGGGCACCCTGGTCGGCCGCCTGCTCCCCGGCGACCCCGCCCAGCCGTGCACCGACGCCAAGTACGGCTCGGGCACCTGCCTGCTGGTCAAGCCGGGCACGTACTCGGTGCTCGGCCACATCTTCACCATGCCGGCCACGCAGGACAGCACCACCGGCGGCAAGCCGCTGCACGAGAGCCTCGTCGGCGACCCGGAGCTGCGGATCACCGGGAACACCGAGGTCGTGCTGGACGCCCGCAAGGCCGTCGAGGTCAAGGTCGAGACGCCCGACCACGAGACGAAGCGCAACACCGGAGCCGCCGCCGCCCTCATGTGGTATCGGGCGGGCGAGCAGGGGACGGCGCTGCGCGGCGGCACCACGATCACGCCCGGCGGGCAGGTCGAGGAGCGCCTGTTCGTCCAGCCGACGAAGAAGGTCACCAAGGGCACGTTCGTGGTCTCCACCCGCTGGCGGCTCAAGGCCCCGGAGATCGCCTTCTCCACGCTCGGGCTCGACCTGAACCCCGAGTATGTGGACCCGGTCATGTTTAGCGACTTCGCCACCGAGTACCCGCGCCTGGACGGCACCCGCCTGCTCCTGGCCGTGGACGCCGGCCGGGGCAGCGCCGGTGAGCTGAAGGGCCGCGACCTGCGCGGCAAGCTCGCCGTCATCCGCCGCACCGAGGGAGTCGCGGTCTCCGCCCAGGCGAACGCCGCCGCCGCGGCCGGCGCCGCCATGGTGGCCGTCTACAGCGACCGGCCCGGCTCCGACGTCACCACCGGCGGCGGCGGAGTCAAGCTGGCCGTGCCGACCGTGCGGCTGACCCACGAGGAGGGGCTCAAGCTCCTCGAACGGCTGCGCCGCCTGCCGGTGCCGATCGTCGCCAAGGGCATCGTGGCCAGCCCGTACGTGTACGACCTGCTGCTGCGCGAGCAGGGCAGGGTGCGCGACTCGCTGACGTACACGGTGCGCGCCAGGTCGCAGGCCAGGGTCGAGACCGGCTACCACAGCCAGCTCGCCGACGACGTGACGGTCAACGAGGCCCGCTACGTCTTCGAGCCGTGGGACCAGGTGTCGATCTCCACGAACCATCCCATGGCGCACGTGCCGCGCACCCGCGTGGACTACGTCACCCCTGATCCTGACCTGCGCTGGAGCACGTCGGCGGTGACGCCGGAGCGCCCCTACAACAACCTGTGGCCGCGCGAGGACGTCTTCAGGATGGGCGTCGCGGCGCCGGAGATGCGCTCGTACGAGGCGGGGGAGCGGGTCAGCCGCACCGTGTTCAAGCAGCCGCTGCTGCCCGGCGTCAACCCGCGCAACCCGCTGCGCAGGGAGGGCGACAAGCTGCGGGTGTCGATGCAGGGCTTCGTGGACGCGGGCGGCAACTACGGCGAGGCCTACACGAGCCTGTTCGAGCACGGCCTGAAGACCGACTTCCGGCTCTACCAGGGCGAAACGCTGCTCTGGCAGACGAACTACCTGCCCGCCGGGTCGGGCACGCTGGCACCGGAGAAGGCGGCGTACCGGATCGAGTACGACGTGGCGAACGAGTCGCCGTGGGCGAAGCTGTCCACCCGCACCCGCGGCGTGTGGACGTTCGCCTCGCAGCGGGAGACCGCAGTGATCCCGCTGCTGGTGGCCTCGTTCGACGCGCCGGTGGACCTGACGAACCAGGCCAGGTCCCGCACGCTCGACCTGAGCGTGCGCCACCAGGAGGGCGCTGAGCGCAGCGCGATCGAGGACGTCTCGCTGGAGGTGTCGTACGACGACGGCGCCACCTGGAAGCCGGCCCGCCTGCGTGACAGGGGCGAGGGAGCCTACCGGGCGACGCTCGACCGGGCCCGCTCCGGCTTCGTCTCGCTGCGGCTCAACGCCTCCGACGTGAACGGCAACACCGTGACGCAGGAGGTGATCCGCGCCTACGCCGTCCGCTGAACGCCGTGCAGGAGGGTGTCGATCACCTTCTTCGCCACCGCGTCAGCGTCCTGACCTGGGGGAGTGCCGCCGTGCGCGGCCTCCCCCAGCAGTGCGAGATAGACCTGCCTGGCCCAGACGAGGTCGGCGCCGGGCCCCAGCAGTTTCGAGAAGACCTCCTCGCACAACCCCATCACCTCCGCCTGCACGGCCTGGGCCTGCGCGCTGAGGGGGATCTGCCTGGCCAGAGTGAAGCGCCAGGCGGGCTTGATCTGCAGGATGCCGGCCGTGGCCTGGTGCAGCGCGACCAGCGGGGGAGCGGTGTGCGGGCGGGCGGCGTGCACCGCGTCGAGGATCTCCTGCCAGGCGGTCACCTCCATGGCCTCGATCAGCGCCTCCCTGCTGGCGAACCTGCGGTGGACGGTGGCCCTGGCGACGCCGGCCGCCTCCGCGATCTGCTCCATCGTGGCCACCGGGCTGGCGCTCAGCACGTCTTCCGCCGCCGCCATGATCGCGCGCATGCTGCGCTCGGCGTCGGCCCGCAGTCTTCCCATGGGAAGGAACGTTACCGCCTGGAAGTGAGACAAAGTGTTGCAGTTGGATGAGAATCTGCTACTTTCTTGCTCATGAACACCAAGGGAACCGCTCTCGTCACCGGCGCGTCCTCCGGCCTCGGCGCCGAGTTCGCCCGCGCGCTCGCCGCCCGCGGGCACGACCTCGCGCTGGTCGCCAGGTCCGCGCCCGCCCTCCAGGCGCTCGCCGCCGATCTGCGCCGCGACCACGGCGTCCGCGCGGAGGTCATCGTCCAGGACCTGTCCGCGCCCGACGCGGCCACCCGGGTCGCCGAACAGAGCGCCGATCTCGGGCTCACCGTCGATCTGCTCGTCAACAACGCGGGCTTCGGCACCGCCGGCCACTTCGACCGGATCGCCGCCGAACGCGAGCACGACGAGCTCATGGTCAACGTCGTGTCGCTGGTGGGGCTCACGCACGCGTTCCTGCCCGGGATGCTCAGCCGCCGCACCGGCGGCGTGATCAACGTGGGCTCCACGGCCGGGTTCAACGTCGCGCCGTACTTCGCGACCTACGCCGCGTCCAAGACGTTCGTGCTCAACTTCAGCCTCGCCCTGTGGAGCGAGCTGCGCGGCAGCGGCGTGAAGGTGCTCGCCGTCACGCCGGGCCCGGTCGAGACGGCCTTCTTCGACCGCATCGGCACCAGGAAGGCCGCCATCGGCGCCACCCCCGCCACCCCCGTGTCCGTCGTCGCCGACGCCCTGCGGGCCTACGACCGCGACCGGGGCTACGTCGTCCCCGGCCGCGGCAACTTCGCCATGGCCCACCTCATGCCGCGCCGGCCGCGCAAGCTCGTCGCCCTGCTCGGCCGGCGCGTCACCCGGCAGGTGGCCGACGAGCTCACACCCAGCGCGGCCCGGTGAGCGGGCGGCTCCTGCTCCTGTCGATGACCTCCTCCGTCGTCAGCGGAGAGCTGGGATGCCAGGTCAGGCACATCGGCACCCGCGTCTTGGCGAACGCGGCGCCCTCCCGCGCCACGTAGAACTCGCCCGAGCTCAACCGCGAGACGTCCGGCACGTCCCCGCCCTTCGCCCGGGCCATCTCCCTGGCGGCGGTGATCTGGATCGGCGCGTTCAGCAGGCCGAAGAACTGCGTGGCCGAGTTGCCCGGGATGTGGTTGTGCAGGGCCTTGGGCGCCTGAGTGGCGAAGACCAGGCCGAGGCCGTACTTGCGGGCCTGCGACGCGAGCAGCACCGTGCTGCGGGTCGAGGCCGACGGGCCCGTCGCCGGCGCGAACGTCTGCGCCTCGTCCATCACCAGCAACGCCCCCAGCGGCCGGTCCTGAGCCGGATGCCGCTTGAACCAGACGAACAGCTCCATCTGCAACTGGCTCACGAAACTCTGCCGCTGCTCCACCGAGGGCAGCCCGACCAGGCTGATCACCGACACCCGCGCCCGCCTCCCCTCGGGCGGCGTCACCAGCAGGCCAGGATCCACCGGCGTGCCCGCGCCGCCGAACAGCGGATCGTTGTCCATCGCGGCCGTCAGCGACTGCGCCAGCTCGGCGGCGATGCGCGGCGCGTTGGCCAGCTCGCTCACCCCGTCCGGCAGGTCGGACAGCAGCGCCGCGAACCCCTTGAGGCTCGTCGCGCCCCGCCGGCCGTAGTGCGCCAGAGCCTTCCTCAGCACGGCCTGGCCGAGCTGCGCCTTGCCGGTGTTGGCGTCCAGGCGGATCCGCGGCGCGATGAACGCCACCGCTGCCTCGATCGCCTCGGTGAACTCGTCGGGGTCGTCGGCCAGGCCTCTGAAGTCCGGCAGCGGCTGGAACGCCAGCGGGCGGCCGCCCGCTCTGCCGGGGGTCCAGATCACCACGTCGGTGCCGGTCAGGTACGTCTCGGCGCGGCGGGCGTCGTTCTCCATCCAGGTCGTGGGCGGGTGCGGCCAGCGTTCGCCCAGTCTGGCCAGGTCGTTGTTCGGGTCGAGGACGATGGCGGAGACGCCCAGGAGTGCGCACTCCTCGATCAGGCGCCTGATGAGCACCGTCTTGCCGGAACCTGAGCCGGCGAAGATCGTGACGTGCTTTCTGAGCGCCTCCAGGGCCAGGGTCACGGGGGCGCCGTCGGCCGTCCTCCTGCCGATCGTGAGGGACGGCGTGCGCGTCGCGGGGGGCTCGGAACCGGGGTGCGGCGAGCGCGCGTGCGCCGGCTGCGGGCTTCCGGGCGCGGGCGTCGAGCGCGGAGTGGCGGACGGGCCTCCGGGCGCGGACGCCGAGCGCGGGTTGGTGGGCGGGTGCGCGGGTGGCGGTGCCGGGCGCGAGGGCGCGGGCGGGTTGGCGGGTGGGGGAGCGGGTGCCGGGTGCGGGGACGCGGGCGGGGGTGTCGGGTGGGGGCTTCTGGGTGCGGGACGGGGGCCTGCCGGACGGTTTTCCGGAACGCTCCACGCCTCGGCCAGCGCCTCCCGCAGGAACCACACCCCGGACGTCGGCCGGCGTTCGGCCAGCCAGGCCGCCAGGTGCGGCGGGTTCTCCGCGAGCAGCACCTGGAGCGCGGCCAGCACCCGCAGATCCTTCTCGCTCACCGGCAGGGTCCTGCCGCCCGCCTGCTCGAACTCCCGCAGGGCCGCCCGCGTCGCCGCCCCCTGCGACCACGGCGTGTTCCGCAGCAGGAACAGCCGCCGCTTCGGCACCGCCGCGTCCAGCCCCGCCGCCACGGACGCCCGCCGGATCCGGTTCAGCGCCGCGTTGCCGTGCCCGGCGGAGACCGCGCGGAAGGCCCAGTGGATCTCGTCCTCCCTGGACTCGTCGAGGGTGCGGCGCAGCCGCGCGTGCAGCGGCGGCTTCGGGCTCGGCGGCGGATCCACGCCGAACGCCAGGCCGCCCTCCCCCCGCTCGGCGATCCACGCCGACAGCCCGGCGGCCAGCAGCGCGGGCATCGTCGCGTCCTCGGTCGTCTGGTCGAAGCGCGGCGCGGGGCCGCCGTCCCGCAGCTCCGCGAACCGCGCGTCGATCACGCTCAGGTCCCCGGGTGGTGGATGCGCCGCCGGGGTGGCGGGCTCCTGCTCGGCGGCGAAGCCGGTCAGCTCCCTGACCTCCTCGTCCAGCAGGCACGCGCGGACGTGCTGGTCGATGCGCCGGAGCAGCTCGCGCGGGGTGAACCCGGGCGCCTGCTCGAAGGCCTCGGGCCGCACCGGCCACGTCGGGTAGGGCGGTTTGACGCCGGCCTCGCCGTACTGGACCTCGAAGCGCCTGGTGACGATGGCGCGGGCGGTGGCCGCGTCCGGGATGGTCATGAGCTGGACCGCCTGCCTGAAGCGGTCGCGCACCGTGTCCACCGCCACGTTCTCGATCAGCGCCCAGGTGGCGGGGATGCAGGTCACCACGGTCAGCGTCCTGCGGGTGACCTCCCGCAGCGCCATGAGGCCGCCCGCGATGCGCTCGATCATCAGCGCCTCGCCGTGGTCGTGGACGGCCCCGGCGGTCGCGGTCGAGGACTGCGCCACCAGGGGGTCGATCTGGTCCACCGCGATGATCGTCGGCCCGGTGAGGGCCAGCAGGCGGGAGACGTCCCTGACGATCTCCTGAGGCGACCTGCCGAGCTGCCTGATGCCCCACCTGGCGCGCTCGCCGGCCTCCCCCTCCGGCGCCGACGACAGGAAGGCCTCCCCGAGGTCCTGGAGGCCGAGGTCGTCGCCGGCCAGCAGCACCAGGGCGCGCACGGTGTCCTGGCACTCCCGGCCGACCTGGGGCTCCCTGCGGCGCAGCGCCACCACGAACGCGTCCAGCTCCTCCCGGGTGACGGGCCGCTTGCCGGTGATCGCCCGCCTGGCCATGCGGGTCAGGCCGGTCTCCGTGGCCAGCCGGTCGAGGAACAGCGTGAGCTGCGCCTGGCCGTCCGCGCCCCGGCGCGACAGGCTGTCCAGGATCGACACCATGGTGCTCTCCCAGAAGCCCCTGGCGTCCAGCAGCCCCACGAGGACGAAGTAGCCGCCCTGGCTCTGCACCTGCTCACGGACCCAGCCGAGCAGGTGCGTCTTGCCCGTGCCCCGCTGGCCCTGGATCACCACGCCGATCGGGCTGGTCTCCGGACGGTGCGCCGCCTCGGCCAGGCCGTCGCGCAGGATCCTCGTGGAGGCGCCGTGCAGCCCCGCCACGTGGTACGCCGAACGGCGCCACACGTCGTCGGCGCTCTCCGTGTAGTTGAAGGTCAGCGCGGCGAGGTCGGGCACGCCGCCCGTCATGCCGGGCCGATCCACAGCAGGTGCTTGCGCTGGCCGCCGATGAGGACGGCGGCCTCGCGATCGGCGGGCGTGAGCGTCTTCTGGTTCGACTCGGGGACGAGGTTGACGTCCGGGAGGCGTTCCATGCGGGTCAGGGTCTCGTCCACCTGCGCCCTCGGCACGTCCGCGAGGAGCGCGCGCAGGCCGGCCAGCCCCACCCAGGTGCCGGGGCTGCGGGCCAGTTCGGCGTACGCGCCGCGAACGCGCGCCTCCAGGTCGCCCGTCGCCAGGTCGCCCGTCGCCAGGTCGCCTGTCGCCGGGCCGCCCGTCTCGGCGCTTTCGTCGTCCGGCTGGAAGACGTCCGCGAGGCTCTGGTCCGTGCGCCGCATGTAGCGGGGCAGCCAGTCCAGCAGCGCCCGCGCCATCGCCCCTGACGAGCCCGTCTGCGGCGGGATGTTGCCCGTACGCAGGTCCTCCGCCAGCCGCGCCCAGCCGGCGTCGGTGAGCACGTGCAGGAACACCCGGCCGGGCTTCCTGCTCTCGACCAGCTTCAAGGCGTTGAGCCGGTGCCGCTTCTGGCCGTCGATCGTCAGTCTGTGTCGTTGCCTCAGCTCGGTGTTGGAGACCTCACGGGCCTCGACGGCCAGCACTACCAGGGCCGAGAAGTCGGGGAGTGAAAGCCCGTTGTGCGGCATCTCTTATCCTTCCGTCCTGCGGCGGCTCCGCAGGAACTGTGCGATCTGGCGGACCACGGTTTCCGTGTCGGTCAGTACCTGAACATCGAGGAAGCGCAGGACGGCGTAACCATCGAGCTGGAGGCGCACGTCGCGCTGCCGGTCCGCGGCGAACTTGGCGGCGCCGCGGTGGTCGGGGCCGTCGATCTCCACCACGCACCGCTCCGTCTCCCACAGCAGGTCCAGGCGGTAGGGGGTGGCCAGCGGGTGCGGCTGGTACGTCTGGTTCCAGGCGCGGCCCGACGCCCACGCGCGTCCGGCGAGCGCCGCTTCGAGTGCCTGCTCGGCGGGGCTGCCGGGGTGCGGTCTGCCCGCTATCGCCGGGTAGAGCAGGCGGGGGTCGCCTTCGTCGGCCGGGGCGGGGAGGACCGCGGGTGGAAGGTGCGGTTTCACCGTCTCCACGCGGTCCACGGCGTCCAGCGGGGCGCCCGTGAGCCACACCGCGGCCGGCGCCCGGTGGGCCAGCCACTCGCAGCCCGCGACGAGCACCTCCTGCGCGGCCGGCGCCAGGCCCGCCGGGACGCGGACCAGGACGGCCAGCCCCGACCTGCCGAAGCTGTCGGCCAGCACCCTGGCCAGGCCCGCCACCCGCACCTCCGGCCCGAACACACTGGGCAGCTCAGCCCGCGCCAGCTCCGCTGAGCCGGCCTGCGCCGAGCCGGCCTGCGCCTGTGTGGCCCAGTCGCCCGGCATCCGCGCCGCCGAGCCTGCCAGGGCCCGTGACGCCAGTTCGGCGAGGAACGGGCCGTAGTGCTCGCTGGCCGAAGCCCTGCGCAGCGCCAGCGACCGGACGGCCGCCACGTTCGCGCCGCCCGTCCCCTCGATCCCGGAGGCCTCCGGCAGCCAGGCGGGGAACAGCGCGATGGCCGCCTCGTCCAGCGAGCGCAGGACCGAGGCGACCAGGCGGGGGAGCGAGCGGACATCGCCAGGAAGGTAGGTGAGGATGGCCGGGGCGTCCGGCGGGAGCGGGTCGATGCTCAGGGCGAGCGCCTCGGCGTCCGCGTCCAGCCGGACCACCCGGCCGGGAGGGAGCTGTGACCACGACCGCACGAGCACCGCCCCAGATGGACCTGATGATCAACATCTGTGACGTTATAGGCCCTTCAGCCGGCTGTCACCCGATCGGCGAAAGGGGCAGGGGCGCGGGTGAGCATGGCCTGGGCGAGGCTCGCCTTGACCAGGGCCGCGCCGCGCACCACCGGGACGAGGGTCAGCGCGAACACCACCCCGATCGCGGTGTTGAGGACGACGAACGTCGTGTCGCCGCCGCCGAGGCCGAGCAGCTCGGGCAGGGTCAGGTCCAGGCCGGGCAGGGCGGCGATGACCCAGCCGTACAGGGGGAAGGTGAGGCCGGCCAGGGCGCCGGTCCACCAGACGGCGGCGACGACGGAGGCGGCCAGCGAGATCGGGAAGGCGATGACGCCGTACAGGAGGTCGAGCGCGGCCTGGCCGTTGGCCAGCGGGTTCATCGTGCGGCGGAACCAGCCCGCCCACGCGGGGGCGGCCGGGTAGGGCGGGCGGGCCACGTCGCGGCCGAGCACGCCGGGGAGCGCGACGCGTTCGAAGTCGGCCAGGTTCCTGGCCGCGGCGGCGGTGGCGGCCAGGATCGGCAGGCCGATGAACACGACCGCGGTGCCCAGCCCGGCCGAGACGCCGGCCACGACGACGGCGAAGTGCAGGAGGGCCGCCGGGAGGCCGAGCAGGGTGTAGCGGGTGTCGGTGGCGAGCCGATGCCAGAGGGGGTGGCGGGTGCTGGTGGCGGGGCTGTGCCGGAGGGTTGTCATGGGGACGACGCTACGGGCGCGCCCCCGTCCCGCTCGATCCCGCGTGCGGCCCAATGCGGGGTAGGGCTGGCACTACTGCCGGAAGCCGCGCTCGCCCCGGTCGTGGCGGAAGGCGTCCAGCCGGTCGAAGTCCAGCTCGTGGGGTGAGACGGGCGCGTCAGGCGGCCCGGTGAAGAAGCCCGTGGGCGTCTGCGGGCACGGGTTGGCGAAGCCGGTGACCCCGGCGCACGGGTGGCCCAGGTAGGTGGTCTCGTGGTGCCAGTCGCTGACCGCCACGTACGTCATGAACTCGTAGGCCCGCGCCACGCTCATGTGCTGCCACAGCTCGCGCGCGGGCGCGGGGCCTTCCCAGCGGGTCACGGAGAAGGCGGGCACGAGGACGGCGTCGAGCCGGTCGTGCCCGGCCAGGCTGGCCGAGTACCACAGGTCGGCGCAGAGCAGCACGTGCAGGCGGCGGCCGTCCAGCTCGAAGCCGCCGCTCGGCCGGCCCGGCCGCACGCCGGAGCGCAGCTCCAGCCCGTACGGATGCACCTTGTCGTACTCCAGCAGCAGGGTGCCCAGCGGGTCGTAGACCGCGCCCCGGTTGACGGGGCCGTCGTAGTGGGAGCCGCCGACGACCGTCATGCCGGAGCCCTCGGCCAGCGCGCGGACCCTGGCCAGGTAGTCGGCGCGGGGCAGGCTGGAGCCCGCCAGCTCGGGCAGCAGCACCACGTCCCCCGAGCGGGGGCGGAGCAGCTCTTCGACGGCGTCGAAGTTGGCGTGACCGTCGGGGGACCAGTGCGGGGGCTGAACCAGGAGGATCTTCACGTCTCTACTGTGACCGGCCGGGGATGGCGGCGAGCAACTCGCGGGTGTAGTCGTCGGACGGATGGTCGAAGATCTCCTCCGCGGTGCCGCTCTCCACGATCCGGCCGCCGCGCATGACGTGCACGGCGTGCGAGATCATCCGTACGACGGCCAGGTCGTGGCTGATGAACAGGTAGCTGAGCCCCAGCTCCCGCTGCAGCTCGGCGAGCAGCTCCAGGATCTGCGCCTGCACCAGCACGTCCAGCGCGGAGACGGCCTCGTCGAGCACGACCAGCTCCGGCGACAGGGCCAGCGCGCGGGCGATGGCCACCCGCTGGCGCTGCCCACCCGACAGCTCGTGCGGCAGCCGCCCCGCCAGCGACGCGGGCAGCGACACCTTCTCCAGCAGCTCGGCCGCCGTCCTCCTGCGCTCGGCCGCGGTGCCGACGCCGTGCACGCGCAGCGGCTCGGCGATCGACTTCTCCACCGTGTAGCGGGGGTCGAGCGAGGCGTACGGGTTCTGGAAGACGGGCTGCACCCTGCGGCGGAAGGCGAACAGCTCCTTCCTGCCCAGCGCGGTCAGGTCGGTGCCGTCGAAGCGGATGCCGCCCGCGGTCGGCGCGTCCAGGCCGAGCAGCAGGTTCGCGGTGGTGGACTTGCCGGAGCCCGACTCGCCCACGATCGAGACGGTGCGGCCGCGCGGGATGGCGAACGACACCCCGTCCACCGCCGTGAACTCCTCCCCGCCGCCCCTGATGGGGAACACCTTGCGCAGCCCGTCCACGACGACCAGGTCCGGCTCGTCGCGGGGCGGCTCGCTGACGCGTACGGACGACAGGCTCGGCACGGCCTGGAGCAGCCGCTTGGTGTACTCGTGCGCCGGGTCGGACAGGATCCCGGCCGCCGGGCCTGTCTCGACGATCTCGCCCTGGTACATGACGGCCACCACGTCGGCCCGTTCGGCGGCCAGCGCCAGGTCGTGCGTGATGAGGAAGACGGCCGTGCCCATCTCGGCGGTGAGCTCCCCGAGCTGGTCCAGGATGCGCCGCTGCACGGTCACGTCCAGGGCGGAGGTCGGCTCGTCGGCGATGAGCAGCCGGGGCCGGCAGGCCAGCCCCATGGCGATCAGCGCCCGCTGCCGCATGCCGCCGGAGAACTCGTGCGGGTACTGCCCGCTCCGCCGTTCCGGGTCGGGAATGCCGACCATGTCGAGCAGCTCGACCACGCGGGCCCGCGCGGCCCGGCCGGTGGCCACGCCGTGCACCTCCAGCGCCTCGGCGATCTGGTCGCCGATGCGCATGAGCGGGTTGAGGTTCGACATCGGGTCCTGCGGCACCAGGCCGATGCCGGCGCCGCGGATCGCGGTCAGCTCGCGGCGGCTCGCCTTGGCCAGGTCGCGGCCCTCGAACAGCACCTGGCCGCCGGTGATGCGGCCGTTGTCGGGCAGCAGCCGGTTGACGGCGGCGGCCGTGGTGGACTTGCCGGAGCCCGACTCGCCCACGACGGCGACGGTCTGGCCGGGCAGGATGTCCATCGAGACGTTCCTGACGACGGTGACGTCCCGCTTGCGGGTGCGGAAGGCGACGGAGAGGTCGCGGATCTCCAACAGCGGGCTCATGCGGTCCCCGATCGGTGTGCGATGTCCTGCAGCAGGGCGTTCCAGAGGTCGTCCGTGGGCGTGGGCGCGCCCTCGACGAGCAGGCGGTTGCTCGCCAGCGCCAGGGCGACGTCGCGGCCGGGCACGAACCCGACGGCGCAGCCCACGTAGCCGGGGTGGCCGAGGACGGTGACGGTCTCGCCGGGCAGCTCCAGCGCGTACCTGCGGAAGCCGAGCGCCTGCTCCTGGTCGGGGCCGGGGGTGAGGAACTCCTTGACGACCTCCGGCCGCCACAGGTGGTCGTACTCCTCGTACCTGGACATCGCCAGGCCGTACCTCAGCAGGTCGGGCACCGTGGAGAACAGGCCCGCGTGCCCGGCGACGCCGTCGAAGGCGTGGTAGGCGTTGCCGTCGGCGACCTCCCCGAGCACCGGCCCTGACCGCCAGCGGCCGAAGTCGCCGCTGCGGTAGGGCACCGGGTAGGGACGGCCGGTGTCGAGCATCGTCATCTCGGCCCGGTCGTCGAACGCGCTCATGGCCGCCTCCGAGCCCGCCGGGCGGGCGTAGGTGGTGGACGTCAGGCCCAGCGGCCGGGCGACCAGCTCGGCCAGCGCCCGGTCCAGGCGCAGCCCCGTCACCTGCGTGACGATCCTGCCCAGCAGGATGAAGCCCAGGTCGGAGTAGTGGCGGGCGCGGCCCGGCCGGTAGCGGGGCGGCGGGAGCTGCGGCTGGATGTACAGCGGCCACCACTCCCACAGGCCGCCGCGGTGCAGCAGCAGGTCCCGCACGGTGATCGCCTCGTACGACTTCGGCAGGTACGCGCTGAGCGGCGCGTCCAGATCCACGAGCCGGTCGGACACCAGGCGGATCAGCATCGTGGTGGTGGCCACGACCTTCGTCACCGAGGCCAGGTCGTGGTAGGTGTCCATGGTCATCGGCGCCGCGCCCTCCGGGTGCGCCGTCCGGTGGCCGTGGCACTCGTCGAGGTCGAACCAGGGGGTGCGGGCCGCCATGATCAGGCCGGGTGGCGGCGCGTTCATGCCAGCCTCAGCGCGCGGGGTGGCGCGGCGACCGGCTCGGGCAGCGCCAGCGGCCCCGCGCCGGGGGTCAGCGTGCCCAGGATGCGGGCGCCCGCCGCGCCCGTCCCGCCGGGCGCCGTGCCGGGCAGGCCGTGCGCGGTGAGCCAGCCGATCAGCGCGAACGCGATGGCCTCCTTGTCGTCGGAGGGCGTGCCGAAGTCGTCGGACGGCGACACGGTCACGCCGGGCAGCGCGGCCCGCAGCCCGTCCATGACGACCGGGTTGCGGCATCCGCCGCCGGAGACGACCAGCGTGCCGACCCCGGCGGCCCGCACGTCGTGCGCGACCGTGCGCACGGTCAGCTCGGTCAGCGTCGCCACCAGATCGGCGTCACCGACGCTCACCGCGGCTTCGGCCAGGGCCGCGTCCACGTACGCCAGGTGGAACAGCTCCTTGCCGGTGCTCTTCGGCGCGGAAAGCCGGTAGTACGGCTCGTCCAGCAGCACCTCCAGCAGCCGCTCGGACACCCGTCCGGACGCCGCGATCCGCCCGTCCTCGTCGAAGCCGCGCGGATGCAGCCCCCGGCTGGTCACGACAGCGTCGATGAGCGCGTTGGCGGGGCCGATGTCGTAGGCGTACAGCGTGCCGCCGCGCACCACGGTCATGTTCGAGATGCCGCCCAGGTTGAGCGCCCCCGCGCCGCCCTCGTACCCGCCGAGCAGCAGCCCGTCCAGCACCGACACCAGCGGCGCTCCGTGCCCGCCGGCCGTGATGTCCCTGATGCGCACGTCCGACAGGACGGGCGCGCCGGTCCGCTCGGCGATCCAGGCGGGCTGCCCGATCTGCAGGGTGCCGAGCGCGTGCGCGCCCTCCACCCAGTGGTAGACGGTCTGCCCGTGCGAGACGATCAGGTCGACCGGCCCGCTCGCGTCGATCGCCGCGGCGGCGGCGCCGGCGAAGCTCTGCCCGATGAGCGTGTCGAGCACGCACACCTCCGCCAGCGTCGCCGGCGCGGGCGGCAGGGCCGCGATCAGCCGCGCCCGCAGCTCCTGCGGGTACGGCGTGCTCGCGGAGTGCGCCAGCCGGCCTTCGAGCACGCTCCCGACGAGCTCGAAGTCCACCACGGCCACGTCGATCCCGTCGTGCGAGGTGCCGGAGATCATCCCGAGTACTCTCATGACAGCTCCCCCAGAGCGGCGCGCAGCCGCCCGCCGGCCGCGGCCAGCCGGGCCGCCGCCTCCCGTGGCGGCAGGTCGAAGCGCGTGGCCACGACCGCCTGCTTGACGTTGAACCCGTTCGCGTCCAGCGCGGCCAGCGCCTCGTCACGCCCGGCCCCCGTGATCGTCCGCACCATGCGCACGGCCCGCTCGCGCAGCTTGCCGTTGCTGGCCTTCACGTCGACCATCAGGTTGCCGTACGTCTTGCCCAGCCGCACCATCACGATGGTCGAGAACATGTTCAGCACGAGCTTCTGCGCCGTGCCCGCCTTGAGCCTGGTCGAGCCGCTGATCACCTCGGGCCCGACGAGCACCTCGATCGCGTGCCCGGCCGCCGCGCTGAGCGGCGCGCCCGTGTTGCACGACAGCCCGACGGTCAGCGCGCCCAGCTCGCGCGCCCGCCGCACGGCGGCCAGCACGTACGGGGTGCGCCCGCTGGAGGCGATGCCCACCACGGTGTCGAGCGGCCCGACCTGGGCGGCGTCCACCGCGGCGGCCCCGGCCTCCTCGTCGTCCTCGGCCCCCTCGCAGGGGGAGACGATCGCGCTCTCGCCGCCCGCGATGATCGCGAAGACCTGCTCGGGCGGCGTGGAGAAGGTCGGCGGGCACTCGGAGGCGTCCAGCACGCCGAGCCGTCCCGGCGTGCCCGCGCCCACGTAGACGAGCCGGCCGCCGGCCTCCATGCGCGCGGCCGTGGCCTCGATCGCCGTCGTGATGCTGGGCAGCGCCGCGGCGACGGCGGCGGGCACCGTGGTGTCGGCCGCGTTCATGGCCGCCGCCAGGTCGCCCACGCTCATGGTGTCGATCTCGGCGAAGCGCGGGTCGGCCGACTCCGTCGTCAGTTCTGAAAGGTTCACCGCGTTCCCCGGTTCCGTGGGTCGAGAGTGTCACGCAGGCCGTCGCCGAGCAGGTTGAGCCCCACCACGAGCAGCACGACGACCACGCCGGGCGCGATCAGCGTCCACGGCGCGACGAACACCAGGCTGCGCGCCTCGAAGATCATCGAGCCGAGCGACGGCGCAGGCGGCGGGGTGCCGAGGCCGAGGAAGCTCAGCGACGCCTCGGTCAGCACCGCCCACGACAGCGACAGCGCCACCTGGACGACGATGATCGAGGTGATGTTGGGCAGCACGTGGCGGAGCATGATCTGCCAGCGGCTCTGGCCGGTGGAGACGGCCGCCTTCACGTACTCGATCTCCCTGAGCGAGAGCACGGGGCCGCGCGTGACGCGGATGAAGATCGGCACGTACACGATGGCGATGGCCACGGCGATGGTGAACCAGTTGCGGTCCAGCACCGAGGCCAGCGACAGCGCCAGCAGCAGGGGAGGGAAGGCGAACAGCACGTTCGTCACGCCGCCGATCGCGCCGTCGGCCAGGCCGCGGTAGAAGCCGGACACCAGCCCGCCCAGCGTGCCCACCACGGTCGCGAACGCCACCGCGACCACGGCGATCAGCGCCGAGTTGCCGACGCCCGCCGCCACGCGGGAGAAGACGTCCCGCCCGAACTGGTCGGTGCCGAACAGGTGCGTGCCCGACGGGGCCTGAAAGCGCGACGGCGGATGTTGCGCGATCGGGTCGTACGGCAGCAGCCCCAGGTACGACAGCATCGCCACGACCGCCAGCACCGCCAGGATCACGATGCCCGCCAGCGCCGCCGGGCTGCGCCTCACGATGCCCTCACCCGCGGGTCGATCACCCGGTAGAGCAGGTCGGTCAGCAGGTTGACCAGCACGAACGCCAGCGCGATCACCAGTACGGTGCTCTGCACCACCGCGTACTCCTTCTGCTGGATGCCCAGCAGCACCTGCCGCCCGATGCCCGGCACGGAGAAGATCTGCTCCACCACGACGGCCCCGCCCAGCAGGTAGCCGAACTGGAGCCCTGTCATGGTGACGATCGGCACGAGCGCGTTGCCCAGCACGTGCCTGGCCTGCAGCCGCCGCTCCGGCACGCCCTTGGCGCGGGCGGTGCGCACGAAGTCGTTCGAGCGCACCTCCAGCACCGCCGTGCGGGTGGTGCGCAGGATGGGCGCGGCGATGCCGAAGCCCAGCACCAGCGCGGGCAGCAGCATCTGCCGCAGGTTGAGCAGCGGATCTTCGAGCAGGGTGGCGAAGCCCTGCCCGTTGGGGTTGAACCCGAATGACGCCGCGAAGATCGACAGCAGCGTCGTGGCCAGCAGGAACGCCGGGATCGACAGCCCCGCCAGGCTGACCACCTGGCCGGCGGCGTCCCTGACGGAGTTCGTCCGGGAGGCGGCCAGCATGCCCAGCGGCACCCCGATCAGCAGCGCCAGCAGGATCGACAGCACGGCCAGCTCGAACGTCACCGGCAGCGCGTGCAGGGTCAGGTCGAGCACGCTCTGCTGCGAGCGGGCCGAGTAGCCGAAGTTGCCGGTGAACATGTTGCCCAGCCACGAGAAGAACTGCGTGACCAGCGGCTGGTCGAGGCCGTAGTACTGCTCCAGGGCCTGCCGCTGGGCGGGGGTGAGCGCGGCGGCCTCCGTGCCCAGCCCGGCCGTGATCTGGTCGCCGGGCAGCGCCCGCAGCATGACGAAGACGACCACGGCCACCCCGAACAGGATGCCCGCCGTCTCCGCCACGCGGCGGACGACCCGGTTGCGCGCGAACCTCATCCGACGGCGGTGGTCCGCAGGTACTGCAGCGAGCCGCTGGCCATCGGCGTGAAGCCGCTGACGTTCGCCGTCGTCGCGGTGTAGGTGTAGCCGGAGAACAGCCAGATCCAGGCCGCGTTGTCCTCCAGGTGCGCGCCGACCTTGTCGTAGATCGCCTTGCGCTCGGCCTGGTCGGTGGTGGCCTTGCCCTGCGCGAACAGCTCGTCCAGCTCGGGGGAGCTGTAGCCGGCGACCTTGTTCAGGTTGCCCTCGCTGGTGAAGTAGCGGCCGTAGGAGCCGTCGGGGTCGGGCCGCCCGCCGTTGAGCGCGACGGCCGCGTCGAAGTCGGCCGCCACCCAGCGGTCCACGAACGCGCCCGACTCCAGCACCTCCAGCTCCAGGTTGATCTTCGCCTCGGCGAGCTGGGCCTTGAGGTTCTGGGCCTCGTTGACGGAGGTCGCGTACTCGCCCTGCGAGACGATCGCCTTGACCGTCAGGCCGCCGGACTTGCCCGCCTTGCCGAGGTACTCGGCGGCCTTGGCCAGGTCACGGGAGGGGCAGGGGCGCTTGTTCGGGTCGGACTTGAAGGCCGGGGCGGTGATCGGCCCGGTCACCTCGCCCTCGCCGAGCGCGGCGGTGTCGAGCACCTGCTTGCGGTCGATCGCGCACTGGATCGCCAGCCGCACGTTGACGTCCTTGAGGTCGCCGTGCTGGGCGTTGAGCTGGAGCGCGTGGTAGTTGAGCTGCGGCGTCTTGGCCACGGTGATCGTGCCGCCGCCCTCGGCGGTCTGCGCGACGAGCGGGTCGTTGAAGACCGCGAGCTGCACGTTGCCCGACTGCATGGCCGACACGATGGACGACTCGTCGGGGATCACCCGGAACTCGACGGCGGCGACCTTCGGCTTCTCCGCGCCCCAGTACTTGTCGTTCCTGTTGAGCGTGATCGACTGGCTGGCCACCCGCTTGCCCAGCGTGAACGGCCCGGTGCCGTTGGGCGTGGCGGTCAGCTTCTCCTCGGTGTCGTCGGAGGAGATGATCGCCATGTTGACGGTGGCGAGGTTGGCGGGCAGCGCGGCGTCGGGGCCGGTCAGCTCCAGCACCACGGTGCTCGCGTCGGGCGCCTCGACGGACTTCACCGAGGCCAGCGACGCCCTGGCCACGGCCGCCGTCTTCTCGTCCATGATCTTGTCGAGGGACGACTTGACGTCCTTGGAGTCGAACGCGCTGCCGTCGGCGAACGTGACGCCCTGCCGGAGCTTGAGCGTCAGCTTCTTGCCGTCGTCGGACGGCTCCCAGGACTCGGCCAGGCCGGGCACCACGTTCAGGTCCTTGTCGAACTCGGTGAGCGTGCCGTACAGGTTCTGCAGCACGTTGACGGCCGTGAACTGGGTGGCCTTCCAGGGGAAGAGCGTGTCGGGGTCGGAGGTCACGCCGACCACCAGTGAGCCGCCGCCCTGGCCGGCAGGGGTGCTGCTGGTTGCTGGCCCGGAGGAGGACGAACAGGCGGTGAGGGCGAGGGACAACGCGGCGGCGAGGCCGGCCGCGGAGAAGGCGCCACGGGTCATGTGGTCTCCTTCGGGCAGTAGGTCATAAAATTACGCAGACCCTACCACCAGGGTATTTTCTTTCCAGCGACGGGGTGACGATGGCCGAGGAAGCCGAGACGCTGCTGATCCGCATCCGGGCGGCCATGCCCGCCCTGCGGCCGTCGGAGCGGCGCATCGCCGAGATGTTCGTCGGCGAGCCGTCCGCCGCCGCCAACCTGTCGATCGCCGAGCTGGCCGCGCGCTGCGAGACCTCGACGACCTCCGTGGTGCGCTTCTACCAGCGCATGGGCTACGCCCACTACAAGCACTTCCGCATCGACCTGACCAGGGCCGTGGCCAGGGAGGAGCTGGCCGCCGCCAGCCTGCCGGAGGTGTCGGGCGACATCGACAGGAACGACAGCCTGGAGGGCATCGTCTCCAAGGTCGCGATGAACGAGACGCTGTCCATCGCCGACACGGCCCGCATGCTCGACATGGAGGCGCTGGGCGAGGCGGTGGCGCGGCTGCTGGCCGCGCGCAGGATCGACACCTTCGGCGTGGGCGCCAGCGCGCTGGTCGGTCTGGACCTGCAGCAGAAGCTGTCGCGCATCGGCCGCACCGCGATCAACTGGCACGACTCCCACTCGGCCTGGACGTCGGCGGCCACGCTCGACGCCGGCTGCGTGGCGGTGGCCGTCTCGCACAGCGGCGCCACCGTGGACACCGTCGAGTTCCTGGCCATCGCCCGCAAGACCGGGGCGGCGACCGTGGCGATCACCAACTTCCGCGAGTCGCCGCTGGCCCGCGCGGCCGACGTGACGCTCACGACGGCCGCGCGGGAGACCCGGTTCCGCTCCGGCGCGCTGGGCAGCCGCATCGCCCAGCTCATGGTGGTGGACTGCCTGTTCACCGGGGTCGCGCAGGCCTCCTACGACGCGTCGATGGAGGCGCTGCGCAACACGTACGCGGTGGTGCACGACCGCAGGGTCAAGCGCACCTAGCTGGGGCTCTGAACCGTCTCGCAGTCCACGCTGACCCGGTCGCGCGCCCCCGCGTCGATCAGGGCCAGGTCGGCGCCGTCGCCGCAGAAGGAGAGCTGGTCGCCGACGGTGTCGCGCAGGTCGATCACGTCGTTGCCGCGGCCCGAGGACAACAGGTCCCGGCCGTTGCCGCCGGTGAGCCGGTTGGCCAGGTCGTCGCCGGTGAGCGTGTCGCCGAAGGAGCCGCCGACCACGTTCTCGGTCTGGACGTTGTCCTCGTCGGCGGGGCGGGCGCCGTCGGCCTCGCGCCCGTCGTTGTAGCGGAAGTCCAGGCTGACGTTGACGCCGTTCGTCCCGGTCGGGCCGGTGGCCGGCACGCCCTGGTAGTCGGCGGTGTCCACGCCGAGGCCGCCGAAGTACATGATCCGGCTGGCCGCCGCGCCCACGGTGCCCTTGGACTGGCTGGGACGGAAGACGTCGTCGCCGCCGTCACCCTCGACGTAGCCCTCCAGCGGGACCAGCGAGCTGAACCTGTCGGCGCCCTCGCCCAGCCGGGCGTGGATCCTCGTGATGCCGACGGAGCAGCGCGCGGTCGTCAGGTCGCCGGGGGCCGAGACGCAGCCCGCGCCGGGCGTGATGTTCACCGAGTCGCTGATCCGCAGCACGTTGCTGCCCGACTCCAGCGTGACCAGGACCTTGTTGGAGTCGGCCGAGCCGACGTAGTCGAGCTGCAGCAGGCCGCCGCTGACCACCCGCACGGAGGCGGACGAGGTGCCCGCGGACACGGCGTGACCGGCGGTGGGCAGCGCGGCGAGCGCGCCGACGGCCAGGCCGCCGAGTAACGAGAGGTGCAGGGCTCGACGCTTGAGCGTGTGCATGACTCCTCCTCATGGAGTGCTTGAAACTTTGACAGGCCCCATGGTGATACGGAATTTTGTTCTGCTCTGCGTCTTTGTGCACGGATGATCTGTCATCCTCGCGACAGTTCACAGGTCCGATTCACCTGCGGTTCACTGGCCGCCCCTACCTTGTAGCCCCATGAGCTGGAGGTACCGGGCCAACGCCACACTTGAGGGCCTGACGGGATACACGTTGACGCGCAAGCTGCACAAGGAGCCGCCCAAGCCGCCACCGCCGCCCAAGGTGCCGCTGGAGCTGCAGCGGCTGCCGGGCGACAAGGCCCGCCCGCCCGTGGACCCCGCGCACGACCGGCTGCTGCGCGAGCCCGTCTTCCTGCTGTCGTCCGTACGGTCCGGCTCCACGCTGCTGCGCGTCATGCTCAACAGCCACTCGCGGATCCACTCGCCGATCGAGACGCACTTCAGGCGGGTGACCGTCGGCCTGGGCACCGACCCCGTACGCCAGGCCATGGAGCTGCTCGGCCACACCCACAGCGACCTCGAGCACCTCGTCTGGGACCGGCTGCTGCACCGCGAGCTGACCCGCAGCGGCAAGTCGATCATGTGCGAGAAGACGCCCAGCAACGTCTTCGTCTGGCGGCGCGTGGCCACCTGCTGGCCGGACGCGCGCTTCGTCTTCCTGCTGCGTCATCCGATGTCGATCGTGCAGTCGTGGCACGAGGCCGACCCGGTCAAGCGGCCCATGAGCGAGGCCGTGCCGCGCACGCTCAACTACATGAAGTACCTGGAGGAGGCGCGTACGCACCTGGAGGGGCTGACCGTCAGGTACGAGGAGCTGACCGCCGACCCCGAGGGCCAGCTCCGCCGCATCTGCCTGTATCTGGGCGTGGAGTTCGAGCAGATCATGCTGGAGTACGGCAAGAAGGACCACGGCGGCTTCGTCAAGGGCATCGGCGACTGGCGCGACAAGATCCGCACCGGCACCGTCGTGGCCGGCCGGCCCCTGCCGACGCCCGACGAGATCCCCGTTGAGCTGCACGAGATCTGCCGGACGTGGGACTATCTCGCCTGACGGGTATCGCACAGCCTCGGTTGCGACTCTGTGACAGAGTTCGCCTGCGATTTGCCCGCCATTCGACCAAAGCTCCGATATGTTGCCCTTCGTGATCAACGGGCCTTCGCGCCGAGCCTTACTTGCCGGTACCTTCGCCGGCCTCGCCCTGCCCGCGGTGGCATCCGCGGGCGCCGAGGCCGCCTCTCGTCGTGGCAGCCTGCCCAGGCGGCCGAACATCCTGCTCATCCTGGCCGACGACCTCGGCTGGGGAGAGATTGGCAGCAACGGGCAGCGCATCATCCACACGCCGAACCTGGACCGGCTGGCGGCCGAAGGCGTGCAGTTCAAGGCCGCCTACTCGGGGGCGCCGCTCTGCGCGCCCTCGCGTTGCTCCCTGCTCACCGGCCTGCACGCCGGGCACAGCACCGTCCGGGAGAACCCGGAGGGCGGGCCGCAGCACTCGCTCACCGACGCGGACCTCACCTTCGCCGAGGTGCTGCAACTGTCCGGCTACCGCACCGCCTGCATCGGCAAGTGGGGCTTCGGCCCCGAGGAGCCCGGCCAGGCCTCGCACCCCAACCTGCGCGGCTTCGACGAGTTCTTCGGCTACATCGGTCACAAGCACGCGCACCAGTACTTCCCCAAGTACCTGTGGCACAACGGGCAGAAGGTGCAGCTCAACGGCAGCACGTACGCGCCGCACCTGTTCAGGAAGCGGGCCGTCGAGTTCATCAACGCCGAGAGCGACAAGCCGTTCCTGCTCTACTACGCCACCAACCTGCCCCACTCGCCCAGCGTCATCCCCGGCGACGCGGGCGAGTACGAGAACAAGCCGTGGAGCGCCGCGAACCGCCGCCACGCCGCCCAGGTCGCCAGGCTCGACACCGACGTCGCCGCGCTGATCAGAGCACTGCGCGACGCGGGCCTGGCCAAGGACACCCTCGTGCTGTTCACCAGCGACAACGGGCCGCACAGGGAGCACGGCGTCACGCCCTGGCTGTTCGACTCCAACGGCCCCTACCGGGCCGACAAGCGCGACGTGTACGAGGGCGGCATCCGCGTGCCGCTCATCGCCTGGTCGCCGGGCCTGGTGCCGAGGGTCGAGCGGCAGCCGGTGGCGTCCTGGGACCTCCTGCCGACGCTGGCCGACCTGGCGGAGACGCCCGTCCCCGCCAACCTCGACGGCCTGTCCTTCCGCGGCCTGCTCACCGGCGGCGACGCCCCCCAGCACAGCCACCTCATCTGGAACCGGCCACGCAAGGCCCAGGCCATCCGCAAGGGCCGGTGGAAGCTCGTCAGGTTCGCGCCGAACATCGCCGGCGCCGGGCCCGAGGGCCGGGTCGAGCTGTACGACCTCACCAAGGATCCGGGGGAGAGCCGCGACCTCGCCGCCGCCAGGCCGCGGATCGCCCAGGAGCTGGGGGAGCTGCTCGACGGCTCGATCGGGGACGACCCGCGCCTGCCGTACGGGCTGCGGACCGAGCTGGCCTCAGGGCAGGTCGTCGTCACCCTGCACAACGGCTCCGCCGTGCCGTGGACCCAGGTCGAGCTGGGCCTCGGCGGGAAACGCCGGGCGCGGGCGCACACCGTCGCCCGCGTGGACCCGGGCATGGCCGTCTCCGTCGGGTTCCCCGTGCCGGCCACCGGCAAGATCACGGCGCGGGCCGACTTCCAGGCGAACGGCCGCTCGCACACCTTCCGCCGCGCCCACCAGGACGGGGCGTCGCCCGTCACGCTGACCTCCGCCGGGTAAGAACGCCCCGCAGGGAACTCTCACCCCGGCGGCACCTCACTCTAGTGACGAAGAGTGATGACACAGCTACCGATAGTTGACATTCTGGTGACCAGGACCATCCTTCGAGGAGAGGAACACATGAATCTGGTCACCCGTGCGGAGTGGGACGCGAAGAAGCCGACCAGCGACTACGTCCGGCTCTCGTCCACCCAGGGCATCAAGATCCACTACACGGGCGGCAAGGTGCCCGCCGACCTCGCCGAGTCCGGCAACCACGACCGCTGCGTCGACCTGGTCAAGGACATCCAGCGCATGCACATGTCAGGGGGCCGCGGGGAGAAGTACATCGACCTGGGCTACAACATGGTGTGCTGCCCTCACCGGCGCACGTTCATGGGCCGCGGCCCCCACGCCCTGCCGGCCGCCAACGGCGCCGGCCTCAACTCCGACCACTACGCGGTGCTCGCGCTGGTCGGCAGCTCGGGGCTGACGGAGCCGAACGACGACCTGCTCAACGCCCTGGTCGACGCCATCGAGTACCTGCGCGAGCACGGCGACGCCGGCCGCGAGGTGAAGGGCCACCGGGACGGCTACGACACCTCCTGTCCCGGCGACCCCCTCTACCGCTGGGTCCGCGACGGCGCGGAACGCCCCTGACCGGTCAGAGCAGGCGGCCCACGTGGGCCAGGGCCTGCTTGAGCAGCACACCCTGCCCGCCGGCCATCTCCTCCTGCACCATCGGCGAGGCCGCCTCCTCCGGCGTGAACCACACCAGGTCGAGCGCGTCCTGCCGGGGCCGGCAGTCACCGGCGACGGGCACGATGTAGGCCAGCGACACGGCGTGCTGGCGCGGGTCGTGGTAGGGCGTGACGCCGGGCGTGGGAAAGTACTCGGCGACGGTGAACGGCTGCGGCGAGACGGGGATGCGGGGCAGCGCCACAGGCCCGAGATCCTTCTCCAGGTGCCGCAGCAACGCGTCGCGGATCCGCTCGTGGTGGAGCACCCGCCCCGAGACCAGCGCCCGGCTGACCGTGCCGTCCGACAACATGCGAAGCAGCAGGCCGACGTGGGTGACCACGCCGGTGTCGTCGACGCGCACCGGCACCGCGTCGATGTAGAGGATCGGCATCCGGCCCCGCACCGACTCCAGTTCTTCCGGTGCGAGCCAAGCAGGCGTGGTTTCGGTCTTTTCGGTCATCTGCTGATCGTACGGTGCGGGAGGTCAGCGGCGCGCCAGAGTCCGGTCAGGAGGCGTACGCCCCGCCACCCACGACGCCGTGCAGATGAACAACACGATGCCGACGAACGGCAGATACTCCACGATCTTGCGCTTCATCCGAGGTCACGCTCCGCTCTCTCCTGCGCCAGCCGCCTGCGCTGCGGCTGGACGGTGTGCTTGGGATCGTTGGCCGACTCCATGCCGGCCTGGAAGATGCCGAACCTGGTGCACGCCGACCCGGCCAGCAGGGCCACGCCCGCCGCGACGGCCGCCACCCTGCTGCGCCGGCCCAGCGTCGCCCCGGCCAGCGCGCCCGCCAGCGACAGCGCCTCACCCAGGCGCAGCAGCCTGCTGCGCTTGAGCGGCTCGGCCAGCGGCCCCAGCCGCCGCTCCATCCTGGTCGCCGCCGCGACCTCCACCGCCGCGCCCAGCAGCGCCGCCCGCCGCGCCGGACCCGCCTCCGACACCGGCGCGGCCAGCATGCCCAGCCCGCCCGCCGACGCCGCCGCCGAACCGGCGAACAGGAACGGCATCTCCCGGTACGCCTCGTGCCACACCGGCACCGCCGTGTCGCAGATCAGCGCCGCCGTGTACGTCGCCACCGCCGGCCCCACGATCCCGGCCCCCACCGTGGCGGCCCGGCCGAGGCCGGGGAACAACCCGGTCACGTCCGTGGCCGCGGCGGCGCCGGCGTGCGGGCCGTACACGCTCAGCACCCACGTGCCGACGCTCATCGGCGAGGTCACCTTGAACACCCGCAACATGTTCAGAAACCGCTCGGGCCTGCCCAGGTCGTGGATCAGCGCGTACAGCGAGCCGCCCAGCGCGCCCAGCGCCCCCACCTTGGCCGCCCTGGCCAGGCGCGGGCGGCCGGTCAGCTCCGCGGCGGCGGCCAGCGTGGACGACGCCCCGGCCAGGCCGCCCAGGAACAGGTAGCCGGCGATGTCGGGCGCCTTCCAGGTCGGCTCGTTCAGCACCGGCCGGCCGTAGTAGGAGTCGAAGCTCGCCTTGGGCACCATGAGCCGCTCGCGCCTGCGGCCCGCCGAGCCCGGCGTGGCCTCCCGCTCGCCGCGCAGCTCAGGAGAGCCGTCCATCCGCACATCGGTCTGACTCGCCACGTCGGCCTGACCCGCCAGGCTGGTGTCGCTCATCGCTTCCGCCTCCACGCCGTCGCCGCCACCCCGGCGAGCAACGCCACGGCCGCCACCCCCACGTGCCGCCACATCGACGGCAGGTCCCTGGTCGTCACCACCGGGTCCGGCGGCAGGCCGTACACCTCCGGCTCGTCCAGCAGCAGGAAGAACGCCCCCGTCCCGCCCACCCCGTCGTCCGGGTCGTGCCCGTACAGGCGGGCCGAGCCCACCCCTGCGGCGCGCACCTGCTCCAGCCGCCGCTCGGCCCGCTCCCGCAGCTCCTCCAGGTTCCCGAACTGGATGGAGTCGGTCGGGCAGGTCTTGGCGCAGGCCGGCTCCTCCCCGGCGCCGAGCCGGTCGTAGCACATCGTGCACTTGGCGGCCGTGCCGCTCGTCTCCCGCTTGCCGATCACCCCGAACGGGCACGCGGGCACGCAGTAGCCGCAGCCGTTGCAGATGTCCTCCTGCACCACGACCGTGCCGAACTCGGTGCGGAACAGCGACCCCGTCGGGCACACGTCCAGGCAGGCCGCGTGCGTGCAGTGCTTGCACACGTCGGAGGCCATCAGCCAGCGGAAGTCCATGTCGCCGACGCCGGCCTCCTGGTGCCCCAGCGGCCGCCGCTGCTCGACGAACGCCACATGCCGCCAGGTGTCGGCGCTCAGCTTCATCGTGTTGTCGTAGGACCAGCCGGTGAAGTTCAGGCCGTCGTCGGGGACGTGGTTCCACTCCTTGCACGCCACCTCGCACGCCTTGCAGCCGATGCAGATGCTGGTGTCGGTGAAGAAGCCCACCCGGCCGCTCTCGTCGAGCCGCTCGTCGAGGTCGAAGGCCATCACGCCTCCATTCCGGTGCCCGCGCCCACGCCGGCCCGCCGCTGATAGGCCCGCACCAGCTCGGGCAGCGCGGGGCCGCGCGGTCTGCGGCCCGGGCGGATGTCCGCCGACAGCGCCTTGACCTCCTGGATGTGCGAGTTGGGGTCCAGCGAGATGGCCGACAGCTCGTTGGCCGCGTCGCCCCTGGCCAGCCCGTTCGGGCCGTAGTGGAACGGCAGCCCGATCTGGTGCAGCGTCCGCCCGTCCAGGTGCAGCGCCGGGATGCGGTCGGTGACCAGCACCCTGGCCTCGATGGCGTTGCGGGCCGTGACGATCGTGGCCCAGTCGCCGTGCACCAGCCCCCGCTCGGCCGCCAGCGCGGGCGAGACCTCGCAGAACATCTCCGGCTGCAGCTCCGCCAGGTACGGCGTGAACCGGCTCATGCCGCCCGCCGTGAAGTGTTCGGTCAGCCGGTACGTCGTCACCACGTACGGGTAGACCGACGCCCCCGGCTCGTCGCCGCTCGGCTGGTACCGGTTGTGCTCGTGCGGGTAGAGCTTGCGGATCGGGTTGCGCTGCTGCCCGTACAGCGGGTTGGCCACCGGCGAGTCCTGCGGCTCGTAGTGGGTGGGCAGCGGCCCGTCCACCACCCCGGCGGGCGCGAACAGCCAGCCCTTGCCGTCGGCCTGCATGATGAACGGGTCGATGCCCGACAGCGCATCCACGCCCGTCGCGCCGGGCGGCGGCCGGTAGCCGGGGCTCTTGCCCGTCTCGAAGTCGGGCACGTCGTGCCCGGTCCAGCGGCCCGCCTCGGCGTCCCACCAGACCAGCCGCTTGCGCTCGCTCCACGGGCTGCCGTCGGGCCTGGCCGAGGCCCTGTTGTACAGCACGCGCCGGTTCGCGGGCCAGGCCCACGCCCACTCGGCGGCGATCCAGTCCTGCTCGGAGCCCGGCTTGCGGCGGGCGGCCTGGTTGACGCCGTCGGCGTACACGCCGCAGTAGATCCAGCAGCCGCAGGTGGTGGAGCCGTCGTGCTTGAGCTCCTGGTAGCCGGAGAGCGGGCGGCCATCGGCGTCCCAGCCGTTGATCTCGGCCAGCACCGACTCGGCCGACGGCTCTTCCGTCTCGCCGCTCACCGGGTAGTCCCAGGTCAGGTTGAGCACGGGCGCGTCGGCAGGGTCCTGCGAGCCGGCCAGCTTCGCGCGGATGAGGCGGCCCAGGTGGTACATGAACCACAGGTCGCTGCGGGCGTCGCCGCGCGGCTCGACGGCCTGGTGGTGCCACTGCAGCAGCCGGTTGGTGTTGGTGAAGCTGCCGTTCTTCTCGGTGTGGCAGGCGGCCGGCAGGAAGAACACCTCGGTGCCGATGCCGGCCGTGCTCAGCTCGCCCGTCTCGATCTCCGGGCCGTCCTTCCACCAGGTGGCGCTCTCGATCAGGTTGAGGTCGCGCACCACCAGCCACTCCAGATTGGCCATGCCCAGGCGCTGCATCTTGGCGTTGGCCGAGCCGACCGCCGGGTTCTCGCCGAGCAGGAAGTAGCCCTTGCAGGTGCCGTCGAGCTGCGCCAGCACCGTGTCGTACGTGCTGTGCGAGCCCGTCAGCCTGGGCAGCCAGCCGAACCGGTAGTCGTTGTCCGGCTGCGCGGCCTCGCCCCACCAGGCCTTGAGCAGGCTGACCAGGTAGGCGGGCATGTTCGCCCAGAAGCCCTGGTGCGGCGCGTCGGCCATCAGGAAGTCGCGCAGCCGCTCATTCTCGTGCGCGTGCGGCATCGGGATGTAGCCCGGCAGCAGGTTGAACAGCGTCGGCACGTCGCTGGAGCCCTGGATGCTGGCGTGCCCGCGCAGCGCCTGGATGCCGCCGCCTGGCCGGCCGATGTTGCCGAGCAGCAGTTGCAGGATGCTCGCCGCCCGGATGAACTGGGAGCCGTCGCTGTGCTGGGTCCAGCCCACCGCGTAGACGAACTCCGAGGTGCGGTCCGGCCCCGAGTTCTCCGTCAGGTGGCGGCACACCTCCTCGAACAGCCGCCGGGGCACCCCGCACACCCGCTCCACCATCTCCGGCGTGTAGCGGGCGTAGTGGCGGCGCAGCACCTGCAGCACGCAGCGGGGGTGGCGCAGCGTCTCGTCGCGCTCCGCCCGGCCGTCGAGCGGGACGCCGGTGCCGCCGTGCACCTCGCTGCGCCCGGGAGGCGTCCGGGCCGAGCGCCGCTCCTCGAACTCCTCGTCCCGATCGCCCGACGCGGCCACCGCCGTCATGCCCTCGTACTGCCAGGAGTCGGGGGAGTAGCTGCGCTCCTCGGGGTCGAAGCCGGAGAACAGGCCGTCCAGGTCCTCCGCGCCGCGGTAGTCCTCGCGCAGGATCGTCGCCGCGTTGGTGTAGTTGACCACGTACTCGTGGAAGTACTTCTCGTTCTCCAGCACGTGGTTGATGATCGCGCCGAGGAAGGCCACGTCGGAGCCGGCCCGGATGGGCACGTGCAGGTCGGCCAGCGCGCTCGTACGGGTGAAGCGCGGGTCCACGTGAATGATCACCGCGCCGCGCGCCTTGGCCTCCATCACCCACTGGAAACCCACCGGATGCGCCTCGGCGAAGTTGGAGCCCTCGATGATCACGCAGTCGGAGTGCTGCAGGTCCTGCATGAACGTGGTCGCGCCGCCCCGCCCGAACGACGTGCCCAGGCCCACCACGGTCGAGCTGTGGCAGACGCGCGCCTGGTTCTCGATCTGCACCACGCCCAGCGCCGTGAGCAGCTTCTTGATGAGGTAGTTCTCCTCGTTGTCCAGCGTGGCGCCGCCCAGGCTGGCGATCCCCATCGTCCTGGCGGTGCGCCTGCCGTCGTGCTCCTGCTCCCACGTCTCGCGGCGGGTCGCGATGACCCGGTCGGCGATCATGTCCATGGCCGTGGCCAGCTCGATCGGCTGCCAGTCGGCCGCGCCCGGCGGCCGGTAGAGCGCCTGCTGCCGGCGCCCGGAGTCGGTGGTGAGCTGCAGGCTGGCCGACCCCTTCGGGCACAGCCTGCCGCGGCTGATGGGCGAGTCGGGGTCGCCCTCGATCTGCACGACCCGCTCGTCGCGGACGAACACGTTCTGGCCGCAGCCCACCGCGCAGTACGGGCACACCGACTTGACCACCCGGTCCGCCGTGGACGTGCGCGCCCGCAGCCCGGCCGTCCGCGCCGACTTCGCCGCCGATCCCCGCGCCGTCCGGTCCCCGCCCGTGAGCTGCCGCAGCAGCGGCCACCCGAACTCCATGACACCCCCCGATGCCCCCCGGCCGAGTCCTGCCCTCGACAGGCCGGGGGAAAACCGGCAGGTCAGAACACCCTTGAGGCCGCCTCGTCCCAGGCCGCGAAGTCACCCGACGGCTCGTAGCGGCGCAGCGGCTGCGAGGCGGCGACCAGCGCGCGCATCTCGCCGAGGTCCGACACCAGCCCGGCCGCCCGCGCCTGCACCAGCACGTTGCCGAACGTGGTCGCCTCGCCGGGGCCCGCCACCACCGGCAGCCCGCACGCGTCGGCGGTGAATTGGCACAGCAGCTCGTTGCGCGACCCGCCGCCCACCAGGTGCACCACCTCGACGTCGCGGCCCGACAGCTCCATCGCCTGCCGCACGGCCAGCCGGTGGCCGAGCGCCAGGCTCTCCAGCACGCACCGGACGTACGCGGCGGGGGAGGCGGGCGGGCGCTGGCCGGTGCGGCGGCACTCGGCGGCGATCCTGGCCGGCATGTCGCCCGGCGGCAGGAAGGCGGGCTCGTCCGGGTTGACCACGGCGGCGAACGGCCGCTCGGCCGCCGCGGCCTTCAGCAGCTCGCCGAGGTCGGAGCCGGGCCAGGCGCGCAGGCACTCCTGCAGCAGCCACAGGCCCATGACGTTGCGCAGGTAGCGGACGGTGCCGTCGATGCCGGCCTCGTTGGTGAAGTTCGCGGCGCGGCTCCCGGGGGTGAGCACCGGGCCAGGCAGCTCCACCCCGGCCAGCGACCAGGTGCCGCACGAGACGTAGGCGAAGGCGGAGCCGGAGGCGGGCACCGCGGCCACCGCCGAGGCGGTGTCGTGCGAGCCGACCGCCCGCACGGGCGCCGACCAGCCGATCTCCCCGGCCACGTCGCGGCGCAGCCCGCCGGCCATGTCGCCGGGCTGACGCAGCGGCGGGAAGATGCCCGTCGGCAGGCCGAGCTGCTTGATCAGCGGTAATGCCCACTCGCGGGTGCGCACGTCGAGCAGGCCCGTGGTGGAGGCGTTGGTCACCTCCGCGCCCTGCTCGCCGGTCAGCCAGTAGCCGATCAGGTCGGGGATCAGCAGCATCGTGGCCGCGTCGCCGAGCCGCGGCTCCGCGAGGAGCTGGTAGATCGTGTTGAACGGCAGCACCTGCAGGCCCGACACGTCGTACAGGGTCTCGGGCCCGACCGAGGCGGCCACCCGCTCGGCCAGCCCTGCCGTGCGGTCGTCGCGATAGTGCACCGGGTTGCCCAGCATCGCGCCCGTCTCGTCGAGCAGCGCGTAGTCGACCGCCCACGAGTCGACGCCGATGGAGGAGACCGGGCCCGCGGCGCGCAGGCCGGTGAGGATCTCGCGGTAGAGGCCGAGGATGTCCCAGTACAGGTGGTCGGCGACGCGCACCGGGCCGTTCGGGAAGCGGTGCGCCTCGGTCAGACGCAGCCCGTCGGACAGGTCGGCCAGCATCACCCGCCCGCTGGAGGCGCCCAGGTCAACGGCGGCGAAACGGCGGCTCATGCGGCGGACTCCCTGACGGCGGCGGAACGGCGGCTCATGCGGCGGCTCATGCGGTGGACTCCCTCGCGACGAGCTCCGGCTGGAACATGATGTGCTGGTGCGCGTGCGTGTCCGGATTGTCGCACTCGTCCAGCAGCAGCTCGGTGGCGATCCGCCCGAGCTGGTACGTGGGCTGCCGCATCGAGCTGAGCGACACCGTGGACGCGGCGGCGAAGTCGATGTCGTCGTAGCCGATCAGCGCCACCTCCTCAGGCACCCGCACCCCCGAGCGCAGCAGAGCGCGCAGCACGCCCAGCGCCAGCAGGTCGTTGGCGCAGAAGACGGCCTCGGGCAGCCCGTCCGCGATCAGGTCGGCGGCGGCCTTCTCGCCCGCGCGGGCCGTCATCGTCGCGGCCTCGGCCACCCGCAGGCCGGCGGGGTCCAGCCCGGCCGCGCGCATCGCGGCCCTGGCGCCCTCGCACCGCTCCACGCACTGGCGGATGGTCATCGGGCCCGTCACGTACGCGACGCTGCGCGCGCCCCTGGCCAGCAGGTGCGCCACGGCGGCCCGGCCGCCCGCGACGTCGTCCACGGCCACCGCGCACTGGTCGGGCCGGTGCGCCGGATGGTCGACCAGCACCACGCTGATGCCGTTCTCGCGCAGCCGGTCGAGCCTGCCCGGGTCCTCGCCCGACGGGGTGATCAGCACGCCGCGCACCCGGTGCTCGGCCAGCACCCGCAGGTTGCGTTCCTCCTTGTCCTGCGAGCCCGCGGAGTTGCCGAGGATCACGGCGTACCCCAGCTCGCTGGCCACGTCCTCGACCCCGGCGGCGACCTCGGTGAAGAACGGGTTGCCTATGTCGATCACGCTCAGGCCGATCGTCCTGCTGTGCCCCGCGCGCAGCGTGGAGGCCGAGCCGTGGCGGACGAACCCCAGCTCGCTGATCGCGGCCTCCACCCGTTCGCGCGTCGCGGGGGCGACTTTGCCGGGCCGGTTCAGTACGTTGGAGACCGTGCCGGGGGAGACGCCGGCGTGTGCGGCGACGTCCTTGATGCTGACCATGGCCATGGGCACAAATTAAAACGTACTAACGGAGAGTGCGCCAGTCGCGGCACCGGTCGGAACGCGAATCCGCGTTGACACCGCCCTGGCCGCCGCCTAACGTCGCGCGCCGGAAGTAAAACGTTTCTATAAGAGGGGGCGCTCGTGATCCGCGCTGCCATCGTAGGGGCCGGCGCCATCGCCGCGCACAGCCACGTGCCCGCGCTGCGGGCCCACAGCGACCGGGTCGAGCTGGTGGCGGTGGCGGACGTGGCCGAGGACAGGGCCAAGGCGCTGGCCGACGGAGCGGCGGCGTACACGGACCTGGGGGAGCTGCTCGACGCCGAGCACCCCGACCTGGTGATCATCTGCACCCCGCCGTACCTGCACGCCGGCCAGGCCGTCGCGGCCCTGTCGGCCGGGGCGTGGGTGTGGTGCGAGAAGCCCGCCGCGCTCTCGCTGGCCGAGCTCGACCGCATGTCGGCCGCAGAAGGCGCGGCCGGGCCGTACCTGTCGGTCGTCTACCAGCAGCGCTTCGGCTCCGGCGCCCAGCACCTGCGCGCGCTGGACGGGGCGCTGGGCCGGCCGCTGCTGGCGCTGTGCCAGACGACCTGGCACCGGGGCGAGGACTACTACGCCGTGCCGTACCGGGGCAAGTGGTCCACCGAGGGCGGCGGCACGACCGTGCTGCACGGCGTGCACCAGATGGACCTGATGTTGTCGGTGTTCGGCGACTGGGCCGAGATCAGGGCCATGGCCGGGCGCCTGGACCGGCCGATCGAGACCGAGGACGTGTCGCTGGCCATGGTGCGCTTCGAGAACGGCGCCATGGGCTCGGTCGTCACCAGCGTCCTGTCGCCGCGCCAGGAGAGCTACCTGCGCTTCGACTTCGCCGACGCCACGGTGGAGCTGCGCCACCTGTACGGCTACGGCAACGCCGACTGGACCTCCACCTCGCCGCTGTGGAGCCCGCCCGGCGACCTGCCCAGCAGCCACGCCACCCAGCTCGGCCTGCTGCTCGACGCCTACGAGCGCGGCGAGCGCCCGCCCGCCTCCGGCGCGGACGCCAGGCGGGCCATGGAGTTCGTCACCGGCCTGTACGCCTCCGCCTTCACCGGCCGCCCGGTGCTCCGCACGGAGATCACCCAGGACAGCCCGTTCTACCACCGCCTCGACGGCGGCATTGAATCGTTCTTCACCGCCGGGAACCCCTGAGCGCCGCAGCCGCGCCTCGCCGCGATCGGCCGTTCGCTTGCTGCACTTCGCTGACCTGCGGCGATGCCTCGTCCAGGACAGTGAGGGCTTGTGCGGCAGGCGGCCGGAACGTTTTAATCCCCGTTAAATGTGAGCGCTCGCAGTTGACTCGAAAGGCAGACATTCATGCCGGATGGCATCGCGTACGGCGGGGACTGGAATCCCGAGCAGTGGCCCGAGGAGACGTGGGAGCAGGACGTCGCGCTCATGCGCGAGGCCGGCGTCAACCGGGTCAGCGTCGGGATCTTCTCCTGGTCGTCGCTGGAGCCCGTCGAGGGCGTGTTCGACTTCGGCTGGTTCGACCGGGTGATGGACCTGCTGGCCGAGAACGGGATCGGCGCCAACCTCGCCACCCCCACCGCCTCCCCGCCGCCGTGGTTCTCGGACGCCTACCCGCAGGCGCTGCCCGTGGACGCCGACGGCCGCCGCCTCCACCACGGCAGCAGGCAGGGCTTCTGCCCCAGCTCGCCCATCTACCGCGAGAAGGCCCTGCGCGTCGCCGAGCAGGTCGCCCTGCGCTACCGCGACCACCCGGCGCTGGTTCTGTGGCACGTGCACAACGAGTACGGCTGCCACAACGCCCGCTGCTACTGCGACACCTCGGCCGCCGCCTTCCGCGACTGGCTGCGCGGCCGGTACGGCACACTCGACGTGCTCAACGACGCGTGGGGCACCGCGTTCTGGTCGCAGCGCTACAGCGACTGGGCGCAGATCCTGCCGCCGCGCGCCACCCCCAGCCTGCCCAACCCCGCCCAGCAGCTCGACTTCCGCCGGTTCAGCTCCGACGCGCTGATCGAGCTGTACGTCGCGGAACGCGACCTGCTCAAGCAGCTCACCCCGGACGTGCCCGCCACCACCAACCTCATGGCCGGCGCGCACTGGGACATGGACTGCTGGGCCTTCGCCGCCGAGATGGACGTCGTCTCCACCGACCACTACCTGATCGGCGCCCGCCGCGAACGCCACATCGACCTGGCCTTCGCCGCCGACTACGCCCGCTCGCTCAACGGCGGCCGGCCGTGGCTGCTCATGGAGCACTCCACCAGCGCGGTCAACTGGCAGCCGCGCAACCTCGCCAAGACCCCCGGCGAGCTGCGCCGCAACTCCCTGACGCACCTGGCCAGAGGCGCCGACGGAATCATGTTCTTCCAGTGGCGGCAGTCCAGGTCGGGCGCCGAGAAGTGGCACTCGGCGATGCTGCCGCACGCCGGCACCGACACCAAGATCTGGCGCGAGGTGGCGGCGCTCGGAGCCGAGCTCGCCGCCCTCGGCGACGTCGCAGGCAGCACCGTCAAGGCCGACGTCGCCCTGCTCCTCGACCACTCCAGCGTGTGGGCGCAGGACCACCCCGCCCAGCCCACCGCCGAGCTCGACCCGGTCGAGGAGGCCAAGCGCTGGCACGCCGCGCTGTGGCGGGCCGGCGTCACCTGCGACCTGGCCCACCCCGAGGCCGACCTCACCGGCTACCGCCTCGTCGTGGTGCCCCAGCTCTACCTGGTCAGCGACGCCGGAGCGGCCAACCTGGAGGAGTTCGCCCGGCGGGGCGGCGCCGTGGTCGTGGGGCCGTACAGCGGGATCGTGGACGAGCACGACCGCGTCCGGCTGGGCGGCTACCCGGGCGCCTGGCGCGACCTGCTCGGGGTGAGCGTCGAGGAGTTCTTCCCCCTCGACGAGCCGATCCGGCTCGCCTCCGGCGCCACGGGCAGCGTGTGGAGCGAGGCCGCCCGGGTCACCACCGCGAAGGTGCTCGACACGTACGCGACGGGGGAGCCCGCCTGGACGCGCAACGAGTTCGGGGACGGCGCCGCGCACTACCTGACCACGCTGCTCGACGACGCCGCCCTCGCCGAGGTCCTGGCCACCGCCTGCCGCGAGGCGGGGGTGTCCGCCGTGGCCGCGAGTGTGGCGGGGGTGGAGGTGGTGCGGCGCTCGCATCCCGACGGGCGCTCGTTCCTGTTCTGCATCAACCACACGACCGAGGACGCCGCCGTCACGACCCCCGCCGGCGGCACCGTCACCGTCGCGGCCGGTGACGCCGTGGTGATCCCGGGCTGATCGCGGTGGCGGCGCGTGACGGCACACCACCCGCCGCCCCGCGCCACCACCACCTCACCACCACGGCCACACCACCGCGCGCCGCCACGGCCGCACCCGCGCGCCGCCACGCGCCACCACCACCGCGCGCCGCGATGCGCCACCACGGCAGCGCCATGACCGCCCGCATCACCGACCGCCGCCACCACCGCACCGCATCGCCGCACCGCAGCGCCGCACCCGCCGACCGGCGAGTTCGGCTCGGCGGAGATGAAGGACTTGGTCTTGCACCCGCCGACGTGGGTCTCCACCGACACCACGACCCTGTGCGGCCTGCCCGCCATCCGGAAACCTGGCCCTGGTCGGAGCCCGGCCGGCCGATTAAAACGTGTCACCCTCCCGATCCGGTTCCGTCACCGGATCGGGGGCCGCTGGTCCATTGACAGCGAGCACCAGGAATCATAGTTTCCTGCACGACGGATTAAAACGTTTTTGAAAGGAGTGTCAGTGCAACGCGTCTGCTTCCTGCTGAAAGTCCGCCCAGAGCGGCTGGCGGAGTACCGCGAACGCCACCGCGACGTCTGGCCGGAGATGCGAGAGGCGCTGTCGCGCACCGGCTGGCACAACTATTCGCTCTTCCTCAAGGACGACGGCCTCCTCGTGGGATACCTGGAGACCGAGGACTTCGAGGCCGCGCAGAAGGCGATGGCGCAGACCGAGGTCAACGCCCGCTGGCAGGCCGAGATGGCGCCGTTCTTCGAGGGCCTCGACGGCCGCCCCGACGAGGGCATGGTCCCGCTGACCGAAGTGTTCCACCTGGATTGATCGGGGAGTAATGACTGACATCAAGGCCGCGCTGCGGTCGCAGCGCATCGAGACGCCGTCCTGGGCCTACGGCAACAGCGGCACGCGGTTCAAGGTGTTCGCCCAGCAGGGCGTGCCGCGCGACCCGTACGAGAAGCTGGCCGACGCCGCCCAGGTGCACGCCTACACCGGCATCGCCCCGACGGTCGCCCTGCACATCCCGTGGGACAAGGTGGACGACTACGCCGACCTGGCCCGCCACGCCGGCGAGGCGGGCGTGCGGATCGGCGCGATCAACTCCAACGTGTTCCAGGACGACGACTACAAGCTGGGCAGCGTCACCCACCCCGACGCGCGGGTCCGCCGCAAGGCCACCGACCACCTGCTCGAGTGCGTGGACATCATGGACGCCACCGGCTCCGACACCCTCAAGCTGTGGTTCTCCGACGGCATCAACTACCCGGGCCAGGACGACATCAGGTCGCGCCAGGACCGCCTGGCCGAGTCGCTGGCCGAGGTCTACGACCGCCTGGGTGAGGGCCAGCGTTTCCTGCTGGAGTACAAGCTGTTCGAGCCCGCGTTCTACGCCACCGACGTGCCCGACTGGGGCACCGCGTACGCGCACTGCGTCAAGCTCGGCCCCAAGGCACAGGTCGTCGTGGACACCGGCCACCACGCGCCGGGCACCAACATCGAGTTCATCGTGGCGTTCCTGCTGCGCGAGGGCAAGCTCGGCGGCTTCGACTTCAACTCCCGCTTCTACGCCGACGACGACCTGATGGTGGGCGCGGCGGACCCGTTCCAGCTCTTCCGCATCATGTACGAGGTCATCAGGGGCGGCGGCTTCACCGACGAGGTCGCGTTCATGCTCGACCAGTGCCACAACATCGAGCCCAAGATCCCGGGCCAGATCCGCTCGGTCATGAACGTGCAGGAGGCCACCGCCAAGGCGCTGCTCGTGGACCGCGACGCGCTGAGCGCGGCGCAGCGCGAGGGCGACGTGCTGGGCGCCAACGCCGTGCTGATGGACGCCTACAACACCGACGTGCGGCCGCTGCTCGCCGAGCTGCGCGAGGAGCAGGGCCTGGCGCCCGACCCGATGGCCGCCTACGCCAAGTCCGGATACTTCGAGAAGATCGCCGCCGAGCGTGTCGGCGGCCAGCAGGCCGGCTGGGGGGCCTGAACCATCATGTCCAACGTCATCAACGAACTCCTCGAACGCTCCCACCGCCTGGGCGCCGACCCGCGCAACACCAACTTCGCGGGCGGCAACACCTCGGCCAAGGGCAGCGAGGCCGACCCCGTCACGGGCGAGGACGTCGAGCTGCTGTGGGTCAAGGGCTCCGGCGGCGACCTCGGCACGCTGAAGCAGGCCGGCCTCGCCGTGCTCCGCCTCGACCGGCTGCGGGCGCTCAAGGGCGTCTACCCGGGCGTCGAGCGCGAGGACGAGATGGTCGCGGCCTTCGACTACTGCCTGCACGGCAAGGGCGGCGCCGCGCCGTCCATCGACACCGCCATGCACGGCCTCGTCGAGGCCGGGCACGTCGACCACCTGCACCCCGACGCGGGCATCGCGATCGCCACCGCCGCCGACGGCGAGGAGCTGACCGGGCGCGTCTTCGGCGACAAGGTCGTGTGGGTGCCGTGGCGCAGGCCCGGCTTCCAGCTCGGCCTGGACATCGCCGCCATCAAGGAGGCCAACCCGCAGGCCATCGGCTGCGTCCTGGGCGGCCACGGCATCACGGCCTGGGGCGAGACGTCCGAGGAGTGCGAGGCCCGCTCGCTGGAGATCATCCGCACGGCGGAGGCGTACCTGGCCGAGCACGGCCGCCCCGACCCGTTCGGCGCGGTCGTGTACGACACGCTGCCCGAGGCGGAGCGGCACGAGCGGGCGGCGGCGCTGTTCCCGCTGATCCGCGGCCTGGCCTCGACCGACGTCCGCGTGGTCGGCCACTACACCGACACCCCCGAGGTGCTCGACTTCGTCTCCCGCGCCGAGCACCCGAGGCTCGCCGCGCTGGGCACGTCCTGCCCCGACCACTTCCTGCGCACCAAGGTCGCCCCGCTGGTGCTGGACCTGGCGCCGGACGCCCCGCTGGAGCAGGTCGCCGAGCGGCTGCGCGAGCTGCACGCCGCCTACCGCGCCGACTACACCGCCTACTACGAGCGGCACGCCACCCCCGACTCCCCGGCCATCCGCGGCGCGGACCCGGCGATCGTGCTGGTGCCGGGCGTCGGCATGTTCTCCTTCGGCAAGGACAAACAGACCGCGCGCGTGGCCGGCGAGTTCTACGTCAACGCCATCAACGTCATGCGCGGCGCCGAGTCCGTCTCCTCCTACGCCCCCATCCCCGAGTCGGAGAAGTTCCGCATCGAGTACTGGGAGCTGGAGGAGGCCAAGCTCCGCCGGATGCCCAAGCCCAAGCCCCTGGCCACCAGGATCGCGCTGGTGACGGGCGGCGGCTCGGGCATCGGCGCGGCCACCGCCCGCCGGCTGGCCGCCGAGGGCGCGTGCGTGATCGTCGCCGACCGCGACCTGGGCGCGGCGGAGAAGGTGGCCGCCGAGATCGGCGCGAACGCCTACCGCGTCTCGGACGTGGCCGTGGCGGTCGGCGTGGACGTCACGTCGGAGGAGCAGATCACGGCCGCCGTACGCGCGGGCGTGCTCGCGTTCGGCGGCGTGGACCTGGTCGTCAACAACGCCGGCCTGTCGCTGTCGCGCGCGCTCCTGGAGACCACGCTGGCCGACTGGGACCTGCAGCACGACGTGATGGCGCGCGGCTCGTTCCTGGTCTCCCGCGAGACGGCCAGGGTCATGATCGACCAGGCCATGGGCGGCGACATCGTCTACATCTCCTCCAAGAACGCGGTCTTCGCCGGCCCGAACAACGTCGCCTACGGCGCCGCCAAGGCCGACCAGGCCCACCAGGTGCGCCTGCTGGCGGCCGAGCTGGGCGCGCACGGCATCCGGGTCAACGGCGTCAACCCCGACGGTGTCGTACGCGGCTCCGGCATCTTCGCCTCCGGCTGGGGCGCCAACCGCGCGGCCGTGTACGGGGTGGAGGAGGAGAAGCTGGGCGAGTTCTACGCCCAGCGGACCCTGCTCAAGCGCGAGGTCCTGCCCGAGCACGTGGCCAACGCGGTCTTCGCCCTCGCGGGCAGCGACCTGACCCACACCACGGGCCTGCACGTCCCGGTGGACGCGGGCGTGGCCGCCGCCTTCCTCCGTTAGTCAGGAGTAGGCGGCCACCATCCCGGTGACCATCACCACGAATCCGGCCGCCGTGACCAGGACCCCTCCGGTCACGGCGGCCCGGCTGCGCACGCCCCGCCAGTACAGGAGCACGTACGGCAGGAAGCCCAGACCGCCCAGCCCCACCCCCGGCAGCGCCAGGGCCGCCAGCACGCCCCTCGTCCCGGCCGGCGCCGCCCGGTCGCCCTCCGGCGTGAGCTGCGCCCGCGTCACGTCGCCCGCCGAGGAGTCGGGCGAGGCGGCCACCTCGACGGCCGGCTCCCCGTTGTCGGGCGTGAACCGGCCCCGGCAGTCGTAGCGTCCCTCGCCCAGGTCCTCGCACGAGAGCACCCGCAGCGTCCCCGGCGTCCCGGCCCGTCCGGTGGCCAGCTCCAGCTCGCCCACCGCGAGGATCATCGGCGCCACGCAGACCGTCAGCCACAGCAGCACGAGGACGGCCCGGCCCCACGGCCCGGGCCCGTTCCCAGGTGTACGCGGTGTTAATTCGGACAAGAACTCGGTCATGGCCGCCATCATGACGCCCCCGTCTTGGAGCTCACCTGTAGGTGACAAGTCTCACGATGCGGGCGTCAACACTGCTCTGGCTTGCATGTTCATCCTCTAGAGTGCATCATCTTCACAAGCAAGGTCATGAGTGTTGATGCATAATCATGCAGGGGGTCGCATTGAGGGCAGCGGTCGCGGGAGCCAGCGGCTACGCGGGAGGGGAGCTGCTCCGCCTCCTGCTCGGGCACCCCGAATTCGAGATCGGCGCACTCACCGCCGCCTCCAGCGCCGGCAGCCGCCTCGGCGCCCACCAGCCTCACCTGCCGCAGCTCGCCGGCCGCGTCATCGAGGAGACCACGGCCGACGCGCTCGCCGGCCATGACGTGGTCTTCCTGGCGCTGCCGCACGGCCACTCCGGCGCCGTCGCCGCCCAGCTCGGCGAGGACACGGTGGTGGTCGACTGCGGAGCCGACCACCGGCTCTCCGACCCCGCCGCCTGGCAGGAGTTCTACGGCGGCGAGCACGCCGGCACCTGGCCCTACGGCCTGCCCGAGCTGCCCGGCCAGCGCGAGCTGCTCAAGGGCGCCAGGCGCATCGCCGTGCCCGGCTGCTACCCGACCTCCGTGCTGCTCGCCATGACGCCCGCCTTCGCCGCCGGCCTGGCCGCCCCCGACGTGGTCGTGGTCGCCGCCAGCGGCACCAGCGGCGCCGGCAAGTCGCTCAAGCCCAACCTGCTCGGCAGCGAGGTCATGGGCTCGGTCAGCGCGTACGGCGTCGGCGGCGTCCACCGGCACACCCCCGAGATGGAGCAGGGCCTGTCGGCCGTCGCGGGCACGCCCGTCCGGGTGTCGTTCACCCCGACCCTGGCCCCCATGAGCCGCGGCATCCTCGCCACCTGCTCCGCCCCCGCCGCGCCCGGCCTCACCAAGGAGTCGCTGCGCTCGGCGTACGAGGTAGCGCTGAAGGACGAGCCGTTCGTCCACCTCCTGCCCGAGGGCGTGTGGCCCGCCACCGCCATGACCTACGGCGCCAACACCGCGGCGCTGCAGGTGACGCTCGACCCGCGCGCGAACCGCGTGGTCGCCGTCATCGCCATCGACAACCTCACCAAGGGCACCGCCGGGGGCGCCCTGCAGAGCGTGAACCTCGCCCTCGGCCTGCCGGAAGAGCTCGGCCTCCCCACGACAGGAGTTGCTCCATGAGTGTTACCGCCCCCCTCGGCTTCCGGGCCGCGGGCGTCGCCGCCGGGATCAAATCCGGCGGCGCCCGCGACCTGGCCCTCGTCGTCAACGACGGGCCGAGCCGCGCCGCCGCGGGCGTCTTCACCGCCAACCGCGTGAAGGCCGCCCCTGTGCTGTGGTCACAGCAGGTCCTGGCGGGCGGGCGGCTGCGAGCGGTGGTGCTCAACTCCGGCGGAGCCAACGCCTGCACCGGCCCTGAAGGCTTCCAGGACACCCACGCGACCGCCGAGAAGGTCGCCGAGGCGCTGGAGGACTCCGCGGGCGAGATCGCGGTCTGCTCCACCGGCCTGATCGGCGAGCGGCTGCCGATGGACGAGCTGCTGACCGGCGTCGGCACCGCCGCGGGCCAGCTCTCCCGCGACGGCGGCCTGGCCGCCGCCGACGCCATCCGCACCACCGACACCGTCTCCAAGATCTCCTTCAAGCGCGGCACCGGCTACATGGTCGGCGGCATGGCCAAGGGCGCCGGCATGCTCGCCCCCGCCCTGGCCACCATGCTCTGCGTGATCACCACCGACGCCGACCTGACCAGCGAGCAGCTCGACGCCGTGCTGCGCCGGGCCACGTCCGTGACGTTCGACCGGCTCGACACCGACGGCTGCATGTCCACCAACGACACCGTGCTGCTGCTGGCCAGCGGCGCCGCCGGCGTCCAGCCCGACCTGGCCGAGTTCGAGCAGCGCGTCACCGACGTCTGCGCCGACCTGGCCAGGCAGCTCCTCGTGGACGCCGAGGGCGCCTCCAAGGCCATCGCCATCGAGGTCGTCGGCGCCGCCTCCGAGGCCGACGCCGTCAAGGTCGGCCGCTCCGTGGCCCGCTCCAACCTGCTCAAGTGCGCCATCCACGGGGAAGACCCCAACTGGGGCCGCGTCCTGGCCGCCGTCGGCACCACCGACGCGGTGTTCGAGCCCGACCGGCTCAACGTGGCCATCAACGGCATCTGGATCTGCCGCGGCGGCGCCGTCGGCGACGACCGGTCCAAGGTGGACATGCGCCCCCGCGACGTGACGATCACCATCGACCTGTCGGCAGGCCCGCAGACCGCCACCGTGCACACCACCGACCTGACGGCCGACTACGTGCACGAGAACTCGGCGTACTCCTCATGAGACTGACCACCGCGCAGACCAAGGCCGAGGCGCTGATCGAGGCGCTGCCCTGGCTGACCCGCTTCCACGGCGCGACCGTCGTCATCAAGTACGGCGGCAACGCCATGACGGAGGAGGGCCTCAAGGCCGGCTTCGCCGAGGACGTCGTCTTCCTGCACCAGGCCGGGCTGCGGCCCGTCGTCGTGCACGGCGGCGGCCCGCAGATCAGCACCGCGCTCGACAAGGCGGGCATCGAGTCCACGTTCACCGCCGGCCTGCGGGTCACCACGCCCGAGGCCATGCAGGTCGTCAGGATGGTGCTCACCGGCCAGGTCAACCGCGACATCGTCGGCCTGGTCAACCGGCACGGCCCGTTCGCCGTCGGCATGTCGGGCGAGGACGCCCACCTGTTCACCGCCGTGCGCAAGCAGGCCATCGTGGACGGCGAGCCGGTCGACATCGGCCAGGTCGGCGAGATCACCAAGGTCGACCCCGGCGCCGTGAACGCCCTGCTGGACAACGGCCGCATCCCGGTCATCTCCAGCGTGGCCAGGGGCGACGACAACGAGATCTACAACGTCAACGCCGACACCGCCGCCGCCGCGCTGGCCGTGGCGCTCCAGGCGCACAAACTGATCGTCCTGACCGACGTCGAGGGCCTGTACGCGAGCTGGCCCGACGACACCGACGTCATCGACCTGCTCACCGCGGCCGAGCTGGAAACGATGATGCCCACCCTGTCCAGCGGCATGGTGCCGAAGATGGAGGCGTGCCTCACGGCCGTGCAGGGCGGGGTGCCGCAGGCGCACGTCCTCGACGGCCGCGTGCCGCACTCCCTGCTGCTGGAGATCTTCACCAATGAAGGAATCGGAACGATGGTGATGCCCTCATGAGCCTGTTCGAAAGGTTCGAAGCCGCTTTCATGCCCAACTACGGCGTCCCCCCGGTCGCCCTGGCGCGAGGCGAGGGCTCCCGCGTGTGGGACGTGGACGGCAAGGAGTACCTCGACTTCATCGCCGGCATCGCGACCAGCTCGCTCGGCCACGCCCACCCGGCCCTGGTCGAGGCCGTCTCCCAGCAGGTCGCCACCATCGCGCACACCAGCAACCTGTTCCTGCACGAGCCTGAGGTGCTGCTCGCCGAGCGGCTGCGCGCCCTGCTGGACGCCCCCGCCAGGGTCTTCCTGGCCAACTCCGGCACCGAGGCCAACGAGGCCGCCTACAAGCTGGCGCTCAAGTACGGCAGGCGCGAGGGCCGCTCCTACTTCGTGGCCGCCGAGAACGGCTTCCACGGCCGCACCATCGGCGCCCTGTCCCTGACGGGCAAGAAGTCCATCCGCGACCAGTTCGGCCCGTTCCCGGTGCCCGTCCGGTTCGTCCCGTACGGCGACGCCGACGCGCTCAAGGACGCCGTGACCGGCGACTGCATCGCGCTCTTCCTGGAGCCCACCCAGGGCGAGGCCGGTGTGGTGCCGCCGCCCGACGGCTACTTCGAGGCCGCCCGCGAGATCTGCGACTCCACCGGCGCGCTGCTGGTGGCCGACGAGATCCAGTCGGCCATCGGCCGCTCGGGGCACTGGTTCGCCCACCAGGCCGACGGCGTCACTCCCGACATCCTCACCCTGGCCAAGGGCCTGGGCGGCGGCCTGCCGATCGGCGCCTGCGTCGGCTTCGGCGACGTGGGCAAGCTGTTCGACAAGGGCGACCACGGCTCCACGTTCGGCGGCAACCCGGTCTCGTGCGCCGCCGCGCTCACCGTGCTCGACCACGTCGACCTCGACCACGTCAGGACGGTCGCCGACCGGCTGCGCGGCGGGCTGGAAGCCGTTTCCCACCCGCTGCTCAAGGGCGTGCGCGGGCGTGGCCTGTGGCTGGCCGCCGTGCTGGCCGAGCCGCGCTCGGCCGAGGTCCAGAAGGCCGCCGCGAACGCCGGCTTCCTGGTCAACGCCCTGCAGCCGGACGCCGTACGCATCGCGCCCCCGCTGATCGTGACAGCCGCGGAGGTGGACGCGTTCGTGTCCGCGTTCCCAGAGATTCTTGAGGCAGCAAAGTGACCAGGCATTTCCTGCGCGACGACGACCTCAGCCCGGCCGAGCAGGCGGAGGTGCTCGACCTCGCCGCCGCCATGAAGAAGGACCGGTTCGGCTACCGCCCCTTCGAAGGCCCGCAGAGCGTCGCCGTCCTGTTCGACAAGCCGTCGGCCAGGACCCGCGTCTCCTTCCACACCGGCATCGGCGAGCTCGGCGGCCTGCCGCTGATCGTGGACAACGTCTCGGTGCTCATGGGCCGCGGCGAGCCCACCGCCGACCTCGCCCGGGTGCTCGACCGGCAGGTGTCCGCCATCGTCTGGCGCACCACCGGCCAGGAGCTGATCGACGAGATGGCCGCCCACTCCCGGGTGCCGGTCGTCAACGCGCTCACCGACGAGTTCCACCCCTGCCAGATCCTCGCCGACCTGCAGACCATCCAGGAGAAGCTGGGCCGCACCGCCGGGCTCACCCTCACCTACGTCGGCGACGGCGCCAACAACATGGCCCACTCCTACCTGCTCGGCGGCGCCACGGCCGGCATGCACGTACGCGTCGCCGCGCCCGCCGGCTACCAGCCCGACGCCGTCATCCTCGACCAGGCCGCCGCCATCGCCGCGAAGACCGGCGGCTCGGTGGTGGCGCTGACCGACCCGGCCGCCGCCGCGCAGGGCGCGCACGTGATCGCCACCGACACGTGGGTTTCGATGGGCCAGGACGGCAAGGAGGAGAGGGTGGCCGCGCTCATGCCGTACCAGGTCAACTCCGAACTCCTCGGGCACGCCGCGCCCGACGCCGTCGTCCTGCACTGCCTGCCCGCCTACCGCGACTACGAGATCACCCCCGAGGTGCTCGACGGCCCGCGGAGCGTCGTGTGGGACCAGGCGGAGAACCGGCTGCACGCCCAGAAGGCCTTGCTGCACTGGCTAGTGTCTCGCACATGATGATCCCGATGACCAAGGCCGCCCGGCAGGCGAAGATCACCGACCTGCTGCAGCGGAAGGCCGTGCGCTCCCAGCCCGAGCTGGCCAAGCTGCTCGCCGAGAGCGGCGTGGAGGTCACGCAGGCCACGCTCTCGCGTGACCTCGACGAGCTCGGCGCGCTCAAGCTGCGCGCCGACGACGGCTCCCTGGTGTACGCGCTGCCCGGCGAGGGCGGCGGCAGGATCCCGCTGACCCGGCTGGGCACCGGCGAGAGCCCGGCCGCCCGCCTGCACCGCATCGCGGAGGAGTTGCTCGTCGGCGCGGACGCCTCGGCCAACCTGGTCATCGTACGGACACCGCCGGGCGCGGCACAGTTCCTCGCCTCAGCCATCGACCACGCCGACTGGGAGTCCATCCTCGGCACGGTCGCGGGCGACGACACCATCCTCGTGATCAGCCGCGACCCGGCGGGCGGCCAGGCCCTCGCCGAGGCGCTGCTGAAGGTCGCCGACCGGCGAAGCTAGCAGACTTTGGAGATTGTGAAATGCCCGACAGAGTAGTGCTCGCCTACTCAGGCGGCCTCGACACCTCGGTCGCCATCCCGTACCTCGCCGAGAAGATGAACGCCGAGGTCGTCGCCGTCGCCGTGGACCTCGGCCAGGGCGGCGAGGAGATGGACGTCATCCAGAAGCGCGCCGTCGACTGCGGCGCCGTCGAATCTGTCGTGGTGGACGCCAAGGAGGAGTTCGCCGCCGACTTCTGCGTGCCGGCCCTCCAGGCCAACGCCCTCTACATGGACCGCTACCCGCTGGTCTCCTCGCTGTCGCGCCCGCTGATCGTCAAGCACCTCGTCACGGCCGCCAAGCAGTTCGGCGGCACGATCGTCTCACACGGCTGCACCGGCAAGGGCAACGACCAGGTCCGCTTCGAGGCCGGCCTGGCCGCCCTCGCCCCCGACCTGCAGACCATCGCCCCCGCCAGGGACTTCGCCTGGACACGCGACAAGGCCATCGAGTACGCCGAGGCCAAGGGCCTGCCCATCGAGACCTCCAAGAAGAACCCGTTCTCCATCGACCAGAACCTCTGGGGCCGCGCCGTCGAGACCGGCTTCCTGGAGGACATCTGGAACGGCCCCACAGAAGAGGTCTACTCCTACACCGCCGACCCGACGCGGGCGCGCGAGCCCGACGAGGTCGTGATCACCTTCGAGCGGGGCGTGCCCGTCGGCCTCGACGGGCGCACGCTCACGCCGTACGAGATCATCGACGAGCTCAACCGGCGCGCCGGCGCCCAGGGCGTCGGCCGCATCGACATGGTCGAGGACCGCCTGGTGGGCATCAAGTCGCGCGAGGTGTACGAGGCGCCGGGCGCCATCGCCCTCATCGCCGCCCACATGGAGCTGGAGAACGTCACCGTCGAACGCGACCTGGCCCGCTTCAAGCGCGGCGTCGACCAGCGCTGGAGCGAGCTCGTCTACGACGGCCTGTGGTTCTCGCCACTCAAGAGCGCGCTCGACGCGCTCATCGCCGACGCGCAGAAGCACGTCAACGGCGACATCAGGATGACACTCCACGGCGGCAACGCGACCGTGACCGGCCGCCGCTCCGTGGACTCCCTGTACGACTTCTCGCTCGCCACGTACGACACGGGCGACACCTTCGACCAGTCCCTGGCGAAGGGCTTCGTCCAGCTGTTCTCCCTGCCCGCCAAGATCGCGGCGGCCCGGGACGCGAGGAAGGGCTGAGTTGCACTATGGTCTCGGGGGACGCGAAGGAGATGACGGTGAGTGATGGCAAGCCGATGCGGCTGTGGGGCGGACGCTTCGAGAGCGGTCCGTCCGACGCGCTGGCCCGGCTGTCGGTGAGTGTGCACTTCGACTGGCGGCTGGTGCCGTACGACCTGGCGGCGTCCAGGGCGCACGCCCGCGTGCTGCACAGGGCGGAGCTGCTGACCGCCGAGGAGCTCGAGCGCATGATCGGCGCGCTCGACGACCTGGAGCAGGCGTGCAAGGCCGGCGAGTTCCGGCCGACGGTCGCCGACGAGGACGTGCACACCGCGCTGGAACGCGGCCTGCTGGAGCGGCTCGGCTCGCTCGGCGGCAAGCTCCGCGCCGGCCGCTCGCGCAACGACCAGATCGCCACCGACCTGCGCCTGTACCTCCGCGACCACGCCCGATCGGTCGTCTCCCGGCTGGTCGAGCTGGAGACCGCGCTGATGGCGCAGGCCGAGCAGCACGCCGAGACCGCCGCGCCGGGCATGACCCACCTGCAGCACGCGCAGCCGGTCTCCTTCGGCCACCAGCTCCTGGCCCACGTGCACGCCTTCGCGCGCGACATCGACCGCATCACCGACTGGGACAAGCGCGCCGCGATCTCCCCCCTCGGCGCGGGCGCCCTCGCGGGCTCCTCCCTGCCGCTCGACCCGCAGGCCGTCGCCCAGGAGCTGGGCTTCGCCGCCGCCGCCCCCAACTCCATGGACGCCGTCGCCGACCGCGACTTCGCGGCCGAGTTCCTCTTCGACGCGGCCATGATCGGCGTGCACCTGTCGCGGCTCGGCGAGGAGATCGTCCTGTGGGCCTCGCAGGAGTTCCGCTGGATCGAGATGGACGACGCCTACTCCACCGGCTCGTCGATCATGCCGCAGAAGAAGAACCCCGACGTGGCCGAGCTGGCCCGCGGCAAGTCCGGCCGGCTCATCGGCAACCTCATGTCGCTGCTGACCACCCTCAAGGGCCTGCCGCTCACCTACAACCGCGACCTCCAGGAGGACAAGGAGCCGGTGTTCGACGCGGTCGACACGCTGCTGCTCGTCCTGCCCGCGATGGCCGGCCTGGTCGCCACCATGCGGGTCAACACCGCGCGCATGGAGGCCTCCGCCCCCGACGGCTACGCCCTGGCCACCGACCTGGCCGAGCTGCTCGTCCGGCGCGGGGTGCCGTTCCGCGACGCGCACGAGGCCGTCGGCCACCTCGTCGTGTGGTGCCAGGTCAACGATAAGGATCTCGGCGAGCTGACCGACGACGAGCTTGCCAAGGTCTCGCCGCACCTGACGCCCGACGTGCGCGACGTGCTCAGCGTGCCCGGCGCGCTGGCCGCCCGCAAGGCCCACGGCGGCACCGCGCCCGACCGCGTCCGCGACCAGCTCATCGCGCTGCGCGAGGCGGTCGACGCGCAGGCGGCATGGGCCGCGGGGAGCTGAGCTTCGAGCGGGGCGGGGAGCTCAGCCTTGCGCCCCTGCCCCGGAGCTTCTTCGACCGGCCGTCCCACGAGGTGGCGCCCGACCTGCTCGGGCGCGTCCTCGTGCACGGGCCCGTCGCCGTACGCCTGACCGAGGTCGAGGCGTACGGCGGGCCCGGCGAGGACCCGGCGGCGCACACGTACCGGGGCAGGACGCCCCGCAACGCGGTCATGTTCGGGCCTCCCGGGCACCTGTACGTGTACTTCACCTACGGCATGCACTTCTGCACGAACCTCGTCTGCCTGCCCGACGGCTTCGGCTCCGCTGTTCTGTTGCGGGCGGGCGAGGTGGTGGCGGGCGTCTCCAAGGCCCTCACCCGCCGCACCTCCGGCAAACCGTCCACCGGCCGCGACCTGCCCGATCCGGCCGGCGCCCGCCGCTCGGGCGACTCGCCTGATCCGGCACGCATCCTTAGCTCGGGCGACGTACCGGCCATCGGCCGTGAGCCGCAGTCCGAGACCGGCGCCCGCCGTCCGGCCGGGAAGCCGATCGCCGAGCGTGACCTGGCGCGCGGCCCCGCACGACTGGCCGTCGCCCTCGGCCTGATCCGCGACCACAACGGCCTCGACGCCATCCTCGAAGGCTCACCCTCAGGCCGCCCCCACGACTCACTCACCGTGCTCGAAGGCCGCCCCGCCGACCCGGCGCTGATCAGGTCAGGCCCCCGCACCGGCGTCTCGACGGCCAAGGAGACCCCGTGGCGGTTCTGGATCGACGGCGACGCCACCGTGTCCCCGTACCGCGCTCACGTCCCCCGCCGCCGCAGCGCCGCGGCCACCTCCGTAGGAGAGGTGCCCAGGTCGTGAGGGCTGAAGATGTGCAGGTTGTCGCCGGTGTCGATCTCCAGCATCTCGCTGCGCAGCCCCCAGCGCCTGCGTACATCGACCTTGATGTCCCAGATCGCCTCCCACGGCACGTGCAGCTTGCCCGCGAACCCGTGCACCACGGTGATGCCGCTCGGATCGGCCGCCAGCCGTACCGGAACCAGGACGTCACGCAGCCCCATCGCACCCACCAGCACGGCCGCGGGGACAGCTAGGATCACACCCCGGAAATCACCCTCGAACCACCAGTAAACGCCGAGCCCGGCACACACCAGAGCCTCTAAGATCTTGAAAACGGCCAGCTCGCGACGGACCCTCCACATGGACACCCAGCGTATCCAAGTGGCGCGCATCCTGACCGATCGGGCAGGCTTAAGGCATCCGCATCCGAACAGGAAAGCCAGATCACCGTGACCGACATCCTTGACGACCTCGCGTGGCGAGGCCTGATCGCCCAGTCCACCGACCTCGACGCCGTGCGCGCGTCCATGGCCAAGGCTCCGATCACGGTCTATTGCGGCTTCGACCCGACGGCGGCGTCCCTGCACGTCGGACACTTCGTGCCGTTGCTGACGCTGCGCCGCTTCCAGCTCGCGGGCCACAACGCGATCGGCCTCGTCGGCGGCGCCACCGGCCTGATCGGCGACCCGAGCGGCCGCAACACCGAGCGTTCGCTCAACTCCACGGACGTCGTCGCCGGCTGGGTGGAGCGCCTGCGCGGCCAGGTCGGCCGGTTCCTCGACTTCGACGAGTCCCGCCCCAACCCGGCGCGCCTCGTCAGCAACCTCGACTGGACGGGCGAGCTGAGCGCCATCGAGTTCCTGCGCGACATCGGCAAGCACTTCCCGGTCAACCGCATGCTGGCCAGGGAGTCGGTCTCCGCCCGTCTGGCGGGTGAGGGCCTGAGCTACACCGAGTTCAGCTACCAGCTCCTGCAGTCCAACGACTACCTGGAGCTGTACCGCCGCTACAACTGCACGCTGCAGATCGGCGGCAGCGACCAGTGGGGCAACATCACCGCGGGCGCCGACCTGATCCGCCGCGTCGAGGGCGCGCACGTGCACGTGATCACGCAGCCGCTGATCACCAAGGCCGACGGCACCAAGTTCGGCAAGACGGCGGGCGGCGCGCTCTGGCTCGACCCCGCCATGACCTCGCCGTACGCCTTCTACCAGTACTTCCTCAACTCCGACGACCGCGACGTGATCCACTACCTCAAGGTGTTCACGTTCCGCAGCCGCGACGAGATCGAGGCCCTGGAGAAGGCCGTCGCCGAGCGGCCCTTCGCCCGCGAGGCCCAGCGCACGCTGGCCGAGGACCTCACCGAGCTGCTGCACGGCCGCGAGGAACTGGACGCGGTGCTGGCCGCCTCCAAGGCCCTGTTCGGGCAGGGCGCTCTCGAAGAGCTGCCCGCCTCCACCCTGGAGGCCGCGCTGGCCGAGGTCCCCAAGGCCGCCGTGCCCGCGCTCGGCGCCTCCTTCGTCGACCTGCTCGCCGACAGCGGGCTGGTCGAGTCGAAGTCGGCGGCGCGGCGGGCGGTCAAGGAGGGCGGGGCCTACCTCAACAACCAGAAGATCACCGACGAGGCGTACGTGCCGGGGGCCGAGGACCTGCTGCACGGGCGGTTCATGGTGCTGCGGCGCGGCAAGAAGTCGATCGGCGGCGTCACGGTCGGCTGACCCCCCGTCCTGCTTCGCCTGAGCGGGCCTTTCGCACAGCGAAGGGCCCGCTTTCGCATCCCGCGCCGCGGCTCACGTCCCGGCGTTCACTCACGGTCGCGTGAACAACGCCACCGTCAGCCCCGGCAGATCCCCCGAATGCTTGGCCACGCTCAGCTCGAACCCGGCGTCCTCCACTTCCCCCACCCGGGCGATGGAGCCCCCCTCAAGCCCCGACTGTTTCGTGCCCCGCCACACGACCCAAACCCGCTCCCGGTCCGCCAGCGCCCCCGAGACATCGGACCCCTCCGGATACCCGAACCCATCGGGGTCAGGCGCGCTCCCCGCCAGCAGCACGTCCACCGGCATCAGGGAATCGGCGTAGTACTCGAACCCGGCCCGCAACTGGCTCTGCCCGTAGACGATCGCGTCGTCCGGCTCGGCCTTGATCACCCGAAGCGCCCACGGGATGTTCTCGAACCGCCCGTCCTCCTCCCGGATCTCCGAATGTTCGGTGAAGGCCAGCCCGAACCCGACGACCACCACCATCACCGCCGCCACGGTCTGGAACCGCGGCAGCCCCGCTACAGCCAGCCCAGCCAGCAGCGCCAGCGCGGGCGCCGTCACGAACAGATACCGATCCACATACGCCGGCGTCACGAGCACCGACACCGCGAGCAGCAGCACCGGCGGCAGCACCAGCCAGCCCACCAGCACCGGAGCCCACACCCGGTCGTCGCGCCCGGCCGCCGCCCGCCACAGCACCACCGCCCCGGCCAGCGCCATCGCGAACAGCACGACCCCGAGCGTGGTGGCCCCCGCCGCCATCTTCGGGAACTTGAGCCACACCTCCGGCCCCCGCTCCGGGATCCAGCTGATCGCGTGCCGCTCCCCGTACCCGATCAACCCCAGCACGGCGGCGGGCACGCACCCGACGGCCAGCGCGGCCAGCATCCGCACCGCCACGACCCGCCGCAGCAGCAGGAGCTGCGCGGGCAGGACGAGCACCGCGAACAGATGCGTGGAGCAGACGAGCGCCACCGCCACCCCGTACAGCACCCACCGCCGCGCCGCGCCCGGCCGCTCGACGGCGCGGTGCAGCGCCCAGAACGAGAGCACCACCGCGGCTGCCGCGAACGCGTACGACCGGGCGAACGCCCCGTAATAGGACACGGACGGCAGGATCGCGAAGACCCCGGCGCCGATCACGCCCGCCCGCACGCTGTGCAACCGCCGGCCCAGATCTACCAGGAACCAGGCCGCCACCCCGATGGCCAGCGCCGACGGCAACCGCAGCCACAGCTCCGACGTTCCCACCATCGACCAGAAGTGCATGAACAGGTAGTAGGGGAGGAAGTGGCCGTCGATGTGGCGTGCCAGCTCGAACATTCCGGACAGCGAACGGGAGGCGGCGCTGATAGTCGCGAGTTCGTCACCGTTCAGCGTGGCGGAACCCGTTCCTGACAGCCCGGCCACCGTGCCCACCAGCGCCATCCACCAGGGAGGTGAGCTGCGCAGACGTCCGGTGGCGGGGCGGGGGGACGGGGGAGCGAGTGTGGCGGCAGTGGTCACCGGGGCAGAATACGCGTTTTCTGCCGTACACCTCGGACCTCCGACCGCTGCATTTCGGACGTCCACCCGCCCCGCCACCAGAGTCCCGCCAGTACCGCCGACCCGGCAACGGGCCGACATGGCCCGTCGTTGATGGTGCTCACCGGTGAACGACAGCACTGCTCGCCCTCCATGGCGCGCGTCTACCGGCTACGGCAGCACCGCCCGCCTTCCACGGCACGCACCTACCGGCAGCGGCTCCATCGCCCGCCCTCGATGGCTCGCGCCTACCGGTATGGCCGCACTACTCGCCCTTGATTGCCGGCACCGGTCGCGGATGCTCGCCCTTGATGGAGAGTCGGCAATGGGCCGGCACCCAAGCCTGCTCAGCCCGGCCAGCCTCACCGTCCCTCTCCCTCCGGGGCCCTCCTCCCCTCCGCACTCCTCTCCCATCGCACTCCCGTCCCGCAGTACTGCGCGGCCCTGCTCGCCCTCCTGGCCCGCACCACTCGCCACCCCGATCGGGTGCCCATCTCAACGCGCCCACGCGGGGCGATTTGACGTCACGCGGATCGCGACCTAATCTTTCACTTCGCCCCGGGAGTGAGCCGGACGCCGGTCAGGCGGACGGGCCCCAGGGCAAGCCCCTTGATACAAAACGAGCCAACCCGGCAGAGCCGCTTCGGCGTGCTCCAGCATGGGCGGCTTCTGGGTGTGCTCAGATCACCGGAAAATCGGTTGATTCGACACGAGCCGGATGCCACGGTAAGTTACGAGGGTTGCCTCGGAGACGGGGCGCACAATCCTGGAAGATCAAACCACTTCAAGTCAAGTCGCTCGATTTGACACGAAGTAGGGCGATCGGATAAGATTGAGAAGAGCGAGATAGCGCCTCCGCGCTAGGGTTCAGGGATCTGAATTCGAGCCGGAAGTACGCGTCCGTTTCTTGAGAACTCAACAGTGTGTCAAAAGCCAGTGCATGATTTTTCATGCAACACCTCGTCAAGTGATACTTGATGAAACGCTTGGATTAGTTTCCAGACATTGTTTGGAG
>NZ_BAAAQX010000024.1:0-188047 GCF_039531895.1 Nonomuraea monospora
TCTCCTACAGCCAGTCGTACGTGCAGACGCTGGTCATCCTGGGCATGCTGATCTCGCTCATCATGCTGGTCGTCGGCTCGAACATCGCCCGCGCCTTCGCCCTGGTCGGCGCCCTGTCGGTGGTGCGTTTCCGCAACGCCATCAAGGAGACCCGCGACGTCGGGTTCATCTTCCTGGTGATGGGCGTCGGCATGGCCGTCGGCACCCGCTTCTACCTGCTGGCCATCGTCGCCGCCGTGGCCATCTCGCTGATCATCATGGCCATGAGCCGGTTCAACTGGTTCGCGCTGAACGTTCAGCGCCAGGTGGTCAAGGTGCAGGTGCCGTCGGACGAGGACTTCACCGCCCAGATCCAGGACGTGCTGATCCGGCACACCGACGAGTTCGAGCTGGTCAGCATGGAGTCGATCCGGGCCGGCGCGCTCACGGAGCTGATGTACACGGTCAAGATCAAGAAGGGCAGCGAGCCCGGCGAACTGATCGCCGCGCTGCGCGAGCGCAACCACGGTCAGTCGGTCACCGTCCTGACCGGGTACGACCAGACCGACCTGTAGGCGGTCATGACGTCTCTCAAGCATCGCATCCCGGTCAAACTCCGGCACAACTGGAAGCTGGTCGCGCTGTGCGCGGCGTTCCTGGCGGTGTGCTGGGGGGTGTTCGGCAGCGGGACGATCCGCCCGTACGTCACCAGCGCCCAGGTCAACGAGGCCGAGGTCCCCATCACGAACCTGACAGGGACGAAGGACCTGTTCGACACCTCGGTGGCGCACGACGTGAAGATCACCTTCACCGACGCGGCGTACGAGGACATGCTGACGGAGTACTTCAAGGACGGCGAGAAGAACTACGTCGAAGCCGACCTGACCATCGACGGCACCCGTATCCCCAGCGTGGGCGTCCGGCTCAAGGGCAACTCGACGCTGGGGTCGCTGACCTGGAAGGGGAAGTCCAAGCAGCGCTCCATGCCCGGTGGCGGCCAGCGGCCCGAAGGGATGCCGGAGGGCTTCCAGCCCCCCGAAGGCTTCCAACCTCCCGGCAATGGGCAGGCTCAGAACGGGCAGGCTCAGAACGGGCAGGCTCAGAACGGGCAGCAGCAGGGGCAGGGAGGCCCGCCCGGCGGCGGCATGTTCGGTGCGGAGCTGAAGGCCGAAGAGCCGGAGAACCTGCCGTGGCTGATCAGCTTCGACGAGTTCGTGGAGGGACGCCGCTACCAGGGCCACAGCCAGGTGGCCGTGCGACCGGCCGCGATGGGCTCGACGACGATGCTGAACGAGGCGCTGGGCATCTCGCTGGTCGGCGCCGCCGACGAGCCGACCCAGAGCGCCGCCTACAGCTCCTTCACCGTCAACGGCCGTTCCTCGAAGCCGCGCCTGGTGGTGGAGTACCTGGACGAGGGGTACGCGGAAAGCCTCGGCGACGGCGTCCTGTACAAGTCGCTGGCCTCGGGCTCCTTCACCTACAAGGGCGAGGACCAGACCGAGTACACCACCGACCTCAAACAGATCAACAAGGTCGGCGGCAAGGACCTGCAACCGGTCATCGACCTGGTCAAATGGGTGAACGAGGCGTCCGACGCCGAGTTCGCGGAAGGCCTGGCCGACCGCCTGGACGTGGAGTCGTTCGCCCGCTACCTGGCCTTGCAGCACATCATGGTCAACTTCGACGACATGGCCGGGCCCGGTAAGAACTACTACCTCTGGTACGACCAGGACACCAAGAAGTTCAAGGTCATCACCTGGGACCTCAACCTCGCCTTCAGCGGCGACGCCACGAGCGGCGTCAACGACACGATCGGCATGGGCGGCATGGGCGGCTTCGGCGGCCGAGGGCGGGGCCAGCAGAACCAGCAGGGACAGACCCAGCAGACGCAGCCCCAGCAGCAGACGCAGCAGCCTCAGGGCGACACCCCGCCCGAGGCCGGTGACCGGGGAGGCCCAGGGGGTGGTGGCATGATGCGCATGAGCCACCCCTTGAAGGAGAAGTTCCTCAAGAACGCCACCTTCAAGAAGATGTACGAGGAGCAGTACCGCGCCCTGTACACCAAGCTCCTGGCCAACGGCACCGCCACCGGCCTGCTGGACGACCTCGTCGCCGCCTACAAGCTGAACGACAAGGCCGACACCGCCAAGGTCGAGGCCGAGGCGAAGACGCTCCGTACGTTCCTGCAGACCCGGACCAAGACGCTGGGCTCGGACAAGGCGATCAGCGGCGCCTGATGCTCACGCGGTGATGGGTTCCGCAGGGACCCATCACCGCTGGTGGAGAGAGACCATGGGACTACATCGCCTGACCGGCGTCACCATCGGCGTGCCGAACCTCGCGGCGACCGCCCGCTACTACACCGACTTCGGCCTGACTCCCCTCGCCGGCCTGCCCGGTGACCGCAGGACCTTCTCGACCGTGGACGGAGGAGAGCAGCTCACTCTGGTCACCACGTCCCGCCGCCGCCTGCTGGAGCTGGGCATCGGCGTGGACCACGAGAGCGACCTGGACCACATCGCGGCCTCCCTGACGCGACTGGACCTCGCGTTCCACCGTGAGGAGGCCGCGCTCACGGCGCTCGCGCCGGGCGTGGGCGTCGAGGTACGGCTGTCGATCGCGAAGCGATCGATACCGGACCCGGCCCCCGTTCCCGCCTACAACGCGCCCGGGGTGAACGCCCGTGCTGACGAGCGCGCACCGGCGCTTCTTCGCGAGTCCCCCGTACGCCCGCGCAAGCTCGGCAACGTGACCATCGGCTCCCCCGTCCACGAGGCCGGCGTGCGGTTCTTCGTCGAGGGGCTCGGCTTCAGGGTGAGCGACCGCGTCCCCGGCATGACGACCTTCCTGCGCTGTTCGGCCGATCACCACAACCTGACGATCCAGAAAACCCCCGTGGCCATGCTCCACCACACGTCCTGGCAGGTGGACGACGTGGACGAGATCGGCCGCGGCGCGACGGCGATGCTGGCCGGGGACCCGGCCAGGCACGTGTGGGGGCTCGGCCGCCATCACATCGGATCCAGCTTCTTCTGGTACCTGAAGGATCCGGCGGGCAATTTCACCGAGTACTACGCGGACATGGACCGCATCGCCGACGACCGACGCTGGACGCCGCGGGACTGGACCGGCGCCCGCGGGCTGTACAGCTGGGGGCCGCCGACACCTGCCTGCTTCCTCAGCCCGGACGACCTCGCCGAGCTGCTGAGCACGGCGGACGCCGTCAGTGGTTGAACCCGGCTCCTCTTCGTCGACGGCTCCGGCCGGCAGGGCGTCTACGACCGTCTGACGGCCGACGGCTACCGGGTGGCCGTCGTGCAGAACCCCACCCAGTCCCTGGCCGGCGACGTGGCCGCCCTGGCGTACATCGCGGCTTTCGCCCCCGACAAGAGAGAGTCGGTCAACACCCTCATCGCCGACCCGCCGCCCGGCGCGACGCTCTCGCCGGCGCACCGGACGCCGTAATCAGGCACGAGTCAGGGCCGGCGCACCCGGACCCCGGCCGGATCCCAGCGATGACGGCACCGACCACCCATGTCCAGACGCTTGCCGGCCTTGAGGGCGTTACTCCCATTTGCGCCAGTACGTCGTCTCCAGCACGCCGACGACCGAGCCACCCCGTGATAGCGGGTGCGGGCATCCCGATGTTCTCCGGGGAGTTCCGGCCGACAACGACCTCGCCATGCTCGTCGTGCGCGCCCCCGAAGAACACCCGCGGGTCAAGAGCGCCCCGCCGAGCCCGGCCGGCTCACGATGCGTACCGGACGATGACTCGTTCGGAACGGCCCTGGCCGGGTAGGGCTTGAATGATCGTGGCCATCGGGGGAGGTCACTGTGGAGGCTGTCGGCGCTTCGAGTGACAGCGGGCTGCCGTTCGAGATGCTGGATCCCGCGCCGGTAGGGGTGGCGGTGACGCGGGGCCCGGAGCACCGGCTGATCTACAGCAACGCCATGTACCGGTCGGTGGTCAGCGCTCCCCGGGGCGGGATGCCGGTGGAGGAGGCGTTCGCGTCCTTCGTGCTGCCGCACTACCGCGCGCGCTTCGACCGCGTGTACGCCACGGGCGAGCCGGTCATCAGCGCGGCCGAGCCGGCGGTGCCGATACCCCGGGTCCGAGCGCCGGGGGAGCAGTTCTTCACCTTCAGCCTGTCGCGGGTCACCTTCCCCCACGGCGAGCACGGCGTGCTGGTGATGCTGATGGACGTGAGCGAGCAGACCTGCGCCGCGCGCCAGCTGTCGGCCGTCGCCGAGGAGCGCCGCCGCTTCCTGCGGCGCTACGAGAGCCTGATGCGGCTCAGCGCCGACGTCTTCTGGGTGACCAGCAGGGACGGGTACGTCTCTGAGCCGAGTCCGAGCTGGGAGCGGGTGACCGGGCAGCCGTGGGAGGAGTACCGGGGGCAGGGCTGGCTGCGGATGGTTCACCCGGACGACCGCCGGGCCACGATCGAATCCTGGTCACGGGCCGTCGGCAGGGCCACGGAGCTGTGGGAGCACGTCTACCGGCTGTGCACCCGCGACGGCTACCGGCATTTCCAGCTCCGCGCGGTGCCGGTCTGCGAGCACGGGGAGGTGGTGGAGTGGGTGGGCAGCTGCACCGACGTCGAGCAGCAGTGGCGGGAGCAGCGCCGCCAGCGGCTGCTGGACCGGGCCGCCCACGCCACGGCGCAGCTGGGGAGCCTGGAGGTGATGCTGGGCGCGCTGGCGGACGTGATCGTGCCGGAGCTGGCCGACGGCTGCGGTGTCTATCTCGTCACCGACCTGACCGGCGAGCAGCACGGTGGCGCGCCGTTCGTCGTGGAGCGGGTGGCCACCGCCGCGCGTCCCGGCGTGCGGCGGCTGCCGCCCTACAGCGAGGAGCAGCTTCCCGCCGGCAACGCCTTCGTCACGGCCGCACGACGCCGGCGGCCCGTGCGGAAGACGTTCCCCGCCGGCTCTCCCCCGCCGCACGTCGCTCCCGCCGGCACGCTGCCCTGGCTGACGGCCAACGGCGCCAACGGCATGCTGATCCTGCCGGTGGTGGTGGACGGCGCGGTGCCGGCCGTGGTCAACGTGGTGACGTGCGGGGACCGTCCGCCGGTCAGCCAGGACGACATCTCCCTGCTGAGACGCATGTTCGAGCACGCCCACGACGCCCTGAGCAGGGCCATCCGCTTCCAGCGCGCGCAACAGATCGCGCTCGCCCTGCAGTACAGCCTGCTCGCCGAGCCGCCGCGGCTGCCCGGCCTGCGGATCGTCGCCCGCTACCGGGCCAGCCCTGCCGCGGCGGAGGTGGGCGGCGACTGGTACGACTCGTTCGTGCTGCCCGACGGCGTGCCCGCGCTGGTCATCGGGGACGTGTCCGGCCACGACCTGAACGCCGCCGTCGCGATGAGCCAGTTGCGCAACATGCTGCGCGCGCTGGCGATGGACCGCCGCGAACCGCCGGGCGACATCCTGGCCCGGTTGAACGTGGCGATGGGGTCGCTGTCGGGCGAGGTCACCGCCACCTGCGTGTACGCCCGCGTGGAGGGGTTCGACGGCGGCTATCGGCTGAACTACGCCACGGCCGGTCACCCGCCTGCGCTGCTGGTCACCCAGGATGGCCGGAGCCGCTTCCTGGAGGACGCCGTCAGCCCGCTGCTCGGTTTCCCGCATGAGGAGGCACGCCCGTCGAAGACGGAGCCGCTGCCGCCGGGCAGCACGGTCCTGCTGTACACCGACGGCCTCGTCGAGCGGCCGGGCGAGCACCTCGACCTCGGCTTGCAGCGGCTGCGCCGTCTGGCGGAGCAGCTCGCGGACGAGCCCGTGGACAAGTTCTGCGACCAACTGCTCAGTGCCATGCCCATCACCGGCTTGGACGACATCGCCGTCATGGCGCTGCGGCTGCCCGTTCAGGGTTGAGACCCGCACCAGACCTCATACGGATCCTGCGGGCCGATCGCACCGCTTCCGGCCCCGGGGGCCGGAGGCTCACGAAGGCGTCACGGAGATCCGCGGGGCGGGAGAAGGCGTGGAAGGCTGCGGCCGGGATTCGCTCAGCAGGAGGCCGGGGGCGACGATGATGAGCAGGTCGGCGGTGTGGCCGGGGGCGGCGGCGAAGGCGTGGGGCGTCATCGGGGGGCACCGCGCCTCCACGTCACCCGCCGCCAGCGTCGCGATCTCCGTCCCCCACAGGACGCGGGCCTTGCCCTCCAGCACGTAGAACAGCTCGGTCGAGGTGGCGTCGTGGTGCGGCACGGCGCCGTCCGCCCCCTCGGCGAGGGTCATCCTGATGGTGCTCAGCGCGCCGCCGGTGTCGCTGGAGTCGAGCAGCAGGCGGCCCGTGGCGGTGGGTGAGACGATGGTCTCGGCGCCGGCCTCGCGGACGACGGCCTTGTCTGCGATCAAGGACATGTCAGGCTCCCTTCGAGCGCGGACGACACCAGCCGCTCCGCGTAGGCGCGGCCGACCGGCGCGCCCGTGATCATCACTCGGTAGTAGAGGGCGCCGGCCACCTGGTCGAACAGCGCCTCGGCGTCCAGGTCGGCGCGCAGGCGCGCTCGTTCGATGAGGGCGAGCGCGAGGGCGTTGCGCTTGGCGTACTGCTCGCGGGTCAGCCGGCCGATGTCCTCGTGCCTGGCCGTGGCGGCCACCAGCTCGCCGGCCACTCCCGCCGACGGGCCCGCACGGCCGCCCGCCGCGCGCATGCGGTTGAGTGCGGCGGCGATCTTCTCCAGATAGTTGACGAGGTCGGCGCGGATGTCGCCGGTATCGGTGATCTCGTCGTCCTCCTGCAGCTCCGGGTGGCCGGCATGACCGGCCGAAAGTACTGGCGGGGACAGCGCTTTCGGTCGATGCCGCCGGCGGGCACGGCTCCGCAGACTTGGATCTCGTGTCAGAGAGAAGACAGCGCAGGCTGCCGGTGATCGGCCTGGCGCACCTGTTCCTGATCTGGCCGGGTGACGTGCTCGCCATCTACGCGGTCCGGGCTGGTGTCCCTGCTGCCGTCGCCCTGGCCGCCAAGGCGGGCGGTTGCCGGGATGCTGATCGGCGGGGTGTGCGTGCTGCTGCTCCTGCTCAGGACGCCGCCGGTCCGCTGGAGTGGCTGTGGCGCTGGGCCACATGGGGGGCGCCGCCCGGTCCTGCGGCACGCGGTGTACGCCGGTGACGGTTCGCGTTCGAAGCTTCGCGCTTAGAAAGGAAGAGATCTGATGACGCTCGGCCACCAGCCGACCGATGACCCACCCCGTACGAGCAGGCGCTCGCGAACGTTGACCGCGGTCGTGGCCGCGGGGATGCTCGCCCTCACCTGCGCCGCGCCGGTGCACGCCTCCAGCGCGCCTGCCGTCCCCGAACTGCGCTGGAGCCCGTGCCACGAGGGGTTCCAGTGTGCGACGGCAAAGCTGCCGCTGGACTACCGGCAGCCGGACGGCAAGAAGATCGATATCGCCGTCGTCCGGCGTCCGGCGACCGATCCCACCCACCGGATCGGCACCCTCTTCGTCAACGGCGGCGGCCCCTCCGCGCAGATCGACCCCACCGTCGCGCAGTACGCGACCCTTCCCGCCGATTGGCGGGCGAGATTCGACGTCGTCACCTTCGATCCGCGCGGGTTCGGTTACAGCACCCCGGTGCAGTGTTTTCCGGACACCGCCGCCGAGGACCGACTCCTGGCCGATCTGCCCGTCCCCTTCCCGGCCGGCGCGAAGGAGATCGCGGCGACGCGAGAGATCTGGGCCCGGTTCGACCGGGAATGCGTCCAGCACGCCGACCTTGACCTGCTCGCCCACAACAGCACCGCGAACGCGGCCCGCGACATGGACCTGCTGCGGCAGGCCACCGGTGATCGCGTGCTGAACTACCTGGGATTGTCGTACGGCACCGTGCTCGGCACGATCTACGCCAACCTCTTCCCCGGCAAGGTCGGGCGGATGATCCTGGACAGCACCATCGACCCGGTCCGGTACACGACCGCCCAGGACGATCTGCCGACGTACCTGCGGCTGGGGAGCGACCGAGCGTCCGCGTCGGCCCTCAATTCCTTCCTCGACCTGTGCGGGAAGGCGTCCACCGCCGCGTGCGCGTTCTCCGCGGGCACACCGGCCAGAACGAGAGCGAAGTTCGACACCTTGCTGGCGCGGTTGCGCCGGCAGGGGGTGACCGTCGAAGGCCCGCTGGGCACCTGCGGGTACGCGTGCGCGCTCGCCGCCGTGCCGCTCCGCCGGGTGGCCCAGTGGCCGGCCGGAGCGAGCCAGTTGCAGCAACTGTGGACGGCCACGGCCAAGGTGGGCGCCGCGACCGCCGGACCGGCCCCGAAGGCCGAGCCGGAGCCTGGTGCCGGGCCCAGCTACTACACGGGTCAGGAGCAGACTCTCGCCGTCCTCTGCTCCGACAGCCCGAACCCTCGTGACCCGCGGGCGTACGAGGCCGGGGCGCGACTGGCCCGAGCCCGGTCGGGCCCGATCGGGCTGACCTGGGCCTGGCCGACCGCGCCGTGCGCAGGATGGCCGCGGAGCCAGGACCGCTACGAGGGGCCGTGGAACGCCCGTACGGCCAATCCCATCATGCTCGTCGGCATCACCGGCGACCCCGCCACCCCGTACCAGAACTCGGTCGCGCTGTCGCACCGCCTGGCCGACGCCCGGCTGCTGACGGTCGACGGCTACGGGCACACCGCGCTCGCGAACCGGAGCGCGTGCGCTTCGGCGTACGAGACCGACTACCTGCTGACCGGCGCGCTGCCACCGGCGGGCACCGTCTGCAAGCAGGACGATGCGCCGTTCCCCGAACCTGCGGCGCGCTGACCCTGCCATGGCTTCAGCGGTGAGCTGGATGCTCTACGCGCCGCACCTGCGAGGGCAACAGCGGCTCGACCGCGTCGCGGGCGACGAGCCGCAGCTCTCCTGGACACGCTTCCGTCGTGCCAGAACAACCCACCTACGCTGATCTTTGTGAGGACGCGCCGAATGACGACATGGATTCGCATCATCTTAAGCCGCGGCAGCCGGACGGCCCCGGCCGCCATCTCGCTGCTCGCAGTGCTCGCGCTCGTACCGGCGTCCGCGAACGCCGCCACGAGTGGCGGGCAGAGCGCGGCCGATCCTGCGACCGCGACGTACAAGATCTGGCACTGGAACATGGCCGGGCATCATCAGCACCTGGGCTCGACGACGAACGGCATCATCCAGGCGATCGCCGGCTCGATCAGCTATCGCCAGCCGGACTTCGTATCGATCAACGAGATCTGCCGCAACCAGTACAGCGCCGTGATCGACGCCCTGCAGAACATGGGCTGGCCGCAGAGTCCCACGAACTTCGCCCGCTACGAGCCGATGACGGCGGCGGGCGATTCCGGCTACTGCGCCGGGCACGGGATCGGCATCGCGATCTTCAGCCGCTACGCGCTGGGCGACACGTTGCGGGAGACCCTGCCCTACGACGGGTCGGGCAAGCAGCGCAAACTCCTCTGCGCGCCCGTCGCGGCGCGCCCCTGGACCAGGTTCTGCACCACCCACCTGACGACCGTCGCCGCCAGCAGGTCCGGCCAGCTCGCCGCCGTACACGAAGTCCTGGAGTCCTACCGCTCCCGCGGGGACGTCCCGATCGTCGCGGGCGACTTCAACGTGCAGCCGCACTCGCCGCTGCTGAACATCTGGTACGACGCCTCGGTGGACACCGCCGCCAACCGCGGCAACGTCGGCCACTACCACGAGCTCGACGACGGCGAGACCGTGTGCCCAGGCTGGGGCGAGCAGACCACCGAGAGCAACCAGCTGGGCGCCTGCGGCCAGTCGGGGAAGGTCGACCTGATCTTCGCCCCCGCCGACCGGCTGGTCAGTTACCGAGCGGACGCCCACCCCATCGGGCACGTCTGCGGCGCCAACCGCGACAAACCCTGCTCCGACCACCGCATCGTCGACGCCACCGTCTCGGTCGTGGCCGGGCAGTGACGCCCGAGCCGGCTGAGCTTCCGAAGGCGATCGCGTGGCCACCCGGCCCGTCAGCTCGTGGGAACGCGCCGGCTCCTGGACCCCGGCTTCCAGTGTTCGCACCGGCGACCCCGAGACATGAAACCGACTCACCGATCAACGCATGTGCCGGACGGCTCGTGCTCAGGATGTGAAAAGTGTCAGTGCTCCCTCCCAACCGTCCCTCGCGGCCCCCTGTACCGGCCATCTGGTGGAAGATCTACCTGACGCTCGCGGCGGCCTCTCTCGTCGTGGCGATCTACGCGGCGATCGTGGAACAGCCGAAGGCCATGACGGCTCTGGCCACGGCCTCCGCCGGCTTCCTCGTCATGTTCATCCGGGCCTACGTCCGCCGGAGCCGCTGAGGCCGCTGCCAGGCATCAAAGGCACTGATCAAGCGGTGGCCGTCGTCGCGGTGCGCCGTCGTTTCCCAGCGGCATGTCGGTGGAAGCCCGGCACGGCCCATACGCCTACAGATATCGACCCATCGGCCAGTGCGTCTTGGACATATCACCCCTGGTCCTCCTAGCGTTCGTCGGGTGACGGAGCGACGCGCGATCGACGACTCAACCACGATCAGGGAACTCCATACGAACGAGGAGTTCCAGCAGGTCGACGAGTTGTTCGAGCGGATCTGGGAGTTCGAGCCGGACGGCCGGCCGCTCAGCCCCGGGCTGATGCGGGCGCTGACCCACGCGGGCAACTACGTCTCCGGCGCCTTCGACGGCGACCTGATGGTCGGGGCGTCGGTGGGCTTCTTCGGACGGGACTCGACCCTGCACTCGAACACCACGGGCGCGACGGCAGGACGGGGCATCGGCTTCGAGCTGAAGCTGCACCAGCGGCTGTGGGCGCTGGAGCGCGGAATCTCCCGGATCACCTGGACCTACGACCCGCTGGTCCGCCGCAACGCGCACTTCAACCTGGCCAAGCTGGGCGCGCGGCCGACGGAGTACCTGCCGGACTTCTACGGGGTGATGCCCGATGCCATCAACCAGGGTGACGAGTCCGATCGGGTCCTGGCCGTGTGGCCGCTGACCGATCCGCGGGTCGAGGCGGCGGTCCGGCGGGTGCCGTACCTGCCGGCGGTGCCGGAGGACGCCGTGGTCGGGCTGGGCGACGACGGCGAGCGCCCGGTCGAGGGCCGTACCGACGGACGGGTGGTGCTGGTCGCGGTCCCCGAGGACATCGAGCGGCTGCGCGGGGCGGACGCCGGCGCCGCCAAGGCGTGGCGGCACGCCGTGCGCGACGTGCTGGGCGGCCTCATGGCTGAGGGCGCCACGGTGACCGGCTTTCATCGCAGGACGTACTACGTGATGGAGCGGAACACATGAAGATCGGCTGCAGGACCGTACTCGATATCCTCGACGATCATGAATGAGGGCACCAGGGACGAGATCCGTTCCACTGTGGAGGCATTGCGCGGCGAGCGCTTCGACGGCAGGAGCGATGTTGAGCGGGAGCTCCTCGATCGGGGCGCGCCGATCGTCGCCGAACTCCTTGACCTCGCGGCGGACGAGGGCGCGCTTCCGGACATCTTCAAGGACTGGTTCAAGGAGATCGGCGGAGCGGCCGACGAGTTGCTGCGCGTCCGCCGCGACGGGCCGGGACGGCTGCGGCGGTACGCGCTGGAGGCTCTGGCGAGCCTCGGCGCCGCGCACCGCCTCGACCCCCGCGACCGCGCGGCCGTCGAGCGGCTGGTCCGGCTCCGGCTCAGCGACGCCGGCGATGGCGAGCCCCGCCGGCCGAGGTACTGGCCCGGCTTCTGGGTGACCGTACGCGGCGACGATCTCAAGGCGATCACAGCCGAACTGGGCCTGCACCACCTGACCCGCGCGACCGTCCCGATGGGCGTACACGCCGCCGTGATGGAGGAGCACTTCATCACCATGACCGATGCGGCGGGCAAGCCGCAGTACGCCACGCCTACTACAACGACGCGTACGACAGTGACGACGGCTTCTGGTACGTCGCCCGCGACGGCCGCCGCCACCGCGGGCCGTTCTCCTTCGAGGATGAGGAGGACGAGAAGGTGGACCCCGACACCGCCGCCGCGTACTTGAGCGTCACGCCCGACGCCTTGATGCTGGCCGACGACCTCTCGGACGGCTGGCTCGCCACCACTCACCCCGAGGTGACCCCCTGGCACTTCAGGGGCGCTCTGCCGATCTGACATCACCGTGGCGGCGGCCCACCCGGAGCGCCAGCCGACACGCGCTGCTACGAGTTCTTCCAGACGAGACTGATCGGGGCAGGCGCCGGCTGGAGACGGCTCCGCGGGCGGCCCTGTCGTCCTGCGTGCTTCCAGGCCAGGATGTTCCGGCTCTCCACCTCGGGTAGTACCAGGAGCTCTGCTTTCCCATCAGTGCGAGGAGCGGCATGCACCATCCGTGGACCTCTCTCACGCGGTCAGGGCTGGCCGCCGCCTTCGGCACCGCGGCACGCCTGCGCCGCGGGCGACCGCTCCACGCCTCCGGAATCGTTCTCGACGCGCACCTGCGCCTGCATGGGACGCCGCAACCGTGGGGGACACCGTTCCTCGATCAGCGGATGGACCTGCACGGCGTCGCCCGCCTGTCCCGATCCGTCGGCGTGCCGTGGCCGCTGCCGGACGTCCTCGGCATCGCGCTGCGCTGGCAACAGGACGCCACCACTGCCGAGCTACTGCTGGCCACGACGGGACACACCACGCTCGGCAGGCGTGTGCTGCGGCCCGCGACCCGGTGGACGGGCATGTACTCCAGTCTGTTCCCGTACCAGAGGGGCGAGCGGCGGCTGCTGCTGGGCGCGCTGCTGCACACGCCGGCGGCCCTGCCCGCCACCCTGGAGGCTCTCGCCGCGGCCGTCGAGGACGGCCCGCTCGTGCTCGAACTTCTCGCCGCCGCCCCGTCAGGGCCGTGGCAGTTGCTCGGCCAGGTCCACCTGACCGGCCCGGCGACGGCGGATGCGGACCATCCGACGAGGTTCGATCCTCTCCGGCGTCCCATACCAGGGCTGCGCCCGGCGAGCTGGCTGAACGAGGTCCGCGACGCGGCTTACGTGGCCGCACAACAGGTACCCGGCCAGCCGGAGAGAACGCATCGGCTCCTTGCACCGCGTGAGCCCGCGCTCCAGCGGTAGTCCGGTCGTGGCAGGTGGGCCTTCGTTGGCTTCTGGCTGCTCGCCGGTGGTGATCCACTCGGCCGGCAGCCGGGCGCGGCCCACCCAGGCGTCGGTCCGCTCGCCCCGCAACAGCGGATGGACGGAGGCGATGATGGCCTCCAGGCGGGCGGGCACCTCCGGCGCGTCCGCCGTTCCGTCTCACCTGCGAAGCGCACCGCACCCACTGACACGCGTCAGCCCTACCTGGGGCGCATTCCCTAGCATGCTGCCATGACGATCTCTGGACGCGCTCAGTACCGGACACGTGTCCTGCACGACGAGTCGCGCCGCGACCTCCGCGACCCGAGCCGCCCCCGCCCCATCCGCCTCTACCAGTGGGAACCGCAGCCACGACCGGCGACGCCCGCTCCACTGATCATCGTGTCGCACGGCACCGGAGGCTCAGGAAGCGCCATGGAGTGGCTGGTGGGCCCGCTGGTGACGGCGGGCTTTCGAGTCGTCGCTCTCGACCACCACGGCAACGACTTCATCGACGGCTATGAGCCCGAGGGCTTCCTCTTCGGCTGGGAGCGCCCCCGGGACATCTCGTTCACCCTGGACGCCCTAGCCAAGGAGGAGATGCTGGGTCCGGTGGGCGCCGCCGGCTTCTCCTTCGGCGGCTATGCCGTCGCCGCGCTGGCCGGCGCGCGGGTCGACTCGCAGAAGGTGGCCGCTGTCTTGGCCGAGACCATCCCGTTGCCGGAGATCCCGGAGTTCCCCGGAGTCCTCGCGGCGCTTCGGAAGAAGGTCGCGCAGGACGAGCTGCTGATCCATATAGACAGGTCAGGAGCCGACCTGACCGATGCCCGGATCCGCGCTGTCTTTCAGGTCGCACCCGGGTGGGGGCCTCTCGTGACGTCCAGCAGCTTGGCGTCCATCCAGATCCCTGTGGAGATCATCTGGGGCGGCGCCGACACGATCGCACCCTTCCACGAGATCAATTGCTACTTGGCGGGCATCCCCGCGGCGACGGGCCGTTCGGCCGGGCCTGAGGTCCGCCACGAGGACTTCTTCGACCCCGCAGCGACCAACACGAAAGCTCGCGACCATGTGGCTCGACAAGCAGCCACCTTCTTCACGCGGCATCTCGGCCACCCTTGCCAGGTCGACCGCCCACGGGGACACCAGTGACCGCTCACCTATGGACGAAATTCTCTCCGAGGCCGGCATCAAGACCATGATCACCGGCATCCGCATGCCGCACACTTCCACAACCCAGCACCGAGCCCTCGCCTCTACAGTGACTTGAGGACGCGGACGCGGTCGGCGGTGGCGCGTTGAGCGACGTCGGCCTTGAAGGCGATCGAATCGAACTCGTGCGGCGCTCCGGGATGCAGGTGAAACTCGACCGGGACGCCCGCGCGGCTGAGTTCGGCCGCGTACGCGAGGTCCTCATCGCGGAAGACGTCGAGCTGACCCACCTCGATGTAGGCAGGCGGAAGGCCGGTGGCGTCCTCGAGCCGGGCCGGAGCGGCGGTGGGCGGGACACCGGGTCCGCCGGCAGCCGCGCCGAGCAGCGCCGGCCACGCGGTGCGGCTGTCGTCGTAGGACCACAACGCGTACGGCTCGATGTAGGGGTCAGGGGTGGGGGGACGGTCGTCGAGCATCGGCATGATCAAAATCTGGTGGGCGATCTTGGGGCCGCCGCGCTCGCGGGTCAGGATCGCCAGCGCCGCCGCCAGGCCGCCGCCGGCGCTGTCGCCCATCACCGCGATCCGGTCGCGGTCGACGCCCAGTTCGGGAGCGCGGTCGTGCAGCCAGCGCAGCGCGGCGTAGGCGTCCTCCAGTGGCGTCGGGAACGGGAACTCGGGCGCGCGGCGGTACTCCACCGACAACATCGGCACGCCTGAGGCCGCCACGTACCGGGCGACCGGGCCGTCGAACAGGTCGATGTGGCCGAAGATGTATCCGCCGCCGTGGAAGAAGAGCACGGCCGAGCCCGGCTTCGCGCCGTCCTTGGCGTACCAGCGCACTGTGATCCGCGCGCCATCGGCGGCGGTCACGGTGTGGTCGGTCATCGTGACATCGGACGGCATGGGCTGGCCGTTGCTCGCGGCACCGATGATCGGTTCCCAGAAGGCGCGGCGCCCCTCGACATCGCCCAATTCCGGTCGTACGGCATCGGCCATGGGGGCCAGCGCTTCGGCGATCTCGGGGTCCAAAGACAAAGACATGATTGCTTCTCCTGTGAGCGGGTCAGGCGGTGGGCGCGAGGACGACGGTCTTGCCCGGCAGCTCGCCCGCGCCTGCCTGGGCGTGGAGTGCGGGCAGGTCGGCCAGCGCCACCCGCTGGGCGACCTCGACGCGCAACTCGCCGGTGCTGACACGAGCGACCAGGTCGGCGAGCTGGTCGGCGTCGCTGCGGACGAACAGGTCGATGCCACGCACACCGCGCTCCTCGTCGGACGGGGCGGGCATCCAGACCGTGGTGTTGACCAGGGTGCCGCCGTCACGGACCAGCGTGACCAGCGCGGCCAGCCGTTCCGGGGCGACCGGCGCGAGGTTGAGCACGAGATCGACCGGCTCGGTCACCGCGTCCGTCACGTCGGTGGTGGTGTGGTCGATCACCTCGTCGGCGCCGACGGCCTTGACCCGCTCGGCGCTGCGCGGGCTCGCCGTGGCGATCACGTGGGCACGGACCTCCTTGGCCAGCTGCACCGCGTATCCGCCGACCGCTCCCCCGGCGCCGTTGATCAGCACCCGCTGACCGGCGGTCAGCTTGCCGTGGTCGAACAGCGCCTGCCACGCGGTCAGGCCCACCAGCGGCAACGCCGCCGCGTCGGCCAGCGGGATGTTCTTGGGCGCGCCCGTCAAGATCTCCACCGGCGCGATCACATACTCCGCCGCCGCGCCGGGTTCCGTCATCGGCAGGAAGCCGACGACCTGGTCGCCGACCGCGACGTCGTCCACGCCGTCACCGAGCGCCTCGACCGTGCCGGCGACGTCGATACCCGGGGTGTGGGGAAGCTCGACCGGGATCGGGCCCTGCATGTAGCCCGCGCGGATGTTGCCGTCGACGCCGTTGAACGACGTCGCGGCGACGCGAATCCGGACCTGACCGGCTCCGGGGGCGGGCTGGGCCACGTCCTCGTACCGCAGGACCTCAGGACCGCCGAACTCGTGAAAACGTACTGCCTTCATTGCCGAACCTGCCTCTGTGAGTGCCGTCAAGTGCTTCGAACTTGAAGCGATTCCGGCCGCAGAGGTAACCCTGCGGCCCGCTTCGAGTTGCGAAGACCTCCAGTTCCGCGTCACCAGAGCCGCCCGGAGGCAGCCACTGGATCCACGGTCGCTGGAGACGTCACTTAATCTCGCAGGATCCCGCGCGGTTAGCCTGGGCCAGGCTGGCCCACCTTGATGATGGACGGTTCCCCGCCGTCGGAGACGATCTCAGCCAGGCGCGCCGCATCGGCCGAGCCCGGCGCCGCGGTGAGCATCAGAGCCGCCAGATCGTCGCCCGGAATGGCGAGCAGGCTGCCGACGAGCGTGACGGAGCCGCCGTCCGGATGAACGAACGCGGCACTGCTCTCATAAGCCGCCACCGGTCGCGGCGCCCGCCACAACGTGTCGAACAGGCGGCTCCGGCTCCGCATCTCGTCCACCAGCGCGGCCAGCGACGCGTCGGCAGGGTAGCGCAACAACGCGCTCGTCAGGCGGGCGACCAGGACCGCCTGATGGTCGGTCGCGTCATCCGCAGACTGCTTGAAACCACTGAACGGGTCGCAGAACGTACGCCAGGCGATGTTCCACTCCCACGGGTCCCCGGTGAGCTCCCAATGCCCCAGAGCCATGAACGCGCTGTTCACGGCGACGAGATTCATCGCCGCGTCGGAGACGAACATCGGAGTGTCGGTGAACCGCTCCAGCAGCCGCATCGCACCCGGACCGACCTCGTTCGGCACCTGCCCGTCCGCGGCGGCGTACCCGGCCAGCGCGCAGAGGCGCTCGTAGTCCGCCCGTCCGATCCGCAACGCCCGGGCGATGGCGTTCACCACCCCGGCCGACGGATGGCTGCGCCCCTGCTCCAACCGGCGTACGTAGTCCGCGGACATCCCCGCGAGCTCCCCGAGTTCCTCCCGCCGCAACCCTCGCACCCGCCGACGACCGACCGGCAACCCGACAGCCGCAGGCGCCGTACTCTCCCGCAACTGGCGCACCGCGGCACCAAACTCGTGACGTTCCACCGCCCCATTGTGCCCCCGGCTCTCCAACTCCAGCCGCGCGATCTCGCCGACCGCAACAGGCGACGTCCGCACTGAGCCCTGAACCGGGCCAGCCCGCTACGGGCGCTACCCGATCCAGTCGACGCCGGCATCGACGTCTCCCGACTCGGCGGTTTCGTGCATGAGTACCCCAGGTCGCAAGATAATCGACAAACACCTGGGGCGGCCCGCCAGCCGGATTCTGCACGCCACCCATCGTCACCGACGTCCCAAGCCCCGGCGATCCAAAAGCAAAACAATTACGCTCAGCGTCAGCTCCCCTGCATCCAGGCGGCGGCGTACCAGCATTCGAGGGACCATCGGAGCATCTCACTTCCCATCTGGCGCAAGGGAGTTCTGCATGCTGTCGGAGGCAGCCACCGGGATCGCTGACGCGATCACGTCCTTCATCTCACTCCTGCAGGCAGTCGGCGACGAACGAGCCCTGCGGCAAACACCTGAATCGGCGACCCCTTGAGTACCCCACTCCATGGTCACGGGCGGCGGATGCTGCTGACAGGAGCCGCGTCCCTGGCAGCGTTCTGTCTCACCGGTCGCTCACTGGCCGAAGCGATCACCTACACGCGCCGGACGTCCCCCGCGCCTCCCGCAACGTCGAAGGGCGCCTACGAACGGCTGATGGAGGGAAACAAACGCTGGGTTACCAACACCCTCCAGCATCCAGATCGCGACCCCACCCGCCGGGAACTGCTGGCCACCAGCCAACGGCCCTATGGAGCGGTGCTGTCCTGCATCGATTCCCGGGTACCGCCCGAGCTGGTCTTCGACACCGGGCTGGGTGATCTGTTCGTCATGCGCAGCGGCGGGGTGACCGTGGCACCCGTCATCACCGCCTCCGTCGCGTACGGACCGATGATCAGCGGAACTCCGCTGATCATCGTGCTCGGTCACCAGCGGTGCGGCGCCATCTCCGCCGCCTACAACGCCTGCGTGATGACAAGCCGCTGCCGGGCTGTCTGCACGCGATCGCGGAGGCCCTGCGCCCGGCTTACGAACTGAGCACACGGCGCGACAGCACCGACCCGACCGAGGCGATGGCGAAAACCCAGGTGGAACTTATCGCGGACGACCTGCGTACCAATCAGGACCTGGCACCGCTGGCCAGCCAGGGCAACCTGGCCGTGGTCAGCGCCTATTACCATCTCCATACAGGCCAGGTCGAGATTCTGAACGGCGCACCCGCCTGAGTGAGATCCCCGCCTAGGCCGGCGGTCCCCTCGGCGAGACGGTCCCGGGGCGAGGCGGTAGCCGTCGTCCGGTGATGGTCAGCAGCATGTCCTTGACCGGCGTGTCGGTGGGTTCACCCTCGCCAGGCGGCCAGGGAGACGACCGGGTGGAAGTGCGTGCCGGGCACTGGAGCGAGCACCGTGATGAGTACCGCCAGGCCCGCCGCGGTGGCCAGGCTGTTGGCCGGCAGTTGCACGCCGACGTCGCGCGACAGGCCGGCCGCCATGACGCCGGAGCCGACCACCATCGTCACGAGGGCGGCGGTGCCGGTGAACTCGGCCAGCGCCCGCCGCGCCAGGCTCACCTCAGCCGGGCGCACCTCAGCCGGGCTCACCTCAGCCGAACTCTCCGCGGCCGGGCTCACCTCAGCCCGGGTCACCGCGGCCGAACTCACCGCGGCCGAACTCACCGCGGCCCGGTTCACCGCGGCCCGACTCACCCCAGCCGGGGCTCATCGAAGGTCCGCAGTCAGCGTTTCGGGCAGGGCGAGCACCCCCGTCAGGCGCTTGAGCGTGGCCGGGACGATCCAGTAGTAGACCCAGGTGCCACGCCGCTGACTGTCGATCAGAGCGGCCTCGCGCAGCACCTTCAGGTGATGGGAGATGGTCGGCGCGGTGACCGCGAACGCGCCGGTCAGCTCACACACGCACACCCCCTCACCGGCCACCCTGCCGCCGTCGTGCGCGCCGATCAGCGACAGCAGCCGCACCCGGATCGGATCACCGAGGGCCTTGAACACCCGCGCCAGCTCGGCCGCCTCCGCCTCGCCGACCGGCTCGGCGACCAACGGCGCGCAGCATCCGGAGGTGAGCACCGGCAATTCCTGCTTCGACATACCTCTAATTTGACAGATTCCTAAGCAGAGGCGCAAACTCAGGATTGCTTAGACATCCATCGAAACAACGATCGGAGATCGTCATGTCCCGCGTCCAGCTCGCCCTCCGTGTCGCCGACCTGGAGGGCTCGATCGCCTTCTACTCCAAGCTGTTCGGCGCCGAGCCGGCCAAGCTGCGCCCCGGCTACGCCAACTTCGCCATCACCGAGCCGCCGCTCAAGCTGGTGCTCATCGAGGGCGAGGAGGGCGAGCCCACCCGCATGGACCACCTCGGCGTCGAGGTCGAAGACACCGCCCAGGTCACCGCCGCCGCCCAGCGACTCACCGAAGCCGGGCTGGCCACCTTCGAGGAGAACGACACCACCTGCTGCTATGCCCTGCAGGACAAGGTGTGGGTGCACGGCCCCGGCAACGAGCCCTGGGAGGTGTACGTGGTCAAGGCCGACGCCGGCACCCTGGCCAAGCAGACCGGCTCCACCTGTTGCGCCACACCCGAAACGACCAACGACACCACGGCCGCGGCCGGCCAGGACGAGCAGGCCCAGAAGTCGGCCTGCTGCTGACAGGCCTTTGCCCGGCATGGGCGGGGGCGCGCCCGCGCCCATGCGACCTACCGCAGCGGACGGGCGGAATGGGAGCGGCGTGCCGCGGAAGCGTTCCGTGGCGGTGTCGGTGCGAGGGGTCTGCCGTGGCGGGTGTGAGCACCCCTGGCAGCTCGGACCCACCACAGCCAAAGCGGCCCGGGATCACCACCGGAAGACAGGTGACCGACCTGTAGCCGGATCACCGTGCCCTCCATGATGGGCAGGGTCGCCGGGGAAGTCCTGCCAGGCGGCCTGATGCCTCGGGATCGGGTGTAGCCGGTCCAGGCCATCGCGGTCGCGGGTGGTGTCGGTGACCGTCGTGGCGTCGGGTTCATCCCAGGTAAGGGGATCTCCGAAGACGAACTCGGCGCCGTGCTCGGGGTGACGGCCGCTGTAGGTATGGGCCCGGTCGAACTCCTCGCGGGAGGGAGCCGGGCGGCGCAGCGCATCCGGCCGGGAACCTCTTCGGGCAGGCCGGCCATGCGGGGCATGTCATGGCCGGCGTCCAGGACGATGAGGATGGCGGGGTCGCCGGCGCGGTGGTGACCCACGGCGATCAGGCGCTCCACGACCTGACGCAACTGGGTGGCGCCGACCGGCGCTCGGCTCCAGCCGGATGGCGTGCAGCAGCGCAGTCCGGGAGGCGCGGCCGGTTTCAGGGCGGCCACGATGCAGTACGGCCAGCCGGGGATCATCTGCCGGCTGGTCTTCGCGCTGCGACCGTAGGTGTGACAGCACGAAGCGCGGCGTCCGGCCGCAGCCACGGGCTGACATCGGCGGCCAGCACGATCCGCCCGTCGGCAGCGCGCGGTAAGCGTCTTGACCGGCCCCTTCGGTGCACAACACCGCCTCGAACAGTTCGTCCGCTCGCGCGGCTGACGCCTGCCATCGAAGTGAGCAAGTCAGAGCCCACTCCCCCATTTGATGATCATTGCGAGGGAGTCAGGTAGTCGCCGTGCTCGAGGTCTTCGAGCAGTGTGGGATGTGTGGGCGACCAGCCGAGCAACTCCCGGGTGCAGGAACTGGAGACGGGCCCGTCGAAGCCGTAGGCGATCGCCATGAACGGGCTGACGAAGTGCGTGGCGGCCTCCTCGGGGGTCAGCGAGACGGTCGGCAGGTCCAGGCGCCGGGCGATCGTCTCTGCGACGCTTCTCAAGGTGACGCCGCTCTCCGCCACTCCGTGCAGCACGCTGCCCGCGGGCGCCTTCTCCAGCGCCAGGCGGAACAGGACGGCCGCGTCGAGCCGGTGCACCGCGGGCCACCGGTTGGCGCCGTCTCCCACATAGGCGGAGACGCCGGTCTTGCGCGCGGTGGCGATGAGCATGGGGATGAAACCATGGTCTTCGGGGCCGTGGACGGTAGGGGCCAGGCGTACCACGCCGGCGCGGACTCCCCGGGTGGCGAAGTCCAGGCCCGCTCGCTCTCCGGCGATGCGGAAGGCGGCGATCCCGGTCGCGTCGGGCTCGTCCCGCTCGGTGCTCTCCCGGCCGGCGGGCATGACGAGGGTGCCGGAGGTGACGATGAGCGGCTTGCCCGAGTGTTCCAGCGGGCGGCCGAGCGTCTCGATGGCGGTCCGGTCGCGCCTCATCATGTCGTGGAGGTCGGAGAAATCGCCGCCGTAGGCCATGTGCAGGACTGCGTCGGCGGCTTCGGCGCCGCTGCGCAGACTGTCGAGATCGTCCAGGGAGCCGCGGTGTGGTGTGGCGCCCAGCGACTTGAGCCGGGCGGCCGCGGCGTCCGAGCGGGCCAGAGCTGTGACGGTGTGGCCGGCCGCGAGGAGCTCGGCGACGACTGCGGGGCCGGTCTGGCCGGATCCGCCGGTGACGAAGACATGCATGGAACGCTTCCCTTAACGTCAGTGACTGGCACTACGTAGCGCCAGTGGCTGACTGTACGTAGCGTCAGTCACTGGCGTCAAGTAGCGCCACTGACTGACATATGCGGTATCCTGCGGAGCGTGCCACGCAGCGGAGCAGAAGCGCGCCGCCGCCTTCAGCAGGCGGCCTTGGAGCTGTATCGGGAACGCGGATTCGACCGGACCACCACGGCCGAGATCGCCGCCCGGGCCGGCGTCAACGAGCGCACGTTCTTCCGGCATTTCCCCGACAAGCGCGAGGTGCTCTTCGACGGCGAGTCCCATCTGCGCGCGTCCCTGACGCAGGCGGTGGCCGAGGCGCCCGACGGTCTCCAGCCGCTCGACCTGCTGCTCTTCGCCTTCCGCAAGGTCGAGCACATCCTTGAGGACAACCGCCCCTTCGCCGAACCACGACTGCGAGTCATCGCGGCGACGCCGGCACTCCGCGAGCGGGACCTGGCCAAGACCGCCGCGATCACCGAAACCGTGGCGGAGGCGCTGCGACAGCGCGGTGTCGCCGACCGGCAGGCCGGCCTGGCCGCCCACGTCGGGTGGGCCGCCTTCCACCACGCGGCCCAAGCCTGGATCGACGACCCCGCGCAGAGCCTGGACGCGCACCTCCTGCGAGCCTTCGACGACCTGCGCGCCCTCTGCCTGACCACCCCGGCCGGCGACCGAAGCCGATAAGACCCGAGCCGATGACCAGGGCCCGCGCCCGTGGCCGCGACGCCCGTACCGCCGCCGGGGTCCTTACCCGCGTGGTTCGCCCTGCCGTCGGGTGGCGTGCAGGGAGCCGAGGAGATCGAGGGCTTGCGCGCTGGGGCTGCCCGGCTCCGCGTGGTAGATCACGAGCTGCTGGCCGGGCGCGTCGCGTACGTCGAAAGCCTGGTAGGTGAGCGTGAGCGGGCCGACCTCGGGGTGCAGGAAGCGCTTGGCGTCCTGGGTCTTGCCCCGGACGGTGTGCGCGTTCCAGAGGCGGGCGAACTCGGCGCTGCCATCGGTGAGGGCGCGGACGAGGTCGGCCAGGCGCGGGTCGTCCGGGTCGAAGCCGGCGGCCTGGCGCAGGTTGGCGACGGTGGCCTGGGCCGCCCGGTCCCAGTCGGTGTAGAAGGCGCGGCCTGCGGGGTCGAGGAAGGTCATGCGGGCCAGGTTGTCCGCCGGATCGAAGGGGGCGTACAGGGCGTCTGCGAGCGCGTTGGTGGCCAGGATGTCCATGGTCCGGTTCATCACGTACGCGGGGATGTGCGGGTAGCCGTCCATCAACTGGCGCAGCGCGGGGCTGACCTGACCGGGGACGTGGGCCCGGGACGAATCGCCCGGCACCGTCCCCGCCAGCCGGAACAGGTGCGCCCGGGCGTCGTCGTCGAGGCGCAGCGCACGGCTGAGGGCGTCGAGCACCTGGGGCGAGGGGTTGCGCTCGCGTCCTTGTTCCAGGCGAGTGTAGTAGTCGGCGTTCACTCCGGCCAGGACGGCGACCTCCTCACGGCGCAGCCCGGCGACCCGGCGGGCCCCGTAGCTCGGCATGCCGACGTCCTCCGGCCGCACGGCGGCGCGGCGTGCGCGCAGGAACTCTCCCAGGTGGTTGCCGTCCATGCGCCCAAGCTATCGGGAGGCCGCGTGTGCTGCCTGGGTGCGCCGCACCCAGGCGGCACACGACCTGGTCAGTGCCCGCTGACCTGCGCAAACTTGGTGGAGCGGGGCTGAACGTGCTCCCCGCGACGCAAGAGGACGACAACGCGCATTCGGGGGATCTCCCATGACAGGACGACGACTCGCCGGCAAGGTGGCGCTGATCACCGGCGCGACCGGAGGCATCGGCGCGGCCACCGCCGGGCTCTTCGCGGACGAAGGGGCCCGCCTGGTGATCACCGACGTGGCCGAGGGGCCGCTGCGGGATCTGACAGGCAAGCTGAAGGCGCGCGGCGTGGAGGTCGCCGCCGCCCGTCTCGACGTCTCCTCCGCATCGGAGTGGGACGCGGTGATCGGTCTCGTACGCGAGCGCTTCGGAACGTTGAACGTGCTGGTGAACCTGGCCGGCATCGTGGACTGGCCGGGCGTCGAGGACACCCGGGAGGACGTCTGGGACCGCGTCATCGCCGTGAACCAGAAGGGCACCTGGCTCGGCATGAAGGCGGCGATGCCGCTGCTGCGCGCGAGCGGCAACGCCTCGGTGATCAACACCTCCTCGGTGCTCGGGCTCGTGGGCAGCGGCTCGGCCGCCGCGTATCAGGCGTCCAAGGGTGCGGTGCGGCTGCTGAGCAAGACGGCCGCGGTCGAGTACGCGCGGCAGGGCGTACGGGTCAACTCCGTGCATCCCGGGGTCATCGCGACACCGATGATCCAGGAGCTCCTGGACGAGCAGGGCGACCGGCAGCCGGACGTTCAGCGCACCCCGATGCGCCGGGCAGGCCGCGCCGAGGAGGTCGCACCCGTTTACCTCTTCCTCGCCGGTGACGAGTCCTCGTTCGTCACCGGCTCCGAGTTCGTGGTGGACGGCGGGCTCACCGCGTACTGAGCAGCCGGACACCACACCACCCAGGAGACGATAAGTCATGACATCAGCGAATCCGTCGGCCGAGTTCGCCGGGAGGGTCGCCCTCGTCACCGGGGCCGCGCGCGGCGTGGGCGGGGAGACCGTCCGGCTGCTGCACCGCCGCGGCGCCCGGATCGTCGCCGTCGACCAGCGGGCGGAGGTGGGGAAGCTGCCCGGGGAGTTTCCCGGCGTGCGTCCCCTGGTCGGCGACGTCACGGACGAGGCGACGGCCGAGCGGGCGGTGCGGGAGGCCGTCGAGGTGTTTCGGCGGTCTGGACATCCTGGTCAACAACGCGGGCCGCACCCTCAACAAGCCGATCACGGACACCACCGCGCAGGACTGGGATGCCGTGATGGCGGTCAACGCGCGCGGCTCGTTCTTCTTCGCCCGCGAGGCCTTCCGCGCGATGCGCGAGCGCGGCGGCGGCGCCATCGTGAGCACCGGCTCCTACGTGTGTACCGCCGGCATGCCCGACGGCGTCGCCTACGCCGCGTCCAAGGGCGCCTTGGCCCAGCTCACCAAGGTCGTCGCCGTCGGGGGCGGCCCGCTGGGCATCCGGGCCAACCTCGTGGCCGCAGGCGTGATCGAGACCGACTTCCTCGACACCTTCCGCTCCGACAACCGCGCCTACCTGGCCTCCTTCGCCGGCGCGCAGCCGCTCGGCCGGGTGGCTCAGCCCGAGGAGATCGCCGAGGCGCTCTGCTTCCTCGCCTCACCCCGCGCCGGCTTCATCACCGGCGCCGGATCACGCTCGTGGTCGGCGCGGTCCTGGTTGGGGTTCGACGGCCAGTAGTCCAGGGGGGCCTTCTCCGTATGAGCTACACCGTGACTTGTCGCCCTGAAGTCGGCGGGCGTTGCGCGGTCACCCCGGCCGCCGGTCAGCCTTCTGGGTGCCCGTCGTAGACGCGGATCTTGTATTCGGTCGTCTCCAGGGCGAGAGTGAGCTCGCGGATCTGCCGCACGATGCGGTCACGCTGGTCGAGCATGATGCGCCGGCGTTCCGGGACGGTGCTCGGGCCCTGCTCGACGAGGGCGATGTAGCGCTTAAGGTCCTGCATGGTCATTCCCGACAGCCGCATCCTGGTGAGGAAGATGAGGCGGCGCAGGTCGAACGCCGAGTATTCGCGGTAACCGGAGGCGTTGCGTGCCGGCCGTACGAGTCCCTCCTGCTCGTAGTAGCGGAGGGTGTGGGGGGACAGGCCGAGCAGGCGGGCAGCCTCGGCGACGCTCTTGGGCGTCGCCGAGGTCTCGATCGCGGTGTCGTCGAGGAGTTCGTGCAGCGCATCGATGACCGACGCGGACGGTTCGTCGCCGGCGGCGAGGATGCGCTCGATCAGGTCTTCGGTGGCCATGTTCGACAGGGTACGGAACTCAGAACGCGCGTAGCGCCGGCGGCATGCCGGGAAAGTCAGCCGTCTGGCTCACGTGGGCCCACTTCTCCACGTCGCTGAGCGCGTTCCTGTAGCTGCGGGTGAGATTGCGCACGGCCTCGGCGCCGAGCGGAAGCCTGAGCGGCGCGTCGGGTGTGTCGAGCATGTCGCGGATGGCCGAGGCGGCGCGTGCCGGGTCGCCCTCCTGGATGCCGTCGGCCTCGGCCATGTTCGCGCGGACGGCGCCGAGCACCTCGTCATAGATCGGGCGCTGGTCCACGACGTTGAGTACCTCAGCGGCGTTGAAGGCGGTACGGAAGCGGCTGGGCTCGGCGATGAGGACACGAACGCCGAAGGGCGCGACCTCGCCCGCCAGCGCCTCCGACCAGCCTTCGAGTGCGAACTTGCCGGCTGAGTAACTGCCGACGGCGGGGAAGGACATCCGCCCGCCCTGACTGCTCATCTGCACGATCGCACCGGAACGACGCGCACGCATGTGCGGCAGCACCGCGCGCACGTAGGCGGCCGGGCCGAAGAGGTGCTGTTCGAGCATGTCGCGCAACTGCGCGTCCGTGACCTCCTCCGCAGCGCCCACCTGCCCGGCTCCGGCATTGTTGACGAGTACGTCGACGTGCCCGAATGCGTCGAGGGCGCGCCGTACGACCGCCGCGGCCGCGTCCGTGTCGCGCACGTCGTGCTCGACCGGCAGCAACCGGTCGCCGTACTGAGCCTGGAGCGCGTCGAACCGGTCGGCCCGCCGCGCCGTGCCGAGCACCTGCTCGCCCGCGGCCAGCGCCGCCTCGGCCAACGCCAGGCCGAGACCGGAGCTCGCACCGGTGATGATCCAGGTCTTGGTCCCGTTTGTCGTGGTCATGACGGCGAAGATAGGCCTTCGAGCGCACTCGAAGGCAAGCAGGGTCTTGTGGCTGATCTTCAGAACTGGGCCCGCCCTCACGCGCCTGATAAGATCACAACGCTCTGGCCTGCAGAAGAGGCCGAGAATCCAAGATGACCGCCCCGGCGGGCGCCCGCCGATCAGGCTTCGAAGCGCCGTGTAGGGTCCACGCTCGACATGGACTGTGGACGCTTGTTACCGGAGAAGCCGGTGCGAGCGTCGATGACCTTGAGCTTCAGGGTGCTGCCGTCGAAGAGGGTCTCGTCGACCACCGTGTCCTGGCCCGCCGTCACGGCGAAAGTGTCGGCCGCCAAAGGTGGGTCGCTCCGGTCTCGGTGTTGACGGCTCCGATCTCATCCGCCGCTGCCCCCGATGCCGCGGCCAGCCCGACGACGAGGCCGAGCAGGCTGATCACGATGAGCGACCGCCGGATCATCCTCGGAAGGGATGAGTGGCCGGCGGCGTTCCGATCACATGCAGTATCAAAAACCTCCCGGTAAAGCCTGAGGACTTCACAGCAATAAGCGGCCGTCAGCCGCGAAGGCTGACGGCTGCGGCAGACCTGGATGATCAGGTCAGAATTCAGCGGTGCAGTCCTGGAAGCCGTCCCACCAGAAGCAGGCCTTCACCCGATAGCTCCAGGAAAGCATCGTGGTCCAGTTCGTCTCCCCGGCGTAACCAGCGATGGTCTTACGGGCGATGCGACACCAATTGTCACCGCACCCATGAATCTCCGCCCGGCCGTAGTTGCCGTTGATGCCGTTGTAGTACCTGGCCCAGACAGCCTGACAGGTGGGCGAATAGCGGAGTTCGAGCTTGATTCCCCCGCGGTCCGGCCAGATGGTGTCGAGAGTCTGGGTCGATGAGCCGTTGCATCCCATGGCTTGCGGATCGAGGCCGTTGCAGCCTTCCCAACTGCAACCGGCGGCGGACGCCGCTGCTGGGGTGCCGGACATCGGGCCGAGGCCGATGGCCAGCAGTGACAGAGCCGAACCTGGTATCGCTCGCCATCGCATTGCTGTTTCCCCTCGTCGCGCTGCGGTACTCGAGATCACTGGGGGACCATCGCCGCTTGCCCGGGGTTACCGCGGATCGTCATGGCCGCCTTCCAGCATTAGCGCACGACCGGTGAAGGTGAGCACAGACCTTTACGTTCTGCCGAAAAAGCGCTGGTCCGCCGAGGGGCGATGCGGCGGCTCAGTGACAACGTTCGCGGTCAATCAATTACGGCCACGACCGTACCTTCCCGCAAGAACGCTGTTCCCTAGGTCGGCATTGGCCGCGCGAATAAGATGGCCGCGGGGCACGCGCAGCCATCTCCAACGGGGGCCGGCAATGGGGACCTTACGCATCTATTTCACCGCGGATGATCTGGGGCGGGTCACGCTGGCCGCGGCGCCGGATCCGCTCTGGGAGGTGGTGCTCAGCCGCTTTCGGCTCCGGGAACGTCCGAGACCGGCTTTTCGATTATGGGTGGGCGATCTCAGGAGCCGGCCGGAGCGGGTCGCGCGAATGCGGGAAGGCGCGCAGTTGCTCGACGTGCTGGCGCCGATGAGCCCCTACTGGCCCGACTTCCTCACTCCTCCTGAAGCGTCGAACGGCCTGGACAGCGGGCTGGAGTCGTTCCTGTCCACGCCTCGCGACCGGCTGAGCGACGAGTTGGCGCGGCTGGCGCTGCACCGTCGCCTGCCGGGCTGGGTCAGCAGCGTCGCCGCCGGTGACGCAGGGATGATGATCCGGGTGGCGGCGGCGATGCGCGCGTATCACGACGCCGCAATCGCACCGTACCACTCGCTCATCGGAACGGCCGTCGCCGCGGACCGCGCCCAGCGGGCTCGCGACCTGCTGGAGGGAGGTACGGAGGGACTGTTCGACGGCATGGCGCCGCTCATGCGGTGGCGCTACCCGGCGCTGGACGTGACCTTCGGCCACGACTGCGAGCTGCACCTGCTGGGGCGGGGACTGAGGCTGGTGCCGTCGTACTTCTGCCAGCGCGTCCCTGTCACGCTGGCCGATCCGGGGTTGCCTCCCGTGCTCATCTATCCCATCGGCCAGAAGTACCGCTGGGAGCGGGCGGTGGACGGGCGGAGCGTGGAGGCGTTGCTGGGCAGGACCAGGGCGGCCGTGCTGCGCAACCTGTCCACGAGCGCCACCACCAGCGAGCTCGCCCGTACCCTGGAGATCTCCCCCGCCTCCGCCAGCCGGCACGCGACGGTGCTGCGGGACGCAGGGCTGATCGTCACGGCACGGGACGGCCCGGCAGTGCTGCACACGATCACACCTCTGGGAAAGGCGCTGCTCGACGGCCGGATCCTGGACCGTACGACCTGAGCTGCCGCGGATCAGTCTGCCTGGGCCTGCTGGAGCCTCCGGGCGCGGGCGCGCCGTCCGGGCGTCGCCGGGTCGGCAGCTGCTCCGGCCTTTCCCCGTGTTCCGGGACGGAACTCCACCTGCGGGGGTGGGCACGGTCATGAACGCGGTGTGGGCGTCTGGACGGGCCACGAACGGCTGCTGACCGGGGTCCTCCTGGTGATCGAACGCCTCGGGAGGCGTACCGATGAGGTCACAGCCGAGGGCGGTGGCCCCGTCCCGGGCGGGAGCCGGCCATGGCCTCCAGCCGGGCGATCCGGTCGGCGATCGGTGGGTGGGTGGAGAAGAGTCTCCCGATGCCTGCGCCGCGGAACGGGTTGGCGATCAGGAGGTGCGAGGTCGAGGAGAGGCGGCCGGTCTCCGGCAGCGGTAGTTGCCGGGTGCCCGCGTCGATCTTCCGTAGCGCGCTGGCCAGCCCGATCGGGTCACGGGTCAGCCGGGCGCCGGACTCGTCGGCCTGATACTCGCGCGCCCGGGAGATCGCCATCTGGATGATCGCGGCCGCCAACGGCCCGAGGATCATCAGCAGGAGGGCCCCGAGGAGGCCTGGGCCCTCGTCGTCGTCTCCCCCGCCGAAGAAGCCGGCCATGTAGGCCAGGTAGGTGATCATCGTGGCCAGGGCTCCCGCCACGGAGGAGATCAGAATGTCGCGGTTGTAGACGTGCGACAGTTCGTGCCCGAGGACCGCGCGCAGCTCGCGTTCGTTCAGCAACCGGGTGATCCCGTGGGTCACGCACACCGCGGCATGACGGGGGTTGCGCCCGGTGGCGAACGCGTTCGGCTGCAGGACCGGCGAGACGTACAGCCGGGGCATGGGCTGGCGCGCCTCCTCCGCCAGTTCGCGGACCATCTGGTGCAGCGCGGGCCAGTCACCGGGGCCGACGGGCTGTGCGTGCATCGCCGACAGTGCGATCTTGTCGGAGAAGAAGTAGGCGACGCCGTTGCTGATGAGCGCGACCAGGACGGCGATCTGGATTCCGGTGCTGCCGCCGAGCCACCACCCCACCAGGATGATCAGAGCGGACAGAGCGCCGAGCAGCACCGCGGTACGCAAGCCGTTGTGACGCATGGCGTCCTCCTTTCTCGTCATAGCAGCAGGTCGAAGAGACGGATCGTGCGGGTCCACTGCTCGCTCGCCGGGTTCTTGCGGTCAGGCTCCATGGCTCTGATGGCCCTGGCGAGCGCCACGGAGAGTCCACCCGCCACGGCCGGCAGCCGGGCCTCGGTCTCTTCGCTGAGCGACAGGTCCAGCGGAGGCAGCGCCGTGAGCTCCGCCAGGATCGACGCCAGGTCCAGTTCCTCGTCCAGGTCCCGGAAGTCGTGCATGCTCTCCTGCAGTCCCTTGGTGATGGGCAGGTCCCAGGGCTGGATGAGGTCCCGCCCGTTCGACTTCGCGGCGGCCTCGGCGACGACGAGCATGTCGTGCAGCTTCTGGTTGACGAAGTCGCTGTATCGCTTGAGGTCGGACTTGTCCACGTCGAGTCCTGCGGCGGCGCGGAAGAAGTGCTCGAACCTGGAAACCGCGATCACTGGCATCGCAATCACCGTCCTTGCTGTCGATGCTCTGTCATGGTGAATCGTTCGTGCAGCAGGCGTACGGCCATGGCGCCCTCCCCGACCGCGGATGCGACCCGTTTGACCGACCCGCTGCGGACGTCTCCGACGGCGAACACGCCGGGCCGCCCGGTCTCCAGGGGAAGGGCCTCCCCGTGCGACGAGCCGGCGCCCGTGGTGACGAAGCCCCGGTCGTCCAGCGCGACGGCGCCCGCCAGCCAGCCGGTGTGCGGATCCGCGCCGATGAACACGAACATCGCGTTGGTCTCGATCTCGACGGGGTGCCCCGTCTGGTTGTTCTGGGCGCGGACGGCCCGCAGGGAGCCGTCCCCGAGGAGTTCGCGCACCTCGGTGTGGAACATGACCTCGATGCCGGGCGTCCGGTCGATCGCGTCGATGAGGTAGCGGGACATGCTCTCGCTGAGGTCTCCGCCGCGGACGAGCATGCGCACCGACGAGGCGTTCCTTGCCAGGTAAAGTGCCGCCTGGCCCGCGGAGTTGCCGCCGCCGACGACGACCACCGGCGCCTGCCGGCACATGCGCAGCTCGAACGGCGTCGCCGCGTAGTAGACGCCGCAGCCTTCGTACTTCTCCAGGTCGGGAACGTTGAGTTTGCGGTAGCGAGCGCCGGTGGCGATGAGCACGGCGTGGCCCCGCACGGCGGGCCCGCCCTCGATGAGCACGCTGTGGTGTCCGTTGTCGGACTCCAGTCCGCTCGCCTCGGCCGGTACGGTCAGCCGGGCGCCGAACTTGGCGGCCTGGATGACGGCGCGTTCGGCGAGTTCGGCGCCCGAGATGCCCGACGGGAAGCCGAGATAGTTGTCGATGCGGGAGGAGGTGCTCGCCTGGCCGCCCGCGGCGACCGCGTCGAGCACGACCGTGGTCAGGCCCTCCGAGGCCGCGTACACGCTGGCGGCCAGCCCTGCGGGGCCCGCGCCTACGACGATCAGGTCGCACACGCCGTTGCCGGGCCGCGGCGCGGGCAGGCCGATGGTCTTGGCCAGCGTGGCGGCGGTCGGGTTGCGCAGCACCTGGTCTCCGTGCCAGATCACGACCGGCGTCTCCTGCGGGGAGATGCCGAGCCGGCGCAGCAGCGCCTCCGCCTCCTCGTCGTCCTCCAGGTCGATCCACCGGTGCGGGAGCCTGTTGCGGGCGGCGAACTCGCGCAGCCGGCGGGCGTCGGGCGAGTAGCGGGAGCCGATGATGCGGAACCCGGCGTCCATCCCGATCAGCAGGGTACGGCGGGTCAGGTAGGCCCGCAGGACGAGGTCCCCGAACTCCGGGTCACCGGCCACCAGCGTGCACACCTGGTCGGCCCCGACGGCGAGGATCTCACCGGCCTCCCGCACGACCGCGGTCAGGAACCCGACCTGGCGGGTGAGCAGGCCCAGCTCGCCGAGGAAACGGCCTGGGCCGTGGACGGCGATCGTGCGCTCCTGCGCGCTGCCGTATCCCTCGACCGTGGCCGCCTTGCCGCGCAGGATCACGATGAACTCACGGGCGGGCTCGCCCTCCCGGTAGAGGATCTCGCCGGGCGACACGGACCTGCGCTCGCCGCACCGCGACAGGTCCGCGATGCGCCGTTCGTCCAGCCGGGGATAGGCCCCGTACAGGTCCGGCGTCTCGGGCAGGGTGGCCGTCGGCCGCGTCATGACGGCGTCCTCAGCGTGTCCTCGACCCATGCGCGCAACTGGGCCGCCGGGGCCGCGCCGACGCGTTGAGCCACGACGCGGCCCTCGTTGAGCATCATGAGCGCCGGAATGCCGGTGATCGTGAAGCGCTGCGAGAGGGCCGGGGACCGGTCCACGTCGACCTTGACGAGCTTCACGCGTCCCGCCAGCTCCTGGGCGACCTGTTCGAGGGCGGGCGTGACCATCCGGCACGGCCCGCACCACTCCGCCCAGAAATCGACGAGCACCGGCAGGTCGGCCCGTTCGGCGACCTCCGCGAAGGTGTCGTCGCCGGCGTCGGTGATCCACGGCAGCGGCTGGTGGCAGTTGCCGCAGCGGGGCGTTCCCGAGGAGGCCTCCGGCAGTTTGTTCGGCCTCCCGCAGTGGGCGCAGCGCACGGTGTGCATGTCAGCTCCCCGGGGCGTAGAAGGTGACGTTCAGCTCGCCCTTGTCGGCGCCGACCACGATGGCCGAGCCGTCGGGGACGTCTCCGGCGAGCAGGGCCCGGCCGATCCTGGTCTCGACCTCCCGAGCGATGAAGCGGCGCAGCGGCCGGGCGCCGTAGACCGGGTCGTATCCCTGGTTGGCGATGAGCTTGCGGGCCTCCTCGGTGATCTCCAGGGTAAGCCGCCGGTCGGCCAGCCGCTGCCTGATGTCGGTGAACATCAGGTCGACGATCCGTTCGATCTCCGCCTCGGTCAGCGGCTTGAACAGCACGACGTCGTCGATCCTGTTGAGGAACTCGGGCCGGAAGTGCCGGCGCAGCTCTGCCATCACGCCGTCGTGAGCCTCGGGCTTGATCTCGCCGTCGGAGGTGATCCCGTCGAGCAGGTGCTGGGAGCCGATGTTCGACGTCATGATGATCACGGTGTTGCGGAAGTCGACCGTGCGGCCCTGCGCGTCGGTCAGCCGGCCATCGTCCAGGACCTGCAGCAGCGTGTTGAAGACGTCCGCGTGGGCCTTCTCGATCTCGTCGAAGAGCACCACCGAGTACGGCTTGCGCCGCACCGCCTCCGTGAGCTGCCCGCCCTCCTCGTAGCCGACGTAGCCAGGAGGAGCGCCGACGAGGCGGCTGACCGTGTGCCGTTCCTGATACTCGCTCATGTCGATGCGGACCATGTTGTCCTCGGTGTCGAACAGGGCCTCCGCGAGGGACCTGGCCAGCTCGGTCTTGCCGACGCCGGTCGGCCCGAGGAAGAGGAACGACCCGATGGGACGTCTGGGGTCCTTGATGCCCGAGCGGGCGCGGATGATGGCGTCGGCCACCAGCCGCACGGCCTCCTCCTGTCCGACGACGCGCTCGTGCAGGATCTGGTCGAGCTTGAGCAGCTTGTCCCGTTCGGCCTCCTGCAGCCGGGCCACCGGGATGCCGGTCCAGCGGGAGACGATGTCCGCGATCTCCCTTTCGGTCACCACTTCGCGCAGCAGCCGGTTACCGCTCTGCCGGGTGCCCAGCCGCTCCTCCTCCGCCTGCAGGCGGCGCTCCAGCTCGGGCAGCCTGCCGTGGCGCAGCTCGGCGGCGCGGTTGAGGTCGTAGTCGCGTTCGGCCTGCTCGGCTTCGCGCCGCACGGCCTCGATCTCCTGCCGCAGGCCTTGGACCTTGCGGAGGGCGGAGCGCTCGGCCTCCCACTGGGTCCGCATCGCCTCGGCCTCGGTCCGCGCGGCGGCCAGTTCCTCGCGCAGCTCGGTGAGGCGCTCCCGGCTGGCCGGGTCGTCCTCCTTGGCCAGCGCGGCCTCCTCGATCTCCAGCCGCCGTACCCGCCTGGTCAGGGCGTCCAGCTCGGCCGGCATGGAGTCGATCTCCGTCCGGATCATCGCGCACGCCTCGTCCACCAGGTCGATCGCCTTGTCCGGCAGGAACCGGTCGGAGATGTAGCGGTGGCTCAGCGTCACGGCGGCGACGAGCGCGCTGTCCTGGATCTTCACCCCGTGGAAGACCTCCAGGCGTTCCCGCAGGCCGCGCAGGATGGAGATGGTGTCCTCGATCGAGGGCTCGTCGATCAGCACCGGCTGGAACCTGCGCTCCAGGGCGGCGTCCTTCTCGATGTGCTTGCGGTACTCGTCCACCGTGGTCGCGCCGATCATGTGCAGCTCGCCGCGGGCCAGCATGGGCTTGAGCATGTTGCCGGCGTCCATGGCGCCCTCGGTCGCCCCGGCTCCGACCACCGTGTGGAGCTCGTCCACGAACAGCAGGATCCGTCCCTCCGCCGCCTTCACCTCGTTCAGCACGGCCTGGAGGCGTTCCTCGAACTCCCCGCGGTACTTGGCGCCGGCCACGAGCGCGCCCATGTCCAGGCTGAAGACGGTCTTGTCGCGCAGTCCCTCCGGGACGTCGCCGCTGACGATGCGCTGGGCCAGCCCCTCGACGACCGCCGTCTTGCCGACTCCGGGATCGCCGATCAGGACCGGGTTGTTCTTGGTCTTGCGGGAGAGGATCTGGATCACCCGCCGGATCTCGCCGTCCCGGCCGATCACCGGGTCGAGCCTGTCCGCCCGGGCGTCGGCGACCAGGTCGCGCCCGTACTTCTCCAGCGCCTCGTAGGCCACCTCCGGCATGGCCGAGGTGACGCGCTGGTTGCCCCGCACGGCGGTGAGCGCCTCCAGGAATCGATCCCTGCTCAGGCCCTGGCCGTGCATGAGACGTCCGGACGCGGTCGTGGATCCCTCCTCGATGAGGGCCAGCAGCAGGTGCTCGACGGAGACGTACTCGTCCTTGAGCCGGCGTGCCTCCCGGTCGGCGGCGTCGAGCAGCCGCGACAGGCGCTGGGTGAGGAACACCTGGCCGGGCGCGGCGCCCGGGCCACTGACCTTGGGCCGACGCGACAGCTCGTTCTCCAGGTCGGCGTGCAGGCGCCGCGGATCGGCGCCGGCCTGCTCCAGCAGTCTGGGCGCCAGCCCCTCGGGCTGGTCGAGCAGGGCCAGCAGGAGGTGTTCGCCGTCGACCTCGGTATGACCGAAGCGCAAGGCTTTGGTCTGCGCGTCGTGCAGGGCTTCCTGCGACTTCTGCGTCATCCTGTTCGGGTCCACTCCAGCCCCCTAGCGTGGTCGTGGGAAGTCGCGCAGGGCGGCCTCCAGCTCCCCGATCCGGTCGAGGAGGTCGATCACCACGCCGATCGCGGCGTAGTTGATGGACAGTCCTTCGTGCAACCGCTGGATGCGGGCCGCCGCCACCACCTGGGCGGGCGTGAAGCACAGCTCCCCCCTGGCGTTCCTGACCGGCTCCAGCAGGCCGAGCGTCACCAGGCGGCGCACGACCTGCGGGTGCAGGCCCGTGACCCGCGCGTAGGCGTCCAGGTCGAGCCGGACCTGGCGAACGAGCGCGTAGCTCATGAGCGCCTCCTGGGGTCGAAGTCCGACACGGCGGCGAGCTGCTCGAACAGGCGCCGCTCCTCGTCGGTGAGCCTGGGCGGCACCATGATCCGGGACTCGGCGTAGAAGTCGCCCGCGGCGCCGCGCGGATGGGGCATGCCGCGGCCTTTCAGGCGCAGGCGGCGGCCGGTGGACGTGCCCGGCGGCACCTTCACCTTCGCCTCGCCGCCCGGCGTGTCGACGGAGACCGTGGCGCCGAGCGCCGCCTCCCAGGGAGCCAGGGGCAGCGGAGCGTAGATGTCGCGGCCCTCCACCCGGTAGCGGGGATGGCCGGCGAGCCGCACGATCAGGTGGAGGTCGCCCCGCTGGGCTCCCTCACTGCCGTGCCCGCCCTGGCCGGCGAGCCTGATCCGCTGCCCGTTGGTGACGCCGGGCGGGATCGTGACGTCCAGCCGCCTGCCTCCGGGCAGCGTGATGCTGCGGCGTCCGCCGTGATACGCCTCCTCCACGCTCAGCGTCAGCTCCGCCTCCTGGTCGGCGCCGGGCACCGGTCCCCACTGCCGTCTGCCCCGGCCGCCGAACATGCCGCCGAGCAGGTCCTCCAGGTCGATGCCCTCGTCCGTGCCGAAGCCTTCCGCGCCGGTCGAGCGCCACCGGCCGCCCCCGGCGCCGGCCCCTGCGCCGGCCCGCGCACCCGCGCCCGCGCGGCTGCGTGCGCGGGCCCAGTCCGCGGGATCGACGTCGGGCGGCACCTGACGGAAATCGTGCCCGAACGCGTCGTAGCGGCGGCGCGTCTCGGGGTCGGAGAGCACGCTGTAGGCCTCCGAGATCTCCTTGAACCTGTCCTCGGCGCCGGGATCCTTGTTGACGTCGGGGTGGTGGGCGCGCACGAGCTTGCGGTAGGCCCGCTGGATCTCGTCGGCGTCGGCGTTCCGGCCGACGCCGAGCACCTCGTAGAAGTCCCGGCGTTCGGCCATCACTCCACCTTCTTCGCGACGGCCACGACGGCCGGCCTGAGCTGCCGCTCGCCGTCGCCGTAGCCGGGCCTGAGCACCTCCACCACGGTGCCAGGATCGACGTCTTCCCGTTCGACTGTCGTCACCGCCTCGTGGCGGGCGGGGTCGAAGGGCACACCGGTCTCGTCGTGGCGGGGGTAGCCGAGCTTGTCGAGCAGGGTGACCGCCTGGTCGCGTACCGCTCGCACCCCTTCGAGCACAGCGTCCCCGCCACCGTCGCCGCGGACCGCGTGGCTCAGCGCGAGCTCCAGGTTGTCCAGAACGGGCAACCACGCGGCCGTCACCTTGGACCGCTCCTCGGCCCTGATCCGCTCGGCGTCGCGCGCGATGCGCTTGCGCAGGTTGTCCAGCTCCGCGGCCGCCCGCAGCCACCGGTCCTCCAGCTCGGCCAGCTTCGCGTCGGTCTCCGCGGGCGCCTGTTCGCCCCGCGTGGTGGGCACGCCGCCCTGGTCCTGGATGTGCTCGTTCATGTCACTGGGGCTCCGAGGTCGTGAATTCGGCGTCGATCACGTCCTCGTCGCTGCCGCCGGGGGCGTTTTCCGTCCTGCCCTGCGGCGGCACGCTCGGCCCGCCGCCAGCGGCGGCCCCGAGTCCGTGATAGACCTGCTGCAGCTCTCCGCTGAGCGCGCGCAGCCGGTCCACCGGCACCTCTTCCTTGATCGCCTGCCTGGCGTCCTGCACGAGCTGTTCCGCACGCGCCTTCTCGTGCACGGGTACGGCGTCGCCCAGCTCCTCCAGGCGGCGTTCCACCTGGTAGGCGACCGAGTCCAGCTCGTTGCGCGCGTCGATGGTCTCCCGGAGCCTGAGGTCCTCCGTACGGTGCTGCTCGGCGTCGGCGACCATCCGCTCGATCTCTGACTTGTCCAGGTTGGAGCTCTCGCTGATGGTGATCCGCTGCTCGGCACCGGTGTCCTTGTCCCGGGCCGAGACGTTGAGTATGCCGTTGGCGTCGATGTCGAAGGTGACCTCGATCTGTGGCACCCCCCGCGGCGCAGGCCGGATGTTCTCCAGCCGGAAGCGCCCGAGCACCCGGTTGTCGGCGGCGCGCTCCCGCTCCCCTTGCAGGATGACGATGTCGACGGCGTTCTGGTTGTCCTCGGCCGTGCTGAAGACCTCGGTGCGGCGCGCCGGGATCGTCGTGTTGCGCTCGATGACCTTGGTCATCAGGCCGCCGAGGGTCTCCACGCCCAGCGACAGGGGCGTGACGTCGAGCAGGACGACGTCCTGCACCTCGCCCTTGATGATCCCGGCCTGGACCGCCGCGCCGATGGCGACGACCTCGTCCGGGTTCACCGTCATGTTGGGGTCCTTGCCGTCGGTCAGCCGGCGCACGAGGTTCTGCACGGCGGGCATCCTGGTCGACCCGCCGACGAGAATCACCTCGTCGATGTCCGCGGGCCTGAGCTTGGCGTCCTGTATCGCCTGCTTGACGGGAGTGACGCAGCGCTCGACCAGGTCGGCCGTGATCTGCTCGAACGTGGAACGCATGAGCGTGGTGTTGAGGTGCTTGGGCCCCGAGGCGTCCGCCGTGACGAACGGCAGGCTGATCGTGGTCTGGGTGACCTCGGAGAGCTCGACCTTGGCCTTCTCCGCCGCCTCGAACAGGCGCTGCAGAGCCTGCGGGTCGTTGCGCAGGTCGATGCCCTGGTCCCGCTGGAACTCGTCGGCCAGGTGGTCGACGATCCGGCGGTCGAAGTCGTCACCGCCGAGATGCCCGTCCCCGGAGGTGGCGCGGACCTCGACCACGCCCTCGCCGATGTCCAGGATGCTGACGTCGAACGTGCCACCGCCCAGGTCGAAGACCAGCACGGTCTCATTGGACTTCTTGTCCAGCCCGTACGCGAGCGCCGCCGCCGTCGGCTCGTTGATGATCCGCAGGACCTCGAGCCCCGCGATGCGCCCCGCGTCCTTGGTCGCCTGGCGCTGGGCGTCGTTGAAGTACGCGGGAACGGTGATGACCGCCTCGGTCACCTTCTCGCCCAGGTACTTCGCCGCGTCCGCGACCAGCTTGCGCAGGACGAGCGCGGAGACCTCCTCCGGCGCGTACTGCTTGTCGCCGACCTGGAAGCGCACGGCTCCCTGAGGCCCCTCCACGACGTCGAAGGAGACGGCGTGCTGCTCGCTCTCGATCTCCTCGTAGCGGCGGCCGATGAAACGTTTGGCGGAATAGATCGTTCCCTTCGGGTTCAGGATGGCCTGACGGCGGGCCAGCTGGCCGACCAGCCGTTCGCCCTGATCGGTGAACGCCACCACGGACGGCGTCGTCCGGGAGCCTTCGACGTTGGGTATCACCGTGGGGTGACCGTCCACCGTGGCGGCGATCACCGAGTTGGTGGTACCGAGATCGATGCCGACTGCCTTCGCCATTTCTCGCTCCCCCTTCGGTTCCTATCCGGTCATTCCTCGGAGCAGTTCATGTGCCTTGGCCGCGTGCTCTGACGGCACGAGGACCTCGTACTTGTCGGCGACGAGGGTGCTCTCGGAGACGAAGTCCCGCTGACCGCGCAGCATCAGGTGCGAGATCAGGCCGAAGACCGCTCCCGCCACCGCACCCCACAGCAGCCCCCACAACATCAGGGGCAACCCGAAGGCGACGGTGGTGGAGAAGATCGCCAGGAACAAGCCGATGAGGAGCCCGAACCAGGCTCCGCTAGCCGCACCCCAGCCGGCCGCCCGCAGATGGGTCATCCGCGCGATGACCCGCTCCAGCGAGTGCAGGCCGGAGCCGACGATGAGCGTCCCGCCTACGGTGAACCCGTTGTCGGACAGGTGGTCGACGACCTTTTGCGCCTCCTCGTAGCTGCCGTAGCTTCCGATCAGTTCACGGTCGGTCATGATGGGGCCTGACGGCGCGATGGACACGGCTTCCCCTTTCCTCCTCAGGCTGAGAACCCTGAGAACACGGTTGATGACGTCCTCTCCCTTGGTTTCGAGCGTTCCGGACGCTTCAGAGGGCCACATCCCCCAGCCGGGTAGTCATCGCCGCGGCCCCGTGCCGGCGTCGGCTCAGACGCGCCCTCCGCCGGGTGGCTGACCGAGGCCGTCCCGGGTCTGCTCCGCCGCCAGCCGCGCGAGCTCGACCCTGGATCTGATGCTCAGCTTGCGGAAGACCTGCCGCAGGTGGAACGCGACCGTGTGCACGCTGATGAACATCTGCTCGGCGATCTGCGGGTTGGTCATGCCGTCCGCGGCGAGCAACGAGACGGTGTGCTCGGTCTCGGTCAGGCTGTCCCAGCCGGATACCGGGCGTTCGGCGTAGCTCCAGTGCCGGTGGCGCACCCCCACGCCGCGCAGCCTCCGGCGGATGCGTGCGGCGTCCCTCACTGCGCCGATGCCGTCGTACGTGTTCAGGGCGCGCTCCAGGCTTTCCGCGGCCTCCACGCGGAGGCCCGCGGCGGCGAGCACCTTGCCGAGGTCCTCCTCGGCGGAGGCCCGCGCCCACACGTCCTCGGCCCGGCGGGCGGCCAGGGCGAGCGCTTCGCGATCCCCGTCGAGCAGGCCCCTGGCATGCGCGGCGGCGGCGTCCAACGCAGGAAACTCATGGTTGGCCCCGCCGAGTGCCTCTGCGGCGGCGACGACGGACTCGGCCGCCGCCCGGTCGCCCGCGCTCAGGGCGACCCGGGCCATCCACGGGCCTGCCGCGGGTTCGATGGCGAGCAGCAGCGGGCGGGGCAGGTCGGCGAGCAGGCTCATCGCACCGCGCGGCCCGTCGCGGGCCTCCGCGACCTGCGCGGCCAGCAGGGCGTGCCGCAAGCGGGCCTCGGCCGCTCCTCCGGGCTGGTCCCCGAGATGATGCGCCGCTCCCTGCAGGTCGCCGCGCCGCAGCGCGACGGCGGCGAGCACCGCGCAGGCCGCCGCGACCGACAGTGGCGTGTTGAGCGCGCCGGCCAGGTCCAGGGCCCGCCTCGCCTCGGTGACCGCGTCGTCGAAACGGCCCGCGAGCAGCTCCAGGCGGGCCTCCACCGCCGAGGCGTCCGCGGCCCAGGCCAGATGACCATGGTCGAACATGTCCTTACGAGCCTGGCGCAGCATCGCCCGCGCCTCGTCCAGCCGGTGGACGTCGACGAGCACGCCCGCCGCGATCAGGCGGGCCTCGTAGCGGCGTTCCTTCGCAGAGCCGGGCCCGACCGGCCGGTCGGCGCTCTCCGCCAGGGCCAGCGCGCCGGCGAGCCTGCCCTCGTGCCGCTCCGCGGTGGCCAGGGCGACCAGCGCGGCGCTCCTCGCCCCTGGACCGTAGCGGTCCTTGGCGTCGATGACCTCCTGCGCGTACGCCCGCGCGGTGCCGCCGTCCCGCAGGCGGGTCGTGGCGTACAGCCGGACCAGGGTCGCCCGCTCGCGTACGTGATCGGGCAGACCCGGGACCGCCAGCACCGTCCCTGCCTCGTGGATCGCCTCGTCTCCCCTGCCCGTCAGGTACAACGTGTCCGCCAGCAGGCAGCGCAGTTCGGCCGAACCGTACACGGAGCCGTGCTCGGCCAGGCGGCCCCGCACCATCTCCTCGGCCTCGTGCAGCCGCCCGCTGGCGATCGCCGCGTCCACGGCGGTGGAGGCCGGGCCGGTGAGCAGGCGAGCCGGCGCCACCCCCACGGAGCCCATGAGAACGCCGGACTGGTCGAGCAGGGCCTGCCGCACCAAGGGAGGAATGGCCGCGGCGACGATGCCCGCGACCAGGTCGTGCCGGAAGATGAGGCCGTGCTCGGTCACGATCAGGATGCCCGCGGCCGTGGCCTCCTCCGTGACCGGAAGCAACGCGGCCGGCGTGGTGTCGAGCAGCGACGCGGCGTGCTCCAGCGACAGCGAGCGGCCGAGCACGGCCATCGTCTCCACCAGGCTCCTGGCGTTCGTGCTCAGGGTGTCGATCCAGCCCCGCACCACGATCCGCAGCCGGCCGGGCACGCGGTCCCGCGCCGCGTCCCGCGGCAGCCCCTCATCGCGCAGCCCCGCGAACAACTCGGTGATCAGCAGCGGATTGCCGCCGGCCGTCGCCGCCAGCGCCCGCGTCGCCGGATCGGCCGACCTCCCGAGAGTGTCCTCGGTCAGCGCGACGACCGCGGCCGGCGCCAGCGGCGCGAGCGCCACCCTGTCGGCCCCCTCCCGCTCCAGGATGTCGAACAGCGACACGGCCTGGCACCCGCTCGGCGCGGTCGAGCGGAACATCAGCCAGCTGATGGGCCGGTCGGCCATCACGTCGTGCAGGGTGTGCACCATCCTCAGCGTCGCCGGGTCCGCCCGTTGCAGGTCGTCGAGCGCGGCCAGCACCGGGCCGGGGGCCAGCCGCTCGAAACCCAGCCGCAACCGCTCCAGGACCAGCGGGGCGGAGCGGGCGGAGCCGTCGTCGCCTCCCAGTTCGGACCGCAGGCCGAATGCCTCCAGCAACATGCTGCACGGAGCAAGCTCGCCCAGCTCCTCCACCCTGCCGTGCACGACCCCGATCCCACGTACGGACGCCTCGGCGACGGCTTCGGCCAGTAACCGGCTCTTCCCCGACCCCGGCTCACCGTCCACCAGGAGCGTCCCGCCCCCACCTCGCCGCAACGTCTGCAGCAGGCCCTCGACGTGACGCCACTCCCGATCGCGTCCCCACATGAGTCCTCCCACGGAGCGCCTGCCACGAAAGGAAACGGGGAATCCCATTGCCGACAAGATCTTTCGCTCCCGGCGGGGACGACTACCCGGCTGGGGGATGTGAATCGCGCCCGCCTCGCCGAGGCTCGATTGCGGGGTGTGCCCGCCGAGGTCGGAGAGGGTGAAAGAGATGGTGGAAACCGGTTATGCGCCGTTCAACCGTACGGTGGACAAGACGAACCGCGTGCTGCGGGAGATCGAGGAGGCGCACGGCTGGACGCCGGAGCGCCGCAACCAGTCCTACGCCGCCTTGCGCGCCGTGTTGCACGCGCTGCGCGACCGGCTGAGCGTGGACGAGAGCGCCCACCTCGCCGCCCAGTTGCCGCTGCTGATCCGCGGAATCTACTACGACGGGTGGCGCCCGAGCATCGTGCCCGTCAAGACCCACCGCGAGGAATTCCTCGCCCGCGTCTGCGGTGAGCTGGCCTTCGAGCTTGAGGAGAGCGAGGAGGAGCTGGTAAAGGAGGTTTTGCACGCGTTGAGGCGGCACATTAGCGATGGCGAGTGGGAGGACGTGAGATCCGCCATGCCGAAGGACCTGGCCTCGATCCTGCCCTGAGATTTCACCCGCCGGACTCCGGGATCCACGAGCCGTGGAAGCCGGCCGGTACGCCGCGGGGCAGCTCCACCGACGCCACAGGGCCACCCTCCACGCGGGACGCGTCCAGCACCAGGAGCTGTGAGGCGGAGCCGTCGCGGCGGGTGGCGACCGCCATCAGCCAGCCGTCGTCCTCCCTGCGCGGGCCCGGGGCCGCCGGTACGAACACCGCCTCCCCGACCATCGTGTCGCCGTCCGGTTCGTGCGTGGCGCAGGTGCCGGTGACGTCGTCGTACTTGACGATCGCGCAGCGGTCGCGGCTGCGGGGCTCGTTGCCAGTGACGGTGTAAAGGTAGCGGGAGCGGCGGCCGGTCAGGTCGTCGTCGATCGTGGGGAACTCCACCACCCGGTCGTCGAGCTGCTGCTCGGTGGCGCGGCCGGTGGCCGGGTCGAGGATCCAGCGGTGCAGGGAGGAGCGGCCGACCGCCGGGGCGCCAAGGCCGGCACTGGTCTGCGGCGGCAAGGGGCCGAAGCCACGGCCGGTGCCGGTCGGTGGGGGCAGGGGGCCGAAGCCACGGCCGGTGCCGGCCGGTGGAGGCAGGGGGCCGAAGGTGCGTTCGGCGTCCGCCCGGGACAGGCGTGGGGAGAAGCCGCGTGCGGCGTCCGCACGGGACAGCATCGCCCAGAGCGCGGTCCACTCGGCGGGCGGGTAGCGGACGGCGTCCAGAACCACCCGGCCGCCGGCGTCCTCGTGGGCGTTGCCGACGTGGAAGACCCAGCACGGCTCGATCTCGAACCACGTCACCTCGGCCCCGGGACGATCGTGGCGCATCAGGCCGAGCCGGGCGCCGTGCGCCTCGTCCCAGCCGTACGGGATGCCCTGGGCGGCCAGGGAGAGCTGGAACGTCATGGGCAGGTCGAGCCAGACGACGTGGTGCTCGGTGACGGCGAAGTCGTGCATCATCGTGCCCGCCCGCACCGGCACCTCCCGGCTGTGGACCAGCTCGCCCTTGGCGTCCAGCCGGTGGTAGGTGAGGAACGGCGGCACGAAGCCGTAGCCGAAGAAGTGCAGCTCGCCGGTGTCCGGGTCGGTCTTGGGGTGAGCGGTCATGGCGGTGGTGAGCCGGCCGCCGAAGTCGCAGGGGCCGACGGTGGCGAGGCCGGGCGTCACCTCGTACGGCAGGCCCACCTCGACGAGGGCGTAGACGCGGCCGGCGTGCGCCATCACGTGGGTGTTGGCCGAGGTGGCCGTCAGGTCGATCCGGCCGTCGGGGGTGACGAACGGCTTGTCGTGGAAGGCGCCGGTCCGCACCCACCGGTTGCGGTACCACTCGGCGCGCCCGCCGCGCAGCCGTACCCCGTGCAGCATGCCGGGACCGGCCTGGAGGTGGCCGCCGCGCCGGCCGGGCAGGGGGTTGGGGCCGTTGCGGAGGTAGCGGCCGTCCAGCTCGGGCGGGAGCGTGCCGGTCACGGGCAGGTCCACGGCGTCGATCTCGTCGGGCACCGCTTGGAGGTGGCCGGGGAGGCCGTACTGTGCGACGGTCTGCGGGTCGATCACGACGCCTCCAGCGAGGTTCCGGAGACGGGCGAGCACGACGCCTCCAGCGGGGTTCTGGAGAGCGTCATCAGCGGCGCCTCCAGCGAGGTACCGAGAGCGTCACCATAGGACGGGGCGGCGGCGCCGCATAGGCGCGCCGTGGCCACATTGCCGCTCGGCGGCGCCGGCCCGGATCGCCGTGAGGGAGCGCTGGTCAAGGCCTCGGCAAGCCGGGGCGTGCGCTCGGCGGTTCAGCTAGGTTCGCCGCCTGGTCTTGCTTATCGTGGGCGCCTGTTGCCCAGGAAAGGCGGACTTAGCATGGTCTATCGGCAATCTGCGCGGCCCGTACGGGGAAGGGGCGAGCCCGCATGAGCCGGTCGCGGTACTCCCGCGTGGCGGGGGTGGCGGTACACCTGCCGGAAGACAGCCTGACGACACCGCGGCTGGAGGACCTGCTCGCCGAACGCAACCCCGGCGTCCAGGTGCCGCGCGGCCTGATCGAGCGGCACAGCGGCGTGCGGCGCCGCCACGTCGCGCCGCCGGAGAGCATGGCGTCGGACCTGGCGGTGGCGGCGGCCAGGCGGCTGCTGCGGCAGACCGGGCACGCGCCGCCGTCCCTCGACCTGATCATCTACGCCGGCGTGTCGGGCGACGCCGTCGAGCCGGCGACCGGCCACATGGTGGCGGCCAAGCTGGGCGCGAACTGCCCCGTCTTCGACGTCCGGGACGCGTGCAACAGCGTCCTGCGGGCGATCCACCTCGCCGACGCGCTCATCACCGGCGGCTACCACCGCACGGTCCTCATCGCGTGCGGCGAGGTCGTCACCGCGGGCATCCAGTGGCGGCTGGAGTCGCAGGAGGACTTCGAGCCGGCGATCCCGTCCTACACGGTCTCCGACTCGGGCACGGCGCTGCTGCTGGAGTCCAGCGCAACGCCCGGGGTGCTCGGGGACCGGTTCGGGGCGAACTCCGCGTACTGGGAGTCCTCGATCATGCCGTTCGTACGCGACCCGCTCGGCGGGTTCGGCGCCGGGCCCTTCGCGATCGACCCGGTGTCGCTGGCCATCGGGGTGCAGAAGCTGGACCTGAGCGTGCTGCGGCAGCCGCTGGCCGAGCGGGGGCTCGGCTGGGAGGACATGGCGGTGGTGTGCGTGCACCAGCCGTCGCTGGCGGCGCTGCACTGGTTGTGCGAGCTGATCGAGCTGCCGCCGGGCAAGGCCGAGGTGACGATCGCCGATCACGGCAACCTGGCCGCCTCGACGCTGCCGATGCAGTTGCGGTCGGCGGAGGAGGCGGGGCGGCTCAAGCGGGGCGACCTGGTCGCGCTGGTGGGGGTGGCGAGCGGGCTCAGCTCGGGCACGGTGCTGCTGCGCTGGTAAAGGGCCTGTCGGGGACGGGCCATGAGGAGGAGTGTCCATGCCGGTCGGCATCCGTCATCGCAGCCCCCGCGCCGTTCCCCCTGCCGGGCCCGGCCCGTGGCAGGACGGTCTCGCCGCGGGCTCCGGCGTCCTCGACCGGCTCGGGCGGGCGGTGGCGGGACCGGCCGGATGGGTCGTCATCGCGTGCTGGCTGCTCCTGACCGGCGCGGCGCTGACGGTGCTGCCCGGCCTCGCGCAGCGGCTGGCCCCGCCCTCGCTGGAAGTGCCCGGCTCGCCGTCCGCGACGGCCGCGGCGATGGTGGCGCGCGGCTTCCCTGAGCTGGGCGGCGAGCAGATGATGCTGGCGTTCGGCTCGTCCACCGTGAACGCGGACGAGCCGCGCCACCAGCGGGCGGTCGCCGCCACGGTGGAGGCGCTCGCCGCCCGTCCGGACGTCGGCGCGCTGCTGCCGCTGCCCGAGACCGACGGCATGCACCCCCGCCACGCGTACGTGCTGGCCGGCGTGCACGGCGACGAGCGGGCCCGGCAGCGGAACCTGCCCGCCCAGCTCGCGACCGCCCGCCAGGCCGCCCGGGACGCGTCGGGCGGCGCGGTCACCGTGACCATCCTGGGGGTGAGCCGGGCCTTCGCGCAGCTCGCGCACGCCGACCTGGCGGATCTGCGGTCGATGGAGGCGATGACCGTCCCGGTGGCGGCGGTGCTGCTGGTGCTGGGTCTGGGCGCGGTGGGGGCGGCGGCGCTGCCGCTGGTGGTGGGCGGTGCGGCGATCCTGACGGGGGTGGGCGCGCTCGCGGTGGCGGCGGCGCTGGCGCCGGTCGACTCGACCATGCTGACCTACACCGTCACCATGTCGCTGGGGCTGGGGCTCGACTACACGCTGCTGATCCTGCTGCGTTACCGTCAGGGCCGCCGCGCCGGGCTGACGGCGCGGCTCGCTGCCGGGCGCGCCGCCGCCACGGCGGGCGGCACGGTGTTGTGGTGCGGGGCCGCGATCGTCGTCACGTCCTGCGCGCTGCTGGTCGTGGACGTGCCGTGGGCGCACTCCCTCGCGCTGGCCGGCATGCTGGCCGCCCTCGTCACCCTGGCCGCCGCCCTGACGCTGGGCCCGGCGCTGCTGTCCCGCCTGGACCGGTGGCTGGGGTTCGGCACACTGCCGTGGCGCAGGGCCGGGGCGGCGGACGGACGAGCGGCGTGGCTGCACCGCAGGGCCGAGGCCGAGGGTGGGCGGGCGGCGTGGTTGCGGGCAGCCGAGCACATGATGAGGAGGCCAGGCCGGTACGCCGTGGCCGCCGTCGCCGTGCTGGCCCTGGCCGCCGTGCCGGTGCTGCACCTGCGGATGGGCCTGCACTACGACCGCCCGGCGCTGGCGGGCACCGACATCGGCGCCGGGATGGCCGTGCTGGAACGCGACGGGGTGGCCGGGCTGACCACCGTGGCGCTGCCGCACCCCAACAGTGCCCCGCCCGTGGACACCTTCGCCTTCCAGCAGGCGCTCAGGGCCGATCCGAGGGTGTCCATGGCCACCGTGATGGACAACGGCAGGGACCTGACCGTGATGCTCATCGCCGACCGGTGCCCCCCGGACGGGGCCGCCGCGACCGCCTTCCAGCGGGACCTGCGCACGATGGGCGCGCGCCTGCTGCCCGCAGGACAGCCGATGCCGGCCGTCGGACCGGCGGCGCGGCTCGGCGACCTGGCGGCCGGGGCGCTGGACGGGTTGTGGCAGGTGCTGGCGGTGGTGCTGCTGGCGTCGTTCGGGTTGCTGCTGCTGACGTTCCGCAGCCTGCTGATCCCGCTCAAGGCGGTCGCCATGAACCTGTTGTCCGTCTGCGCCGCCTTCGGACTGCTCACCGTCGTCTTCCAGGACCTGGGGCCGCAGGGCGCCGACGTCAACGCGTTGCTGCCGCTGATCGTGTTCACCATCGTCTTCGGGCTGTCCCTGGACTACGAGGTGTTCCTCGTGCACCGCATCGCCGAGCACTACCGCCGCAGCGGCGACAACACCGCCGCCGTGGTGCACGGGCTGCGGTGCACGGCGCGTCCGATCACGCTGGCGGCGGCCATCATGGCGGTCACGTTCGGGGGGCTGATGCTGACGCGGCGGCTGGACTTCCAGCAGGGCGGGTTCGCGGTGGCGGCGGCGATCGTGCTGGACGCCACGATCATCCGGATGGTGCTGGTGCCGAGCCTGATGCGGTTGCTGGGGCGGTGGAACTGGTGGCTGCCCGGGTTCAGCGCCTCAGGAAGGCGGTGATCGCCGGCACGAGGCTGTCGTGGGCGTCCTCCAGCACGTAGTGCCCGGCGCCGGGAAAGGCGTGCACCTGGGCGTGCGGCAGGCGCCGCCGCCACTCGCGCAGCATGAGCGGGTCGAAGACGGGATCGCGCAGCCCCCACCCGATCAGGACGGGCCGGTCGGCGAAGGCGGCCACCGTCTCCCCCGCCCGCACCAGCAGCGGCCACGACGGGTCGCCGGGGCCGAGCGGGATGTCGTGGACGAACCGCTGGACGGCCAGCCGGTGCTCCCTCCCGTCGTCCGGCGCCAGGAAGGCGGCCCGCACGTCCGGCGGGAGCCGGTCGCGCAGCCCGAACGGCGGCAGCGTGGCCAGCCGGGCGAACGCGTGGTGGCGCAGGAACAGCCGCTCGCCCAGCCGCGTCTCCCGCAGCAGCCACAGCGGCAGCCGCAGGGCCGGGCGCACCCGCGGGCCGTGCGGGTCGGGGAAGGCGGCGGTGTTGAGCACGACCAGCCGGGACACCCGGCCGGGGTGGCGGGCGGCCCAGGCCATGCCGATGGGGCCGCCCCAGTCGTGCATGACGAGCGTCCAGCCGTTCTCGGGGGCGGCGCGTTCGGTGATGAGGTGGCCGGTGAGGGCGTCGAGGTCGTCCACGCGGGCGGCCAGGGTGAAGGGGTGGCGGCCGGCGGCGGGCTTGTCGGACAGGCCCATGCCCAGGTGGTCGGGGGCGATGCAGCGGTGCTCGCCGCGCAGCGCCAGGACGAGGCGTCGCCACAGGTAGCTCCAGGACGGGTTGCCGTGCAGCATGAGCACGGGCGCGCCGTCGCCCTCGTCCAGGTAGTGCAGGCGCAGGGCGTCGTGGGTGAACCAGCGCGACTCGAAGGGGTAGCCGGGCAGGTGCATCAGGCCTCAGACGTGCGGGCGGACGGGCGACGCTCCGGCGTCAGGAGCTCAGGCGTGCGGGCGGCGGCGTGGTCGGGGTTGGCGGACAGGTGCGTGGCGAGCCTGGCCAGCCCCTCCGCCGTGCCGACGCGCGGCTCGTAGCCGAGGTCGCGGCGGGCGGCGGAGATGTCGAACCAGTGGGACGTGGTGGCCTGCGCGACCGCCATCCGGGTGATCGGCGGCTGCGCCCGGACGCGGGCCAGCCGGTAGCCGTGCTCGACGGCCGCGGCCCCCAGCCGGGCCAGCCGGGCGGGCACGTGCCGGGTCACCGGAGGCAGGCCCGCCGCGCCCAGGAGGCCGTTGACCCAGTCGGTGAGCGTGACCGGCTCGTCCTGGGTGATGAAGTAGGCGCGCCCGGCGGGCGGTGAGCCGGGGGTGAGCGCGTCCAGGGCCAGCAGGTGGGCCTCCGCGGCGTTGTCGACGTACACGGTGTCGATGCGCTTGCCGGGCGCGCGCGGCAGGACGAGCCGGCCGCGGCGGGCCCGCGCGGCGAAGTGGGGCAGGAAGTGCGGGTCGCCCGGCCCCCAGATGAGGTGCGGGCGCAGCGCGACCGTGGCCAGCCGGTCGCCGTCGGCGGCCAGCACCATGCGTTCGGCGATCGCCTTACTGGCCGGGTACGGGGCGGGGAAGCGGCGGGCGTACGGGGCCGACTCGTCCACGCCCTCCAGGTCGCGGCCGTCGTGGACGACGCTCGGCGAGGAGGTGTGCACCAGGCGGGTGACGCCCGCACGCCGGCAGGCGTCGATCACGTTCGCGGTGCCCTCCACGTTGATCGAGCGGTAGGCGTGCGCCGGGCCCCACACGCCGGCCAGGGCGGCGCAGTGCACGACCGCGTCGCAGCCGGACACGGCGGCCCTCACGCCGTCGCGGTCCCGCAGGTCGGTGGTGTGCTGGACGACGCCGAGGCCGGCCAGTGCCGGGTGGTGGCGGCGGTTCAGTGCCGAGACCTGCTCGCCCCGTGCCGTCAGAAGCCGGCAGATGGCCTGGCCGAGGAATCCGCTGCCGCCGGTGACCATGACCTTCATCGTTCCTCCAGGCCGAGCTTGCGGGCGGCCCAGCGGGCCAGGAGCGGGCGGCGGATCTTGCTGGCGTGCCGGACGTCCGTGGGGAGGCACGGGTGCGCCAGAACCCCGGCGCCGCCCGCGCCGTCCGTGGCGGCGAGCGCCCGTACCCGTTCAAGGGTCTCGCGGCGTGAGGCGCCCGGCTCGCACTCCACGCACAGGACGGGACGCCGGCCGCCGGGCGGGCCCACGCCCACCAGCGCGCTGCGCCGCACGCCCGGCAGCGCGTTCACGATCGGCTCGACCTGGTCGGTGTACAGCTCGCCGCCGGCGGTACGCACCCGCTCGCTCTTGCGCCCCGCGAACCACAGCCGCCCCTGCTCGTCCAGCAGGCCCAGGTCGCCCATGCGGTGGACGGGCTCGCCGTGGTCGTCGATGCGGGCCAGGGCGCTCTCGTACGGGCGGGCGAGGTACGGGTCGCCGACCGCCGGGCCCGCCACGGTGATCTCGCCCACGGTGCCCGGCGGCACGAGCAGGTCGTCCGACCAGTGCGGGATCGCCTCGTCGGTGATGCGGATGACGCGGACCTTGTTGCCCGGCAGGACGCCGCCCAGGCAGGTGCCCGCGCCGCGCGCGGTGGCCTCGGCGGTGGCGGTCAGCTCGGCGGCGTCCGCCATGCTGACCAGCAGGCATTCGGTGGATCCGTAGATCGAGCGCACGTCGGCGTGCGGGGGCAGGCAGCGCCGGGCGCGGCGCAGCACCGGGAACGGGAGGGGCGCGCCGGCGGTGAGCACCACCTCGACGGTGTCCAGGATCCGGTCGTGCCGCAGGCAGTGGCGGGCCAGCCGGTCCAGCAGGGCGGGCGCGGCGAACAGGGCGCGGACGTGGTGGGCGGTGATCGAGCGGGCCATGGCGGCCGGGTCGGTGCGTTCGGGGCGGCTGGGGGTGCGGCGCGGGATGATCGCCTGGCAGCCCATCGACGGGGCCGCCACGGCGAACGGGGGGAAGGTCGAGTACAGCGTGGTGCCGGGTTCCAGTGCGCCGAGGTGGGCCAGCAGCTCGGTCTGCCCGGCCAGTTGGCGGTGGCGGTAGGGGACGCCCTTGGGCGCGCCGGTGGAGCCCGAGGTGAAGACGATGAGCGCCGGTCCGTCGCCGTCCGGCGCCGGCTGGGCCGGGTGGCGGGTGCGGGCCAGCCACAGGGAGCGGGTGGCGAGGGTGACGGTGGTGCGCACGCTGTCCCGCGCCCAGCCCAGCAGGACGCGCGCCAGGTGGGCGCGCGGGACCGCGACGAACGCCTCGGGGGCGGCCTCCGCGAGGCACGCGCCGACCGCCCGCGCCCCGAGCCCGGGATCGATCAGCACCGGTACGGCCCGCAGCCGCAGCAGCGCCAGGACCACGGCGACCAGGTCACGGCCGGGCGGGACCAGGACGGCGGCCCGCGTCCCCGGCGTGACGCCGGCGCGCGCCAGCCTGGTCGCCGCCCCCGTGATGAGGTCGTCGAGCTGGGCGTAGGTCAGGGTCTCGGTGTGGCGGCGCCGTTCGACGCGGCAGGCGACCGTGTCGGGGTGGGCGCGCGCCCAGTGCTCGGTCATGGCCACGACGTCGAAGAGCGGGGTGGTCACACCGCATCACCTCTCACAGCTCGTAAGCGGGGGGCTCAGCAGGGCGCGGCCTCCAGGACGCGCAGGTCCCTGGGCACCTGGAAGCCGAGGATCTGGGTCTCGGGCGCCGCCGCGGCGACGCCCGGGGTGGCGGCGGGCGCCCCGGCCTCCGTCCCTCCGGCGGGGCCCGGCCTGAAGAAGTTCGTGAAGGCCTGGGCCAGCCCCTGCACAGGCACGGTGACACAGACGCGTTCCGGATCCGGCCCCGCCGCGGCACCTCCCGGCACGTCGGCGGAGGCAGAGGCGGTGGTGGCGAGAAGAGCGGCGGCGAGAAGAGCGAGAGCGGAGATACGCACAGCGAGAGTCCTTGGTCAGTATGGCGAGAAGATCAGCGTGGCGTTGTGGCCGCCGAAGCCGAACGAGTTGGACATCACCGGCCCCGGCGGCATGGGCCGTACCCGGCGGACGACGTCGACGTCGCAGCGCGGGTCCAGGTGGTCGAGGTTGGCGGTCGGCGGGATGGCTCGTTCGTTCATGGACAGGACGGCGGCCACGGCCTCGATGGCGCCCGCGGCGGCGATGGCGTGCCCCGTGACCCCCTTGATCGAGGTGACGGGCACGCGGGCGGGGCCGAACACCTGGCTGATCGCCTGGGCTTCCGCCACGTCGTTGAGCGGCGTACCGGTGCCGTGCGCGTTGACGTACGCGATCTCGTCCGGTGCGAGGCGGGCGTCGGCGAGTGCGGCGCGCATGCAGCGGGCGGCGCCTTCGCCGTGCGGCGGCGGGGCGGTGAGGTGGTGGGCGTCGGAGGTGGAGGCGTAGCCGGTGAGCTCGGCGTGGATGCGGGCGTCGCGGCGCAGGGCGTGTTCGAGGTTCTCCAGGACGAGGAACGCGGCGCCCTCGGCCAGCACGAAGCCGTCGCGGGCGCGGTCGAACGGCCGGCTGGCGCGTTCCGGCTCGTCGTTGCGCAGTGACAGCGCCTGGCAGCGGTGGAAGGCGAGCAGCACGGTCGGGGTGACGCAGGCCTCCGCTCCCCCGGCGATGACCAGGTCGGCGGAGCCGTCGCGCAGGAGGCGGGCGGCCTCGCCGATCGCGTGCGAGCCGGAGGCGCAGGCCGTCTCCACCGACAGGCTCGGGCCCTGGATCCGGTGGTGGATGCCGATGGCCGCCGCCGCGGAGTTGTGCATGATCATGGGCACGTGCAGCGGGCCCGGGTTGCCGCGTTCCGGGTGCCGGCCGGTGAGCATGACGGTCTCGTCGGTCGTCCTGCCGCCGAACCCGGTGCCGGTGACGACCGCGCGCCGGTGCGGCGGCGTCCTGGGCGGGCCCTCACCGTCGCGAGCGCCGGCGTCGGCGAGCGCGTCGGTGGCGGCGCAGAGCGCGAGCTGGGCGACGCGGTCGAGCCGGGACGCCTGCTTGGGCGTCAGGTACGCCGAGGTGTCCAGGTCGCCGATCTGGCAGGCGAAGCCGACGCCCAGCCCCTCGGTGCCGAACGAGGTGATCGTCCGGGCGGTGGAGCGGCCGGCCAGCAGCGCGTTCCACAGCTCCTTGGGGCAGGCGCCCGCCGGCGTGCGCACGCCCATCCCCGTCACGGCGACCCGGACGCGGGAATCCCTCACGCGGACTCGCTCAGCAGCAGCCGGGCCTTGGCGTAGACGTCGCCGACCGTCCGGACGTCGGCGAGGGTCTCGCGGGGCAGCGGCCCCCACGTGTCCTCCAGGGCGACGTGCAGCTCGGCCAGGTCCAGGCTGTCGGCCTCCAGGTCCTCGCGCAGCAGCGCGTCCTCGGTGACCCGGCTCGGATCGACCTTGAGGATCTTCGCGCAACGCTCGCGCACCACGGTCACGATGTCGTCGTCGCTCACGTCGGGCTCCTTCCTGCCAGCGCGTCGAAACGCGGCTCGTGTCACCCAGCGTCGCCGATGGGGCGATAGATGATCACTTGTGGCACGTCGTCCGCCGTTAAGGAGTTGATCAAGTTTTGCCGCGAAGCGGTTCGCCCGCGCCGCCGCAGATCATGCTCGCTTCTGTCGTGGGCGCGCCTGGGAGGGATCAGCCGCGCACCGATCACGGCACGTACGAGGAGATGACATGCCCGTTCACCCGCTCATGCCCGTAGCCGCGGCCACGGCCCTGGGGGCCGTCCTTGCCGCCGCGCCCGCCCCCGCGACCGCCTCCGCGACCGTTCAGCAGACGCTGCTCACCTGCCAGGTCGCCACCACCTCGGAACGTCCGATCACCTTCTCCCCGCCGGTCAAGCTGCTGCCGCGCACGGTGACGGCGCAGGCGGGCATCGTGCTGACCGGCTGCACGTCCACCTCGCCGTCGGCCGCCCACCTGCGCTCGGGCATCATGAACGTGCACAGCACCGGCCGCGCCTCCTGCGCCGGCGTGCGGGACGTCCGCGGCAAGGGCACCATCACCTGGTACGGGGCCGACGGCAGGCAGACGGGCGTGTCCACCGTGCGGCCGTCCGTGCAGAAGGTGGCCGGTTACAACCCGGGCGACATGCTGCTCGGCGGGCGGGTCACCAAGGGGGCGCTGGCCGGCTCCAACCTGGCCGGCACCGCCACCCCCACCTCCGACGTGCGCGCCTGCGCCACCAAGGGGCTGAACGCCGTCCACGGCACCGGGAAGATCACCTTCATGACCTGACGTAGGCGCGCTCGATGAAGGGGCGTTCGCTGAAGTGGTAGAAGAGGTAGATGCCGAGCTGGAAGGCCGCCGCGAAGGCGAGGCCTTCCAGTGAGCGTGACCAGACGGCCCAGCCGTAGGCGTGCAGGTTGCCCGCGCCGTACATGGGGTTGCGCAGATACCGGTACGGGCCGGCGACGACCAGCCCGTCCGCGTCCTTGAGCGGGCGGCCCGCGAACATGTCGCGGCAGTAGTAGGTGTCCAGGCCGACGGTGCAGGCCGCCCAGACCTTCGCGAACGTGCCCGCCGCCATGAGCGCCGCCCCGATGACGTACGCCGCCCAGGACGGGATCGCGGCCGGCAGGCTGTCGCCGTAGGCGTAGATGACGACGGCCTGGGCGAAGCTCTGGTTCATGAACAGCAGGCCGAGGGCCACCTCGTAGACGGCGTAGGCGCGGTCCTCGCCGAAGCGGGCGATGAGGGCGGTGCGGCCGGGGCCGCCCAGCGTCAGGCTCAGCCCGCCGTAGTACAGCAGCCAGACCGCGGTGGCGTAGGCGGTCGCCACGGCCGGGGTCGTCAGCACCGGGGTGAGCAGGTAGTACAGGGCCGCCGTCGCGGTGAACAGGAGCAGGCGGGCGGGGCGGTAGCGGGTGCCGCGGTCCAGGCGCAGGCCGGAGATGCCGAGCAGGACGACGGGCAGCCGCCAGGTGATGGGCCGTGCGGCGGTGATGGTGTGCATGTGCGGGGTCTTCCGGTCGCTGGACGGGTGGTGCCGGGTCAGCAGGGGGCGGCTTGCAGGACGAGCATGTTCTCCGGCACGACGGGGCCGGACGGCGCCTGCCCGACTTGTGATGGGGCCGCGAGACTGGCCAGGAAGGCGTTGAACGCCTGGGCCATCGCCCCCACGGGCACGCTGATGCACAACTTGCCCGTATCACCGCCTGGCGCGGCGGCCAGGGCGGTGACCGGGTCGGGGGTGTCGGCGGCGGCGGGCGCGGCGAGCAGGACGGTGCAGAGGGCGGCGGCGAGAGCGCGGAGGCGCACGGTGACTCCTTGGTCGAGGCGGCGACGGATCAGGGGTGATCTGTCACTCAGCGTCGCCGATGCGGCGTTAGGTGATTACTTGTGGCGCGACGTACGCCGTCAAGGAATTGATGAAGTTTGCCCCGCCCGTGACGATCCATCCGCACCCGCCGGGCCGGCACCGTCACGCGGGGATGACCGATGATTTTCCGCGCCCGTCCGGGTCTGTCCTCCGATCGGTGACGCCGGGGGTGCTCGTGGTCGGCCGCTTCACCGACCCGGACGGGAACTTGGTCGGCGTGGCCGCGTAAGGCGCGGTGTTTTGGCCGGAACGCCCCCGCCCTCTACCGTGGATGATCGTGACAACGCAACGATGGGCGCTGGGCGGCGACCTGAGCGTCGCGCGGATCGGCTACGGCGCCATGAAGCTCACCGGCTGGCCGAGGGGCGACCGTCCCGACAGGGAGACGGCGCTCGCCGTCCTGCGCAGGGCCGTGGAACTCGGGGTGAACCACCTCGACACCTCGAACTACTACGCCCGTGACGGCGTGGCGGCCAACGACCTGATCAGGGAGGCGCTGCACCCGTACCCGGACGACCTGGTGATCGTCACCAAGGTGGGCGCGCTGATCGAAGGCCCCGACCTCGCCCTGCCCGCGCCGCGCAAGACCGGCCTGACCCCGGACGGCCTGCGCCGCGGCGTCGAGGCGAACCTGCGCTCGCTCGGCGTGGACCGCCTGGACGTGGTGAACCTGCGGATGGGCGACCTCGACCGCGGCGGGACACCCCTGACCGAGCCGCTGGAGACGCTGCTCGCGCTGCGCGAGGAGGGCCTGATCCGCCACCTGGGCGTCTCCAACGTCACGGCCGCCGAGGTGGCGGAGGCCCGCAAGATCGCGCCGATCGCCTGCGTGCAGAACCTCTACAACCTGACGCGCCGCGAGGACGACCCGATCGTGGACGCCTGCGCGGAGGCGGGGATCGCCTACGTCCCGTTCTTCCCCGTCGGCGGCTTCCAGCCGCTCACGGCCGAGCGCCTGGACGCGGTCGCCGCCCGCAACGGCGCGACGGTGCCGCAGGTGGCGCTGGCCTGGCTGCTGGCCCGCTCGCCGAACATCCTGCTCATTCCGGGTACGGGGTCGCTGTCGCACCTGGAGGAGAACGTCGCCGCCGGCGAGCTGAGCCTGAGCGCGGAGGACCTGGCCGAGCTGGGATGACGCCGTCGTGGCAGGCGGGCACGCCTCTCAGGCCCACCAGCCCTCGACCACCTCGACGCCCTCGCTCTCCAGGGCCTTGTGCCACACGGGGTCGCGCAGCAGCCGCGCCTCCCACGTCCGCACGACGCCGTCCGGGCCGATGACGGCGTCCTCGCGGGACGGGTGCAGGAACAGCTCGCTGGTGCCCTCGGGCAGGGCGGCGAGGCGGCGCAGGTAGTCGTCCCTGAGCCGTTCGTAACCGCCGAGGTCGCGGGCCGTGCTGCGGTTGGTCGCGATCGTCTGCGGGATCCGCACGCCGAGCGCGTCGGCGTGGGCGACGGCCTGCGCGTGGGCGGCGGCGAGCGGCGCCGCTAGCGGCCCGCCGAAGTACGGCTCGGGGTCGCGGGGCAGCCGGAAGGCCAGGCCGTGGCGGGCGCACCAGGCGAGCGTCCCGGCCAGCCAGGATCGGCCGTGCAGGCCGTACAGGGTGCCGGAATGCGAGTCGGCGGCCACGGGCGGCAGGCCCCGCGCGCGCATCCAGCGGAGTTGCGCGTCCGCCTCGCGCAGGACGTCCGCCGTCTCGCCGCGCGCGCCGAGGACGAACGGGTCGTCGCTGAGCGTTCCGTCGGCGTCGGCGAGGCTCGCCGGACCGTCGAGCGGGCGCCAGCGCGGCAGGCCGCGTTCGCTGGTGAGCGTCACGTGCAGGCGGGGCACGACGCCGGCTTGCCGCATGCGTGCGGCGGCCTGCTCCGCCTCCGGTGAGACGCAGATGAGCGTCGTCGCGGAGACGTGCCCCTCGGCCAGCAGCGCGGCGATGACCTCGGTGGTTCCCGGCTCGCGGCCGAGGTCGTCGGCGGTGATCACGACGCGGCGGTTCATCGGGGCCGCCGCGCGGAGGTCTCGACCGGCTCGCCCGCCTCGGGCGGCGTCTCCACCGGCACCGAGATGAGCCACGCCGCCACCGCGCCGATCGCGGTCAGCACGAACGGGTACGCGCACAGGTACACCCGGAACGCCAGCCCGGGATCGCCCCCGGGGTCGTCGCCCGAGTTGTATCCGAAGAACACCCCGAGCGACGTCAGCGCCAGCCCGGTCACGATCCCGTTGAGCCGCGAGAAGAAGCCGAACGCCGACAGGAAGAGCCCCTCCCTATGCTCCCCGTTGCGGGTCGCGTCGGCGTCCAGGACCCGCGCCACGATGAGGTCGTTGGTGGCCAGCATCCCCGACCACCCGGCCCCGACGAGCACCCCTGCGGCGATCGCGGTGACCAGGTCGGTGGCGAAGAACAGGGCGGCGAAGCTGACCGCGAGGGCGGCGAAGGCGATCCGCCAGGCCCACATGGCGCCGCGGCGGGCCACGACGCGCGTCCACACGGCGAGTCCGGCCGCCGAGACGAGGATGACGACGCCCTGGAGGTAGAGCGCGTTCACGACCGGGAGGCCCAGCGAGTAGCGGACGTAGAGCTGGATGCCCGAGAGCACGAGCGCCATGGCGATGCCGTAGCAGGCGCCGGTGAGCCCGACCGTCCAGAACAGGGGGTTGCGCACGATGGACCACACGCTGGGCAGCAGCCGGGGCCGCTCGCGCGTCGAGTAGCGGGGCCGTTCGCGCGCGCTGAGCGCCATGAACGCGATCACGACCACGGCCACCACCCCGTAGATGACGGCGGTGGTCTGGAAGCCCTCGGTGGACTCCTCGGTGCCGAACACGCTCGTCGTGAGCAGCGGGGTGACGGCGAGCGAGATCACCAGCGCCACGAGCTGGAAGCCCTGCCGCAGGCTGTTGGCGACGGCGCGGTCGCGCTCGCGCGGGTACAGCTCGGGCAGCAGCGCGCCGTAGTTCGCGTTGAGCATCGAGTCGAAAGCCTCGCACAGGATCGCGAACACCGCGAACCACACCACCAGGCCCATGCCCTCCAGCGAGGACGGCGCAGAGAAGAACGCGATCATGCAGGCGGCCAGCATCGGCGCGCCGGCGAGCAGCCACGGCCGCCGCCGGCCGAACCGGGTGCGGGTGCGGTCGGACAGGTGGCCGAGCAGCGGGTTGTCGAGGGCGTCGATGACCGCGTAGATCACCATCACGGCGCCGTAGGCGCGGACGTCGAGGCCGAGGATGTCGACGTAGTAGAGGATCATCGATCCCTTGATCATGTTGATCGGGATCGAGGTGCCGAACATGCCGATGGCGTAGCGCCACGCGGGGGTCCGCCCCGGGTCGGAGACCGTAGCAGGCTGGGACACGCGATCACCTTCCTTGCGGGGGGCGGCGACGCCTTACGGGGGCGGGCGTCGCCGCGAGCCCTCACGGTACGGGTTTACCCCCTTTGAGGTGATCGTCCGGCGGCGCCATCTCGTTCCACTGGGCGCCGCCGTACGGGATCAGCTTGTCAGACGCGCTTCCACAGGGCGGCCACGTTCGGCGGCTCCCAGCCGGTGAGCGCCGTGTGCGCCTGGACGCACTGGTAGGTCAGCCCGCCGTACGTCACCCTGTCCCCCACGCGGTAGGCCGTGCCCGCGCTCCAGGTGCCGCCCGGCTGGGTGGCGGTCGGCGTGGGTGTGGGCGTCGGCTTCGGGGTGGTGGTGGTGGTCGGGGACGGGGTCGGGGTCGAGGGGGTGCCGCCGCCGAAGTCCACGTCGGAGCAGGTGTAGAAGGCCTCGTTGCTGCCGACCACCCGCTGCCAGATCGAGTAGAGGACGTGCCGGCCGGTGCGCTGCGGCAGGTTGATGGTCCAGTTGGTGAACGTCGTCGGGTTCTGGCCGTTGAACGTCTTGATGTGCACCAGGTCGGACCACTTGAGGGGCATGGTGGGGTTCCAGCCCGCGCGGGTGATGTAGAACTCGAAGTTGCTGTTCGCGTGCGGGGCGGTGGCGTGGTAGGTGAGCGTGAAGTCGCCGGGGCTCACCTTGGTCGCGGGCCAGTCGGCGCGCTGCAGGTCGAGGCCGCGGTACTTCTCGCGGCCCGCGCTGCAGAGCTTGCCGTCGGGGATGAGCTGGCGGTGCCGGCCGCCCGCCTCCAGCAGGGAGACCTCGTTCCAGTCGTAGTACGCCTGCGTGCCGCCGGCGGCGACGGCGGCCTTGCACGCGGCGGACTTCGGCGCCTCAGGGCCCTCGTTCTTGCAGACGTAGACCCGGCTGGGCGGGTTGGACATGGTGCCGTGGGCGTTGGCCGCGGACGCCGGCAGCAGGGCCAGCGCTCCGGACGCGGCCATCGCGGCGGCGATCGTGCTCTTGCGCATTCTCGTACTCCTGGGGGTGGGCTCGTACGGGAGGGTTCAGCAGGAGAGGTTGCCGCCGGGGCTCACGCCGAGGATCTGGGTGAACCGCTGGTAGGCGGACACCCGGCTCTGCACCTGGGCGGGGTTCCTGCCGCCGCATTCGAGGCTGCCGTTGATGCTGCGGATCGTCTCGCCGAAGCCGCGGCCGTTGACCATGGCGTCGTGCGCGGTCATGGTGCCCGGCCCGTTCTGGGTCATCCAGTACCAGAGCGCGGTCTTCCACGCGACCGCGGACTCCCGCTCCACCCGCCACGGGTCGGCCAGCAGGTTGATGCCGAGCGCGTCACCGGCCGCCTTGTAGTTGAAGTTCCAGCTCAGCTGGATCGGGCCGCGGCCGTAGTAGGCGGCCTGCCCGGCCGGGCAGCCGTAGGGCTGGCTCGCGTCGCAGTAGTGCGGGTAGTTGGCGGTGTTCTGCTCGACGATGTGGACGAGGCCGCCCGTCTCGTGGTTGACGTTGGCCAGGAAGGCGGCGGCCTCCTGCTTCCTGACGGTGTCGCTGCCGGCGCCGGCGAACGCCGGGTAGGCGGACATGGCGGCGGTCAGGCCGCTGTAGCTGTAGAACGCGTTGCGTCCAGGGAACATCTGGTTGAACTGCGCCTCGCTCACCACGAACCCGCCCTGGCCGGGCGGATCGGTCGGGGTGGTGCCGCCGCAGGTGTGCGGGTCCCAGTACCAGTGGGAGATCACCGGGTCGTAGCCGGGGTTCTCGTGGACGGCGATGTAGTGGTTGCCGTCGGTGTAGCGGACGATGCTGCCCGCCGCGTACCACTGCCCGGCCACCCAGTTCGGGTGGTCGCAGGACGGGGCGGGCGTGCCGCCGCCGCTTCCGCAGCCGCCCTGGTCGGCCCAGACGCCGGCGGTGCCGGGGGTCTCGTTCTGCGTCCACCATCTGGCCGACCAGTTATGGCCGTTGTAAGAGATCACGGTGCCGCCCTGGTAGGCGGTGGAGGCGTTCCATGCCGTCGCGCAGGCTGCCGCTGAGGCCGACGACACGGGGAGGATGACTGAGATCATGCCCGCCGCGAGCAGCGCGGCGGCCAGCGACGTCAGGCTTCGTCGCACCCGACACTCCCTTCGCTGTCCAACCCTTAGGAAACTTTCCTATGAGTAGAGGCGATGGTGGCATGATCCGGTCCGGCGCGACAAGGTTTTCTGTCAAGTCCCATGTCAGCCGGGGTGCGCCGGGTCCCGGGCCCGGTCTCGCGCACAAATTCCGCTCCTCCATGCGTCCACGTCCCGCTCCGCGACGAACAGTCCAGAGCACCGACCAAGGGGGACCGCATGATCGAGCACCACATACCGGAGGGCCGCGCGGCCCGGAGGGCCATCGCCGCAGGGGGCGGGCTGGTCTCAGGCCTGGCCCTGATCGCCGCCGTCTCGACCGGCCCCGGGTACGCCGCCGCCTCGGCGAACCCGGACCAGTCGAACAGCACCATGTGCGACTACGCGGGAGGCGACACCGCCGGGCTCGGCCTGACCACCGAGCAGACCGGCAACGCCGAGGTCATCGTCGAGGCCGCCGCCGACCTCGACCTGCCGCGCCGGGCGGCGGAGATCGCGCTGGCCACCGCGTTCCAGGAAAGCCGCCTCGACAACGGCGCCGTCTCGGCTGGCGGCAGATCCTTCGGCCTGTTCCAGCAGACGCCCGCCGCCGGCTGGGGGACGCGCGAGCAGGTCACCACTCCTGGCCGCGCCGCCCGCTCGTTCTACCAGCGGCTCGTACGCGTGCCCCGGTGGCAGAGCCTGCCGCTGACAAAGGCCGCCGCGCTCGTGCAGCGGCCCCGGGCGGATCTTCGGGGGAAGTACGCCGAGCACGAGACGCTCGCCAAGCAGCTCGTCGCCGCGTTATGGGACGAGCGTGACCTGGATGATCTCGACCTGACGGACAGGGAGAAGGCCCGGATCCAGGAGCGGCTCAAGACCGCTGCTGGTCTGGGGCTCTCCCGGGAGAAGGTCGTCTCCGCGCTGGCCGACGACCTGCGTGAAGAGGACGACGCCGACTCCGACTCCGTGGGCGAGGACTCCGACTCCGTGGGCGAGGACTCCGACTCCGTGGGCGAGGACTCCGAGACGATCCTCGACCAGGACGAGGACTCCGACACGGCGCGCGACCAGGCCGAGGACATCGTCGGCGACCTCGCCGCAGACTTGTGCGACGAACGCGCCACGCGCGACGACGACGCCCGCGACGACAGGCAGGACGACGACGCACGTGGTGACAGGCGCGACGACGACGCACGCGGCGGCGACGCGCGTGGCGACGGCGCACGCGGCGACGGCGCACGCGGCGACGGCAGGCGCGACGACGGCATGCGCAGCGGCACCATGCGCGAGGGCACCATGCGCGACGGCAACGGAACCCCGCTCACCGCCACCGGCTCCGGCTCCGGCAAGACCGCCGTCAGCGCCGCCCTGACCCAGCGCGGCATCCCCTACTCCTGGGGCGGCGGCGGCCCCACCGGCCCCACCTACGGCATCGGCCGCGGCGCCGACATCAAGGGCTTCGACTGCAGCGGCCTCACCGAGTACGCCTGGAGCAAGGCCGGCGTCCGCATCGGCGGCACCACCTACGAGCAGGTCAACAAGGGCCGCAAGGTGGCGCGTTCCGAGGTGCGTCCCGGCGACCTGGTCTTCTACGACACCGACCCCACCCGGCCGGGCCCGGACCACGTCGGGCTGGCCATCAGCAAGACGCAGATGGTGAACGCCCCCAGCACCGGCGCGGTCGTCCGGGTGGACTCCATCGACCGGCGGAGCTACCTGACCGCGGTGCGCCCGTCCCGCTGACGCGGGTCGTCAGTGGACCCGTACAGGAAGGCTGTGCACCCCCCGGATGAGGGTGCTGGCGCGCCACCGCAGGCTGGACGAACCCAGCTCGATCGTGGCGAAGCGGCCGAGCAGCTTCCCGAGGGCGATCTGCGCTTCCAGCCTGGCCAGCGGCGCGCCCACGCAGTAGTGGATGCCGTGGCCGAAGGCCAGGTGACCGCCACCCGGCCGGTTGACGTCCAGCCGGTCGGGGTCGGGGAAGCGGTCCGGGTCGCGGTTCGCGGCCAGCAGCGAGATGAAGACGAACTCGTTCGCGGGGATCTCGACGTCGCCGACCCGGATCGGCTCGGTGGTGAACCGCAGGGTCGCGATGTTGATCGGCCCGTCGAAGCGCAGGAACTCCTCCACCGCGCCCGGCAGCAGGGCGGGGTCGGCCCGCAGCGCGGCCATCTGGGCGGGGTCGCCGATCAGGGCGAGCACGCTGTTGGCGATCAGGTTGACCGTGGTCTCGTGGCCCGCCACGAGCAGCAGGAACGCCATGGACACGACCTCGTCCCGCGACAGCCGGTCGCCCTCGTCGGAGATGTGCACCAGCTCCGACAGCAGGTCCTCGCCGGGTTCGGCGCGCTTGGCGGCAACGAGGCGGGTCAGGTAGGCCAGCATCCACGTGTGGGCCTCGCGCATCTCCTCGGGCGACGCGGCCGTCACGAAGGGGGCGGTCCAGGTCCTGAACTCGTCGTGGTCGGAGGCCGGGATGCCGAGCAGCTCGCAGATGACCGCGATCGGCAGGGGGAACGCGAACGACTCCATCAGGTCGGTCTCGCCCGCCTCGGCCATGGCGTCGAGCAGGCCGTCGGTGATCTGCTCGATGCGCGGGCGCAGCCGCGACACCGTCCTGGCTGTGAACGCCTGGTTGACGAGCTTGCGCAGGCGCGTGTGGTCGGGCGGGTCGGAGTTGAGCATGTGGGCCGACAGCGAGGACGCGTACGGGCCGGCGGTGCCCGGCGGGAACAGCTCGACCGCCCTGGCGCTGTCCTTGGCCAGCCTCGGGTCGTTGAGCAGTTCCCTGGCCTCGGCGTACCTGGTGACCAGCCACACCCGCAGCCGCCGGTGCGCGAGCGCGGGCCGCACCGGCCCCGCCTCGCGCACGCGCCGGTAGGCCGGGTGCGGGTCCTGGAAGAAGGCCCGGTCGAGGTTCACCGCCGGGTACGTCTCGCCGTTCTGCAACGTGCACCTCTCCGCCTCGCGCGTCCGCTGAGGCCAGGATGGCAGAGCTGCCTGTACGGGCCGCATACCCGGCGTCGCCCGCTCACCGTGGCAGCTCGTCCGTCCAGCCGGTCGTCACCTGGATGTAGGAGTTGCTCATCGCCGACCCGCCTTCGGACGTCAACAGGATGTTGGCGCGCACCACCCGGGCGGCGTCGGGATCGACGACCATCTTGACCTGCACCTTGCCGGACAGCGGAATCCGCAGCTCCTGCCCGCCCTCGACCGGCCCGGCGTTCTCGACCCCAGGCGTGCCGGCGAGCGCCTCGAACGCGGCCGACCGCACCCGCGAGGGCGCCGGCAGCTCCGTGATCAGGGTGATCAGCGGCGAGACGAGTGCGCCTTCCCGGTCGGCGGGCATCATGGCGTGGTCGTGTCGCGGCAGCTCGGCCAGGCGCTGCTTGAGCTCCTCCGGTTCGGACGGGAGCGCTTCCAGGTCCGTGAAGCCAATCTCTGCGCCCATCAGCCTGAACGGCGCCGGGTCCTCGACGACGGCCCCTGGGGTGGCGTTCGGCTCGTTCCTGGTCCAGCGGTGGCCGTCGCGGCTGGTCCAGCTCTCCTGCTTCTGCGGTCCGTCCGGGCTCTGCCAGGTGCGGGTGATGTGCCAGTATTCGCCCGTTCCTGCGGGGATGCGTTCGGCGCTGGCGGCGGCCATCAGCAGGACGTCCCGGCCCGAGGCCGGTGCGGCGCCGGGCGTCAGCGCGCTGGCGAGGATCACGGCGACGGCCGCCACGGCGGCGACGGCCATGCCCAACGCAGGCAGAAGCCAGCCACGGCCCCGACGTGCGCCACCCGGACCGGTGTTGCCCGGCCGGGTGCGGTCCGGGCGGGCGTCGTCCCCGCGCGCGGCACCCGGACGGAAGTTGCCCAAGCGGGCGCGGCCCCGGCGGGCGGCACCTGGGCGGACGTGGTCAGGGCGCACGGCATCCGGGCGAGCCGCATCCGGGCGGACGTGGTCGGGGCGCACGACATCCGGGCGGACGGCATCCGGGCGGACGGCATCCGGGCGGGCGGCATCCGGGCGGGCGACGTTCGGGTGGGCGACGTTCGGGTGGGTGTCGGCCTGGGTGATCCGGGCCTGGAGGCGTTCGCGGCTGCGGTCGATCGCCGCAGGCGACGGGTCGGGCTTGGCCAGCAGGGTCGCGACGGCCTTCAGGTCATCCACGGGCGTGCTCCTTCTCCACGAGGGCGATGATCTTGCTGCGGGCGCGGCTGAGCCGGGAGCCCACGGTGCCGGCGGCGATGCCGAGCGCCTGAGCCACTTCGTCGTAGCTGAGCTGACCCAGCGCCACGAGCAGCAGCACGTCACGCTCACCCCCGGACAACGCGGCCAGCGCCTTGGCCAGGTGCGGCTGCATGCGCTCGGCGGCGACGGAGGTGACGACCCGGTCCTCGTGGCCCTCCACGGCAGGCTCGGGTCCCAGCTTGGCGAGCGCCCTGTAGTGGCGGATCTCCTTACGCCGGTACCGGGCGATCAGGTTGGTGGCGATGCCGAACAGCCAGGGCCGCAGGTCGCCGCGTTCCGGGTCGTACCGGTTGCGGTGGTCGAAGGCCAGCAGGAACGTCTCGGCAGCGAGGTCCTCGGCGATCTGCGCGTCCAGGCGGCCGGCGACGTAGAGGTAGATGTCGCGGTAGTAGCGGTCGTGGACGGCGGTGAACAGGGCAGGGTCGCGCCGAAACCGAGCGACCAACTCCGCATCAGCCAACTCCGCACCGGCCAACTCGGCGCCACCCAACTCGGCGCCGGCCAACTCGAGGTCAGCCAACCCGCCATCGGCCCGCTCCCCCTCGGCCCGCTCCCCCTCGGCCCGCTCGCCGTCAGCCCGCTCGGCGCCGCCCCGCTCGGCGCCGGCCCGCTCGCCCTCGGCACGCTCGGCGTTGGCCCGCTCGGGGTCGGTCGCCTGTTCTCTCACTTCGGTACTCACGTTCTGGTCTCCGGCATGGAGGTCAAGCCTTCCGGTCGGGTTCGGCGGTCAAATCACCCATCCTTCGCCGCAACCCAGAATCGTCTTCCCTCGCATGCGTGCGGGCCGCTGTTCGCTTCTGCGCCCAACCGAGCAGTCGTTTGCACTGAGTGCAGGTGCGGCCCAACCTACTGAGGCCCTACTGTCTAAGGGTGACCTCCACGTCCCCGGACCTCCGCACCACTGTCGCCGCGGACAAAACCGAGCGCTGGCACCGCCTGCGCCAAGCCGCCCTGACCCTGTTCGAGGAGCGCGGATTCGCCGCCGTGTCGATCGACGACATCGCGGCGGCGGCCGGGGTGTCGCGGCGCACGTTCTTCAACCACTTCGAGACGAAGGCGGGCGCCCTGTTCGACCCGGCTCCCGGGGAGGCGGCCCAGGTCGCGGAGCTGCTCGCCCGCGAGGTCGGCGCCGACCCGTGGGCAGCCCTGACCAGGGCGCTCAAAGCGTACCTGGCGGAGGAGCTGCGCACGGTGTCCGCGCGGCGGCGCATCCTGGCGGGTCAGCCCGAGCTGAACCGTTTCCTCCTGCTGGCCAACATGTACTTCGAGGAGTCCGTTCTGGCCTGGCTCGGCGGTCGCGGCATCACCGGGCTGCACGCCAGGGCGATGAGCAGCATGGCGCTGGCGTGCGTACGGGAGGCCTTCACCGCGTGGGACGCCGAAAGCGGCCAGGCGCGCCTGTTCGAGCTGCTGGACCAGCTGTTCGCGCTGGCCGCGGCGGGTACGGCGGCCATCAGGGCGACGGGAGCCGCCGACCGGGTTACGGACAGGACCACGGGCAGAATCACGGACGGGGCCACGAACAGGGCCACGGGCAGGACCACGGAGAGGGACAGGGACAGGGCCACGCCGAAGGCGGGTCAGACCAGGAGCCGGATCTTGCTGACCGCCGAGCGGCTGTTCGCCGAGCATGGGGTGTTCGCGGTCTCCAACCGCCAGATCAGCGAGGCCGCGGGCCAGGGCAACAACGCCGCCGTCGGCTACCACTTCGGCACCAAGTCCGACCTGCTGCGCGCGATCGTCGACGACCACACCACGCGGCTGGAGCGGATCAGGGAACGGCTGCTGCGCGACAGGGGCGACAGCACGGAGCTGCGCGACTGGGTCGCCTGCGTCGTGCTGCCGTTCACCGACCATCTGAGCAGCCTGGGAACCCCGAGCTGGTACGCCAGGCTCGCCGCCCAGATCATGACGGAACCGCGGCTGCGCGAGCTGGTGGCGGGGGGTTTGCACGACGCGCCCGGCTTCCACACGGTCGTCGCCGGCCTGCACCGCTGCCTGCCCGGCCTCCCGCCGGAGCTGCGCCGCCGGCGCGACGACATGGCCCGCACGCTGCTCGTGCACACCTGCGCCCACCGCGAGCGCACGCTGCCGATGGACGCGGACGCAGCCAGGGCGGCGTGGGAGGCCACGGCCGCCGAGCTGATGGACGCCGTCGAGGGCCTGTACCTCGCCCCGGCATCCAGTCATTGAAACAATCATTTGACTTAATTTTCCGACTCCGGTTAGCTTTTCTCAGACAGGGCGATCATCATCCGCCGCTGCACCACGTGCCTGCCGCCCCGTCCGTTCGGCTGTGCGAGCTTCCGCGCCATGTCCCCCCGGGTGCGGCTGTGACGCAGCGGCGCCACAAACCGGAAGGGCATCCATGGACCAGTCTGCGAAGCCGCCCGCGCCTCTCACCGTCGCGGAGCTGGGCTTCGACCCGGACGCGCTGCGCGCCAGGTACCGCCACGAGCGCGACCGCCGTCTGCGGCCCGACGGCAACGCCCAGTACCGGGGCACCCGCGGCGAGTTCGGCTACTACGCGGCCGACCCGTACACGCCGCGCACCGAGCGGGAGCCGGTGCGCGACCGGGTCGAGGCGCTGGTGGTGGGCGGCGGCTTCGGCGGGCTGCTCACCGGCGCCAAGCTGCGCGAGGCGGGCGTGGACGGCATCAGGATGCTGGACGAGGCCGGCGACTTCGGCGGCACCTGGTACTGGAACCGCTACCCGGGCATCCACTGCGACATCGAGTCGTCGGTCTACCTGCCGCTGCTCGAAGAGGTCGGCTACCTGCCCACCATGCGGTACGCGCCCGGCGAGGAGATCCGCCAGCACGCCGTCGCGATCGCCAAGCTCTACGACCTGTACCGCGACACGATGTTCCACACCCGCGTCACGGAGCTGCGCTGGGACGACGACGCGGCCGAATGGCAGGTCCGCACCGACCGCGGCGACGACTTCCGGGCCCGCTACGTCGTGATGTCCGCCGGCACCCTGGCCCAGCCGAAGCTGCCCGGCATCCCGGGCATCGAGACGTTCAAGGGGCACACGTTCCACACCAGCCGCTGGGACTACGGCTACACCGGCGGCTCGGCGGAGGGCGGCCTGCACAAGCTCGCCGGCAAGCGGGTCGCGGTGGTGGGCACCGGCGCCACGGGCATCCAGGTCATCCCGCACCTGGCGCGCGACTCCCAGCACCTGTACGTCTTCCAGCGCACCCCTTCGACGGTGGACGTCCGCGACAACCGTCCCACCGACCCGGCCTGGGCCGCCTCCCTCAAGCCGGGCTGGCAGCGGGAACGGATGGACAACTTCCTCACCGTCGTCACCGGCGGGCACGCCGAGCGGGACCTGATCGACGACGGCTGGACCAGCACCGCCCGCCTCCAGCGCAACCTGCTGGCGGGCACCGTCGACACGGATCTGTCGCCCGAGGAACGCGCGTACCTCGACGAGATCGCCGACTTCCAGAAGATGAACGAGATCCGCGCCCGCGTGGACGAGGTCGTCACCGACCCGGCCACCGCGGAGCTGCTCAAGCCCTGGTACCGCTACATGTGCAAGCGGCCCACCTTCAGCGACCACTACCTGCAGACGTTCAACCGGCCCAACGTGACGCTGGTGGACACCGCCGACCACGGCGGCATCACCGCGATGACCGAGTCGGCGGTCGTGGTGGGCGACCAGGAGTACGAGGTCGACTGCGTCATCTTCGCCACCGGCTTCGAGGTGGGCCTGTCCGGCATCGTCACCGGCGCCCTGCCGGTCTTCGGCCGGGGCGGCGCGGCGCTGCTCGGCACCTGGCGGCAGGGGCCGCGCACGCTGCACGGCTTCTACAGCAACGGTTTCCCGAACCTGTTCCACCTGGGGACGCTGCAGAACGCCGCCGCGGTCAACTTCGTGCACATCCTGCTGGAGCAGGCCACCCACATCGGCGCGGTCGTCGCCGAGGCCCGCCGCCGTGGCGTCGCCACGGTCGAGCCCACCAAGGACGCCGAGGAGGCGTGGATCGCCACGATCCGGGAGCTGGCGCCGGACAACAGCCGTTTCCAGGCCGAGTGCACGCCCGGCTACTACAACAACGAGGGCAAGCCCCGCCCGGTCAGCTTCGCCTTCGGGCCCGGCCCCGTCGCCTTCCACGACCTGCTGCGCCGCTGGCGGGCGGAGGGCGGCATGGACGAGGTGCTGGCGGACGCCCGATGACCGACCAGCCAAGGCGCGAGCGACCGGTGGCCGACCACCCCGGAAGCGCGCGACCGGTAAGCGACCAGCCCGGCAGCACGCAACCGGCCACCGGCCAACCAGGAGGCGCACGGCCGGTGGCCGGGCGGCCGGTGACCGGCCAGCCGGAGAGCGGGCGGCCGGGGAGCGCGCGGTCGGGGAATCGCCGTGAGGTCGAGGCTCTTGTACGGGCGCGTCCGCTGTGGGGCTCGAACGGCATGGCCTTCGGTCCGGACGGCCGCCTGTACGTGGCCCAGTTCCTGGCCGGGCAGATCAGCGCCGTGGACGTGGCGACCGGCGACGTCGAGGTGGTCGTGCCACCGGACGGGCCGCTGCAGTCCCCCGACGACCTGGCCTTCGACACCGACGGCGCGATGTACGTGACCGACCTGGTCCCCGGCCGGGTGTGGCGGCGTGACCCGGCCGGTCACTTCACGCTCGTCACCGACGAGGTGACCGCGCCGAACGGCATCGCCTGCGTCGGCACCCGCGTGTTCGTCAACGAGATGATCCCGGGCGGACGCCTGCTGGAGCTGGGCGACGATCCCATGGTGCTCGCCAAGGGCCTGGCCATGGGCAACGCCATGCAGCTCGGCCCCGACGGGCGGCTCTACTACCCGCACATGCTGACCGGCGAGGTGTTCCGCGTCCCGCTCGACGGCGGCGAGCCCGAACTGGTGGCCGCCGACGTGCCCGACCCGGTGGCCGTGCGTTTCGACCGCGAGGGCGTCCTGCTGGTCCTGTCGCGGGGCGAGTCCGGGTTCGTCACGCGGCTCGACCTGACCGGCACCGGCGACAGGTCCGCGATCGTCAGCGAGCTGAACGCGCTGGACAACGCCGCCTTCGACGCCGACAACCGGATGTTCGTCTCCAGCTACGCCCATGGCGGGGTCGCCGAGCTCGCGGGCGACGGGCGTACCCGCCAGATCGTGCCCCGCGACCTCGGCGGCCCGTTCGGGGTGACCATCGATCTGGGCGGCGGCGTCCACCTGGCCGACCACTACCGCCTGGCCCAGCCCGCCGAACAGCCCTCCGACCGTCCTGATGAGAACGTCACCACCACCGAGCTGGTGAACTTCGTGCACGGCGTCGCCGCCGACGGCGACCTGCTCCACACCACCTCCCAGTACGGGCAGGTCCGCACGCACGACCGCGCCTCCGGCACGACGCGCACCAGAGCGAACGGCCTGGAGCGCCCGCTGGGCATCGCCGTGCGCGCCGACGGCACCCTGCTGGTCGCCGAGTCGGGCGCGGGCCGCATCGTCGCCATCGGCCACGACGACCAGGTCAGCGTGGTGGCCGACGGCCTTGGCAGCCCGGCAGGGGTGGCCGTGGACGGCGGGCGCTGCTACGTCACCGACGAGCGGCTGTCGGCGGTGTACCGGATCGAGGACGGCGTGCCCGAGCTGCTCGCCGACGGGCTCGGCGCCCCGCAGGGGATCACCGTCCACGACGGCGTCGTGTACGTCGTCGAGGCCGCCCGCCGCCGCCTGCTCGCCATCGACCCGGTCACGGGCGACGTCACGGTCGAAGCCGACTCGCTCCCAGTAGCGAGCCCGGCCGGTCCCCGGCCCGGCCTGTTCGTCGTGCCGGGCCTGCCCGGGATGCCGCGCCCGTTCGCCGGGCTCGCCGCCACCCCGGACGGCGCCCTGGTGCTGTCCGCGAACGGCGACGGCAGCGTCCTCCGCCTCAAGACGCCATGAGCGCCGCCCACCGACGGCGTCCTGCGCCTCAAGACAACGGAAGCACCACCGACCGGCAGAGCCCACACGACGGAAGCACCACCGACCGGCAGAGTCCGCACGACGGAAGCACCACCCACCGGCAGAGTCCAGACGGCGGGAGGGCCGCCCACCGGCAGGTGCTCAAGGCGCTCAGCGGGCTGCTTCTCGCCCTGTTCGTCTCGACGCTGGCCAGCACCGTCGTCTCCACCGCGCTGCCACGCATGCTGGGCGACCTGCACGGCTCCCCCACCCAGTACACCTGGGTGGTGACCGCCACCCTGCTGGCCGCCACCGTCGCCACCCCGATCTTCGGCAAGCTCGCCGACCTGTTCTCCAAGCGGGCCCTGATCCAGATCGCCGTGGTGATCTTCGTGGCGGGCTCGATCGCCGCCGGGTTCTCCCAGGACGCCGGGCAGCTCATCGCCGCCCGCGCCCTGCAAGGCGTCGGCGTCGGCGCGCTGCAGACCCTGGTCAACATCGCGATCGGCGCGCTGGTCTCGCCCCGCGAACGCGGCCGGTACGCCGGTTACCTGTCGAGCGTCACCTCGATCTCCACCATCGGCGGCCCGCTGCTGGGCGGCTTCATCGTGGACACCTCGTGGCTGGGCTGGCGGTGGTGCTTCTTCGTCGGCATCCCCGTCGCGATCGCGGCGCTGATCATTCTGCAGCTCACCCTGCGGCTGCCGGTCTACCGCCGCGCCAACGCGCAGATCGACTACTGGGGCGCCACGTTCATCACCGCGGGCGTCAGCCTGCTGCTGATCTGGGTCTCGTTCGTCGACGACGCCTTCGCCTGGGCCTCCTGGCAGACGGCCGCCATGGTCGGCGGCTCGGTCCTGCTGCTCGGCGTCGCGCTCTGGGTCGAGTCGCGGGTCGCGGAGCCGATCGTGCCGCTGCGCATCATCCGGCAGCGCGCCACCGCTCTGGCGATCCTCGGCAGCCTCGCCGCGGGCACCGCCATGTACGGGGCGACGGTCTTCCTCACCCAGTACTTCCAGGTCAGCCGCGGCCACACCCCCACCGAGGCCGGGCTGCTCACCATCCCGATGATGGCGGGCATCCTGGTCTCCTCGATCGTCGGCGGGCGGCTCGTGTCCCGTAGCGGGAGGCTCAAGCCGTTCCTCATCACCGGATCCGTGTCGCTGACCGCCGGGTTCGTGGTGCTCGGCCTGATCGACCAGCACACGTCCATGGTGCTCATCGCCGTCGCGATGATGCTCGTCGGCGCGGGCGTCGGGCTGACCCTGCAGAACTTCGTGCTCGTCGTGCAGAACGCCGTCGCGCTGACCGACATCGGCGCCGCCAGCGCCACCGTCGTGTTCTTCCGCTCGCTCGGCGGCACCGTCGGCGTCGCCGTGCTCGGCGCGGTCCTGGCCCGCCAGGTCGGCGCGGGCACGGCCGCCGGGGTTCCGGCGGCCACCGCCTACGGCGAGGCCACCGGACATGTCTTTCTCATCTCGGCCGCCGTCGCCGTGGTGGGTGTCGTCGCCGCGCTGCTGCTCAAGCCGATCACCCTGCGGACGAAGGCGGAGGAGGGCAGGCCACCGGCCGATGGGCAGAAATCCCGGCGCGGCTCCGAACCAACGGCCGTGTGACGGCATCCAAGAAGATCACAGGATCTCGAAGGGACTCATGTGATCACTGGGCCGCGCACGACACAGGACGCCCCCGCCGCCGCGTGCCTGTCCTCAGCATGGTGAGCCGCAAACGCCCGTCGCGCTTCCGCAAGCAGCGCGACGCGAACCGCAAACGCGCCGCACGCGCCGGGCAGCAGCCTGACGCAGACCGCAAGCGCGCCTCGCGCTCCGGGCAGGAGGTGGACGTGAGCCGCCTGCCCGAAGACGTCGTGGCCCTCATCGACGCCCTCGAACCCGGCGACAGCCTGGTCCTCACCCGTGACGGCGCGTCGATCGCGACGATCTCCAGCACCGTGGACGTGATCCAGGGCGCCATCGTCGATCGCGACGCGCCGGAGGAGGAGGATTCCGACGAGCAGCCGCCGATCGACCTCGACGGCGTGACGGTCGTGGCCACGGCGATGGAGCTGTCGGCCGCGGCCAGGGTCGCCCTGTCCGACCAGCTCGGCCCGGACTACGTGGTGCTCGACATGCACGCGGCCCCCAAGACGGCCGACGTGCTGCTGGTGCCGCCGGCGAGCCCGCAGCTCATCGGCAGGCTGCGACTGATGTTCCCGGAGGCCCGCGTCATCGTCGCCGAGATCGAGGACCACGAGCTCGGCGTCCGGTACGAGGGCCCGGTCGGGCGGCTGCTCAACGCCGGCGTCGACGGGTACATGCCGCCGGCGGCCCTCCCCCAGGTGGCCAGGCAGCTCGACTTCACGCTGCGGCAGGGACGCGAGCTCGCCGGCGGAACGGCGGTGCCCCTGCAGATCACGCCACCGGACCCCGGCGACGCGTAAAAGACGCGCAGACGATCGCACGGCCCGCTGTAAAGGCCCCGGCCCGCTGTAAAGGCGCGGACAACTAGCCCGGCCGGCCCGCTCCAGGGCAGCGGGCCGCTTTGTCGTGCCCACCCGAGGTGGCGCGCCACGCCCTTCCCATGCCACACTCACTGTTATAGAACTCTCCCAAGAGTTATAGAACGAGGTGAGCGCAACATGACCCAGGTACGGCAAGCCCCGGTCCCCGCGTCCAAAACCATGGGCGAACCCACCGCAAGGGGCCGTTTCGGCGAGTACGGCGGCCGGTACGCACCGGAATCCCTGGTGGAGGCGTGCCGCGAGGTGGACGAGGCGTTCCGCGAGGCGTGGGCGGATCCCGGCTTCCGCGGCGAGCTGGCCGAGCTGCTCGCCCTGCACGCCGGCCGGCCGACCCCCCTCACCCCCGCCCGCAGGCTGTCGGAAGAGCTGGGCGTGCGGCTGTACCTCAAGCGCGAGGACCTCACCCACACCGGCTCCCACAAGATCAACAACGTGCTGGGCCAGGCCCTGCTCGCCACCCGGATGGGCCGCCGCCGGCTGATCGCCGAGACGGGGGCGGGCCAGCACGGGGTGGCCACCGCGACCGCCGCCGCGCTGCTCGGCCTGGAGGCCACCGTCTTCATGGGCGAGCGCGACATCGAGCGGCAGGAGCTGAACGTCTTCCGCATGCGCATGCTGGGCGCCGAGGTGGTCCCGGTGACCACGGGCAGCCGCACGCTCAAGGACGCCACCAGCCAGGCCATGCGGCACTGGGTCGGCGCGACCGGCGACTCCCACTACTGCGTCGGCTCGGTCGTCGGGCCGGACCCGTACCCGTGGATGGTCAGGGAGTTCCAGCGGGTCATCGGCGAGGAGGCCCGCGCGCAGTGCGCCGCCGCGCTGGCGGCCGGCGTCCCCGAGTACGTGGTCGCGTGCGTCGGCGGCGGCTCCAACGCGGCCGGCACGTTCGCCGGTTTCGCCGACACCACGGCGCGCTTCGTCGGCGTCGAGGCGGACGGCGGCGCGGGCGCGGCCCGCGGCAGTCTCGGCGTCCTGCACGGCTGCCGCTCGCTGTTCCTGCAGGACGGCGACGGCCAGATCGTCGAGGCGCACTCCATCGCCGCCGGGCTCGACTACCCGGGCGTCGGCCCCGAGCACGCCCACCTGCGCGACCTGGGCCGGGCCCGGTACGACACGGTGAGCGACGGCGAGGCGGTCGGCGCGGCGGTGCGGCTGGCGCGCACCGAGGGCATCGTCCCTGCGCTCGAATCGGCGCACGCCCTCGCCTGGGTGATCCGCGCGGCGGGCGACGGCGGCCTGCCCGCCGGGGCGACGGTCCTGATGACGCTGTCCGGCCGGGGCGACAAGGACATCTCTACCCTGAAGGAGCTGCTGTGACGAACCAGACCCTGGCCGCCGGCCCGGTCGAACGCCACCTGCGTGCCCGCCGTGACGCGGGGCGCGGCCTGCTCATGCCGTACGTCACCGGCGGGATCACGCCCGGCTGGACCCGGTACCTGGAGGCGTTCGCCGCAGCGGGCGGCGACGCCATCGAGGTGGGCCTGCCGTTCTCCGACCCCACGCTCGACGGCGTCACCATCCAGCAGGCGAGCGAGGCGGCGCTGGCGCGCGGCGCGAGCACCCGCCGGATCCTCGCCGACCTGGCCGAGGTCCGCGACCTGGGCGTGCCGCTGGTCGCCAGCACCTACTACAACCTGGTGCTGCACGACGGGCCCGAGGCGTTCTGCGCCGCGCTGCGCGAGGCCGGCGTCACCGGCCTGATCGTGCCCGACCTGCCGGTGCACGAGGCGGACGAGCTGACGGACGTGGCCGCCGCGGCCGGAGTGGACCTGGCCCTGCTGGCGTCACCGGCGACGCCGGAGCCGAGGCTGGCGGAGATCGCGCGCCGCAGCCGCGGGTTCGTCTACGCGGTGTCGGTGATGGGCACCACCGGCGAGCGGGCCGCCCTGGCGTCCGGAGCGACGGAGCTGACCACGCGCCTCAGGCGCGCCACCGACCGGCCGGTCTTGCTAGGATTTGGCATCTCCACGCCTGACCAGGCGCGGGAGGCCCGCCGGCACGCCGACGGCGTGGTGGTCGGCGCCGCGGTCATGCGGCGGGTGCTCGACGGGGCGGGGCCGGACGACCTGCGAGCCTTCCTCGCGACCCTGCGCCGAGCCATCGACCAGGAGTGACGCACCACGATGACCCCCGACGCCGGGCACGAGGCGAGATACCGCGCCATCGCCGCCGACCTCGCCGCGAAGATCCGGTCGGGACACTACGCCCCTGGCGAGGCCCTGCCCCCGCAACGGGAGCTGAGCACCGCCTACGGGGTGACCCTCATGACGTTGCGCCAGGCGCTGCGGGAGCTGAGCGACGAGCGGCTGATCGTGCAGCAGCCCGGCAAGGGCACGTTCGTCGCCCCGCCGCACCTGGCGTACCAGCTCGACTCGCTCCGCAGCCTGGTCGACGACCTGCGTAAGCAGGGCCACGACGTGCGCACCTCGGTGGCCGGGCGGGCGATGCGGCGCGCCCCGGCCCGGATCGCCGCGGAGCTGCGGCTGCGTCCCGGCGACACCGCACTGCGGCTGGAGCGGGTGCGCGAGTTCGCGGGGCGTCCGGCCGTGCACCAGGTGTCGTGGGTGCGGCGGCCGGTGGCCGACCAGATCCGCGACCGCGACTTCACCGCCGTCTCCCTCTACACCGCGCTCGCCGACGCGGGGGTGGCGGTCGCCAGAGCGTCCGAGGTGGTGCGGCCCGGCCTGCTCGACGCCGCCGCCGCCCGCCACCTCGACGAGCCGCAGGGCAGCCCGGTGCTGGTCAGCAGCCGGATCACCTACACGCTCGACGCCACGCCGGTGGTGTCCGACCACGCCACGATCCTCGGCAGCATGATGGAGATCCGCACCGAACGCGCCGCCACCGGGCTGTCGCTCACCTGGGGGGCCACCAGCTGAAGGGTGTGGCTCGTGGAAGCCGTACTGGTGATCGTCGATCAGGGCGACCGGGTGCTGTGTGACGTGACCGGCGCGATGAGTTTCCGCGCGGTCGCGAGTCTGTTCCTGCGACCGTCGCCGACATCACGGAGGACACCATGACGACCGCTCCACTGCCCGGCCGCCCGCCCGTCACCGACCTGGCCACCTGGCAGGCCGCCAGGGACGAGCTGCTGGCCAGGGAGAAGGCCCACACCCGCGAGGGCGACGCCATCGCCGCGGCCCGCCGCCGGCTGCCGATGGTGGAGTTCGACGGGACGGCCGAGGTGGTCGGCCCCGACGGGCCGGTCCCGTTCCTGGAGCTGTTCCAGGGCCGCGACGAGCTCGTGGTCTACAAGCACATGTGGTACGACGGCGCGCCGCACCAGGGCCAGTGCGAGGGCTGCACCACCACGGCCTGGCACCTGAAGGACGCCGTCTACCTCAACGCCCGCGGCGTCTCCTTCGCCGTCGTGACCACGGGCCGCTGGGAGGAGGTGGCCGCCTTCGTCGCGTTCATGGGCTACACCCAGCCGTGGTACTCGGTGCGGGACGCGCCCGCGCCGATCGGCGACAGCATGGGTTTCCTCACCTGCTACCTGCGCGACGGCGACCGCACGTTCCTCACCTACTCCACGACGGGGCGGGGCAACGAGCGGGTCAACGCCTCCATGGGGCTGCTCGACCTGACGCCCTACGGCCGCGGCGAGGCGTGGGAGGACAACCCGGAGGGCCGGCCGAAGGGGCGCGACGCGTGCTGGACGTGGCGCTCGGATGCTGAGGGGGTGCCCACCTGGGGCCCGACCAGCCGTCCCGTGCCGCAGTGGACCCGTCCCGGCGCCACACCCGTGGACACCCTGGGCCGGAACGGTCACTGCCACTGACCCGCGCCCGCACGTGCGGGACCGGTGCCGGTACGCCCGGCACCGGTCAGGGCGTCAGAGGGTCAGTGCGTCAGGGCAGCGTCCGCAGGTACGTCGGCGGTTTGCGGGCCTTGGTGGCCTGCTCGAACGCGTACCCCAGGGCGATCAGGGTCGGCTCGGAGAAGCGGGTGCCGAAAAAGGTGACGCCCAGCGGCAGCACGTCACCGGCGTACCCGGCGGGCACCGTGATCGCCGGGTAACCGGAGACGGCGGGAGGCGCGGAGGAGGAGACGAAGCCGCTGAAGTCGTCGCCCTTGACCAGGTCGGTGAGCCAGGCGCGGGCGTTCGTGGGCGCGAGGACCGCGTCCAGCCGGTTGGCGGACACCACGGAGTCGATCGCCTGCCGGGCCAGCGAGGTGGCCTTCTCGCGCGCGGCCCGGTAGGCGGGATCGTTCAGGTCGCCGGTGGTCGCCTGCGCCTGCTGGAACAGCTCCTGCCCGAAGTAGCGCAGCTCGGTCGAGGCGTGCCGCTCGTTGAACGCGATCAGCCCGGCCAGGTCGCCGGGATGCCTGCCGGGGGTGGCGGCCAGGTAGGCGTTCAGGTCGTGCTTGAACTCGGTGAGCAGGGCGGTGAACTCCGGCTCGCCGACCTCGTCCATGCCCTCCAGCTCCAGGTCGTCGACGACGGTCGCGCCGCGCGCCCGGAGCGTGGCGACGGCGGCGTCCAGGGTGGCGAGCACCTCCTGGTCGCCGGCGGCGGCCGAGCGCCAGACGCCGATGCGCTTGCCTGCCAGCGCGCCGGGCTCCAGCGCGCCGAGGTAGTCGCGCTCGCCTCCCGGCTCGGTGGCCGGGTCGCGCGGGTCCACGCCCTGGATGGCCTCCAGGACGGCCGCGGCGTCGGTGACGTTCCTGGTGATCGGGCCGGCGGTGTCCTGCTGCGCGGAGATCGGGATCACGCCGGCCCGGCTGACCAGGCCGATCGTGGGTTTGATGCCGACGACGCCGTTGGCGCCCGCCGGGCAGACGATCGAGCCGTCGGTCTCGGTGCCGATGGTCACCGCGGCCAGGGTCGCGGCGGCGGCGACCGCCGAGCCGCTGCTCGAACCGCAGGGGTTGCGGTCCAGGACGTAGGGGTTGTTGGTCTGGCCGCCGACGGCGCTCCATCCGCTGGAGGAGGGCGAGGAGCGGAAGTTGGCCCACTCCGAGAGGTTCGCCTTGCCGAGGATCACCGCGCCGGCCGCGCGCAGCCGTTCGACCAGGAAGGCCTCGCGGGCCGGGCGGGAGCCGAGCAGCGCCAGCGAGCCGGCGGTGGTGCGCAGCCGTCCGGTGGTGTCGATGTTGTCCTTGAGCAGGACCGGGATGCCCTCCAGTGCGCCGCGCCCGCCGTGTCGGCGCCGCCTGTCGCTGCGTTCTGCCTCCTTGAGCGCCGCCGCGGGGTCGGTCTGGACGACGGAGTGCAGCAGCGGGTCCACGGCGCGGATCCGGTCGAGGTAGAAGCGGGTGAGCGTCACCGAGTCGAAACGTCCCCGGTCCATGGCGCGCTGGAGGTCGAGGACGGTCGCGCGGTCGAGGTCTAGGCCGCGCAGGACGGTGCCGGGGTGACGGGGGTCCTCGAGGCCGGCGTGGGCGGTGGGTGCCACGGATAAGCCGGCGATGAGCGCCACCACCGCCGGCCATCGTGCGGGATGCATGGGCTTCATGGGCCACGAGCGTAGCCCTGAAGCGAGCGCCGGTCAGGGGGTGCGGGCGGCACGTCGGCGCAGGGTCCGGGTGGCGCAGGCGGTGCGGACGGCACGTAGCCCAGGAGGTCCGGGTGGCCCAGGCGGCGCAGACGGCACGTCGGCCCAGGAGGTGCGGATGCCGGCATCGGCGCGCGGCGCCCGGCTGGTGCGGGTGGGGCGGGCTCAGCCGGGAGAGGCCGGTCGGTGGGACGGTGCGGCGGCGAGGAGCCCCGTGCCCAGCTCGGTGGGGTGGTGCAGGACGAGGTTGACCTGCCGGAAGCTGGCGATGAGGTTGGCCTGGCGCAGGACGCAGGCGTGCTCGCTGGCCGTCGGCACCGAAACCCCCACCTGCCGGGCCAGCTCGCTGGTGCTGCAGCCGGGCTCGCGGGCGATGCAGCTCAGGATCTCCGCCCGCGTCCGTCCGAGCAGCGCCACCAGGGCGTCTCCGGCGGTGGCGGCCGGTGCGGTGGCGCGGCGCGGGATGGGGCAGGCCAGGACGGGCGGCAGCGCCGGGTCCACCAGCGCCACCGGGTGCCCCCGGCAGAAGTAGGACGGGATCACGGTCAGCCCCCGTCCCCTGAGGTGGATCTCCCTGCTCAGGCCGGGCGGGTAGTCGATCTCCAGCACGGGCGGGCGCCAGCACGCCGTCGGCGCGAGGTGGGCGAGCAGTTGCTCGGCGCCGCCCGCGGCCAGGTGCCGCGACAGGATGGCGCGCTCCTGGGCCAGGGCGGGCTCCGCGTGCGGCCACTGCGGTGCGAGCGCCGCGTCGCAGTAGCGCGTGACGAGCCGCCCGAGCCGCCTGACGGCGCGCGCGTCCCCGCGCGCGAGGTCGGTCAGGTCGGCGGAGAACGGCGCTGAGCTGCGGCGCAGCCGGTCCAGCTCAGCTCGCAGCCGCCTCCGCGGCGTGTCGGTGAGCGCTTGCAGGGCCTGCTCGTCGCCCGACTGCGCCTCGATCGGGGTGAGGAAGTCGGGGAAGTACGGGCCGCGCGGGACGAGCGGGAGCAGCAGCGAGCGCACGGCCGTCAGCAGGCCGTCGCCGGTCAGCCGCGCGCGGGCCTGACGCCGCCAGCAGGCCATCGCGCCCCCGCCGTCGCGGGCCTGCAGCCGGTGCAGGCTGCCCACCATCTCCCACAGCAGGTCGGTCCGGGTCGCCGGGCGCGTGAGCGCCAGGTCCTCGGAGGTGAAGACGATCCTCAGGACACCGCGAGAACGAGGGGACATGTCCGTCTCTTCCCGTTGACGGGGAGGTGCTGGGCCTTCTCGGCCACGATAGGGGATCAGCGGTTTGTCAGCCCCGGTGGGCACACTTCCCTCATGCCCGATGAGCCCCTCGAACTCGGCGAGATCGCCCCCTCCGACTACCACTTCCACCACGACACCATGGCCGGGGTCGGCTTCCTGACCATCGCCAGGCGGCTGCCCTCCCTCATCGGCCAAGCTTTACGCCTGGCCTGGCAGGCGGGGCCGCGCGACACCATGACCACCGTGTCGCTCAACCTGCTCGGCGGGATCGTCACCGCGTTCGGCCTGCTGGCCACCACCGGCGTGCTCAACGCGTTGTTCAGCGAGGGGCCGACCCCCGAGCGGGTGCTGGCGGCGCTGCCCAGCCTGGTCCTGGTCGGCGCCGCCGCCGTGCTCCGCACGCTGCTGCAGGCGGGCGCGAGCTGGGCGGAGGCGCGGCTGAGCCCGCAGATCGAGCGCGCCTCCGAGGAGCGGCTGTACTCGCTGACCAGCCGGGTCGAGCTGGTCGCTTTCGACGACCCGGAGTTTCACGACGCCCTGGAACGCGCCAGGGGCCGGGGCGCGGGCACGGCCAGTTTCGTGGTGTCGTCGGCCGTGGACGTGGTCACGTCCCTGGTCGGGCTGGCGGCGGCGGCCGGTGTGCTCGGCCTGCTGCATCCGGTGCTGCTGCCGCTGCTCCTGCTGGCCGTGCTGCCCGACGCGTGGGCCGCGGTCCGCAGCGCGCGCCAGCGCTACTCCACGATGTACGGGCTCGGCCCGGCCCGCCGCCGCAAGTGGATCCTCGCCGAGCTGCTGGCCGATCGCGAGCCCGCGGCCGAGGTGCGGGCGTTCACCATGCGGCGCTTCCTGCTGCGCGTCTACGACGCGGTGGCCAGGGCCGAGCAGGAGGAGATGCTCAAGCTGGTCAGGCGGCAGACGCTCACCCGGCTGGCCGGCAACGCGCTCAGCGGACTCGGCAGCGCCGTGGTCTACCTCGCGCTGGGCGTGCTGCTGACGATCGGCGCCATCCCGCTGGCGGTGGCGGGCACCGCCGTGCTGGCCATCCGGTCGAGCCAGGGCTCGCTGTCGGGCCTGCTGTTCACCACCAACCACCTCTACGAGCAGGGGCTGTACTTCACCGACTTCCTGCGGTTCTGCGACGACGCCGAGCGCCGCCTGATCCCGCCGCGCCCGTTGCCCGCGCCGGAGGGCTTCGACCGCATCACCGCCACCGACCTGACGTTCACCTACCCGGGGATCGAGGAGCCGGCGCTGCGCGGCGTGTCCGTCGAGATCAAGCGGGGCGAGATCGTGGCGTTCGTCGGTGAGAACGGCTCCGGCAAGACCACTCTGGCGAAAATCCTGTCCGGCCTGTACGAGCCCGACTCCGGCACCGTCCACTGGGACGACGTCGACCTGCGCCAGGTCAGCCCGGAAACCCTCCGCACCCGTACCGCCGTCATCGCCCAGGACCACACCCGCTGGCCGCTCACCGCCCGCTACAACATCACCATGGGCACCGACAAGGGCGAGCCCGCCCTGCACGCCGCCGCCGCCGTCGCCGGAGCCGACGACGTCGTCGCGGACCTCCCGAACGGCTACCGCACCCTGCTGGATCGGCGCTTCAAGGACGGCCACGAGCTGTCCGGCGGCCAATGGCAGCGCATCGCCGTCGCCCGCGGCTTCCACCGCGACGCCGACCTGCTCATCTGCGACGAACCCACCGCCGCCCTCGACGCCCGCGCCGAACACGCCCTGTTCGAACGCATCCGCCACCACGCCGACGGCCGCACCGTCCTGCTCATCACCCACCGCCTGGCCAGCGTCCGCTACGCCGACCGCATCTACGTCCTCGACCACGGGCGGGTCGTCGAGCGGGGCGATCACGACGCGCTGCTCGCCGCGGGCGGGCTGTACGCCGACCTCTACACCCTTCAGGCCAGCGCCTATCGGTGAGCCAGCCTCAGGCGGGAGCCGTGCCAGCGGTCGCGCAGCCAGCGGTCGTGGCTGGCGATCACCACGGCTCCCGGGCCTGCCGTTCCCAGGGCCTCCTCCAGCTCGTCGGCCAGGCGGGGTGAGAGGTGGTTGGTGGGCTCGTCGAGCAGGAGCAGCTCGGGCGGGTCGGCCACCAGGAGGGCCAGGGCCAGGCGGCGGCGCTGGCCCACCGACAGCTCGCCGACCCGCAGGTTCGTGTCGCGCAGGGCGATCAGGCCGAGGGAGTGGAGGGGGACGGTCTCGGCTCGTTCGGGGCCCAGTGTTCGCTCGTAGGTCTCCCTGACCGTGCGGTCCGGCTCGGTGAAGACGGTGTCCTGGGTCAGGAGGCCGGTGGCCAGGCCGGGACGCCGGCGCACCTCGCCGTCAGGGTGCAGCCGTCCGGCCAGGACGGACAGGAGGGTGGACTTGCCTGCGCCGTTCGGGCCGGTGACCAGGAGGCGGGTTCCGGGGGTGAGGTCGAGCCGGTCGATCGAGAGCCGCCCCGGGACCCGCACGTTTCGCAGAGAGAGCAGGGAGAGCAGGGGCTGGCCGTCGTCCGAGGCGGTCGCGGTCAGCGAGCGGGAACCGGCGTCGTCTCCCCCGGCGGCCGTCAGCGGGCGGAAATCGGCGTCGTCTCCCCCAGCGGCGGTCAGCGAGCGGGCATCGCCGTCGTCTCCGGTGGGCGCGGTCGGGGAGCGCGGAACGCCGTCGTCTCCCCCGGCCGTGGTCAGCGGGCGGGGGTGGAAGCGGAGTGGGGGTGGCGGGGGCGGGACCTGCTCGCGTTCCAGCTCGGCGAGCCGCCGCGCCGCGTTCCGCACCCGCCGGGAGATCTGCTGCTGCACCCGCCCGGCGCGATGCCCGTACCCCATCTTCTCGTTGTCGCGCCGCAGCCCGTCCAGCGCCACGTTGCGCGCCGTCACGGCGACGGACCGGCGCAGTTCGTCCAGCTCCTCCTGCTCCTCGGCGTGGCGCCGCTCCCACCGCTCCCGCTCGGCGCGCTTCTCGGCGAGGTAGGCGCCGTACGCTCCCCCGTACCGGACGGGGCCGTCCAGCGACGGGTCGAGGTCGATCAGGTCCGTGCAGACCGCGTCCAGGAACGCCCGGTCGTGGCTGGCCACGACGACCACCCCTGTCATGCCGCGCAGTTGCTCCTCCACGAACGCGGCGGCGGCGTCGTCCAGGTGGTTGGTGGGCTCGTCGAGCAGCAGCGCGGCGGGCCGCCTGATGAGCAGCGCCGCCAGGGCGAGCCGCCCGCGCTGCCCGCCCGACAGCGACGCGACGGTGCGCGTGTGCGGCAGGCCGCCCAGGCCGAGCCGGTCGAGGACGATGCCCGCGCGCCGGTCGGCGTCCCAGGACTCGTGCAGTTGGGCCTGGTCGAGCCGGGCTCCGTACGCTTCGAGCAGCGCGGCGTCGGAGGGGTTCGCGGCCAGCTCGCCGCTGAGCCGGTCGAGCTCGGCCAGGTCCGTACGGGCCTCGCGCAGGGCGTCGCCGAGCACGGCGGCGATGGTGGCGTCGGCGGCGTACGGCAGCTCCTGGTGCAGGAAGCCCAGGTCGGCGGGCCGGACGACGGTGCCGGAGTCGGGTTCGTCCGTGCCGGCGAGCAGCCGCAGCAGGGTGGACTTGCCGGCGCCGTTCTCGCCGATCAGGCCGATCCGGTGGCCGGGGGCGGCGGTGAGGGAGACGCCGTCGAGCACGCGCCGCGTGCCCAGCGTCCGTACGAGCTCGCGCGCGAGCAGGGTGTCGTTGACCATGCGGGAAGACCTCGGGGAGAAACCCGGGCGCGCCGGGGCCGCCCGGTGAAGGGGACAGGTTTCGGGGACGACGACCAGGGCCCGCGTCGGCGGCGGCATCTGAGCGCACGCCGGGAGGCCGGTCAGGCTCCGGTCTCACCCGGAGATGTCGTCGTCACCTGCCATGCCTGGTCTCCTGTCTCATGATCTTCCTTACGGAGGATATCAGCGCGGCCCGGCCTCTCGTCTGCGCGCCCGGTACGCCGCCGCCTTGATCTTGTTGCCGCACGAGTCCATCCCGCGCCAGGGTGAGCGCGCGGTCGTCGTGACGCTCGCCGCCGAGCCGGGGGTAGACGGCCTCCCGCAGCGCCAGCGCAGGGTCGCCGCAGATGAACACGTGGGCGGGCCTGGCCGTCACTGCTCGTCGGCCCAACGCGGATGGTGCTTCCTGGCCCACGCCCGCGTGACCGTCCCCGTGCGCATGCCGAGCCGGGCCATCGGATCCCGGTGGGCGAGCCGGATGTGCCCTGCCACGATGACGGCGATCGCCAGCGCCGTCAGGTCGTGCACGAAGATGGCGCTCGTCCGGGAGATCCACGGCAGCAGCCCGCCGAACCACATCAACAGGCCGGTGAACATCATCACCGGCACGGCTCCGGCGATCCAGCCCGCCCAGATCTTCTGCCCGGCGTTGAACTTCCCGGCCGGTCGCGGGCCCGTGGCGCCCTGGCGTACCGCGCGCAGCCACTCCCGGTCGTACGGCGCGAACCGGTTGAGCCTGCGCAGGTCGGCGCGGAACGAGCGGGCGGCCAGCCCGAGCAGGAACGGCGCCGGCAGCAGCAGCCCCGACCATTCGTGGATCGTGACGACCAGGTGCCGCCGGCCGACGAGCTGGGCGAGCGGCCCGAAGTAGAGGAACGCCGCCGCGCCCGCGCACACCAGCATGAGCGTGGCGGTGGCGCGGTGGACGAGCCGCTCGGCGCGGGTGAAGCGCCGCAGCCGCTCAGGCGGCCTGGTCGAGCCAGCCGTCGACGTCATAGCCGTACTCCTCCCAATATCCGGGGACGACCTGGTCGGTGACGGAGATGCCGGACAGCCACTTGGCGGACTTGTAGAAGTACATGGGGGCGACGTAGAGCCGCACGGGGCCGCCGCGCTCGTGGGTGAGCGGCTTGTCCTGCAGGTCGAGGGCCACCACCACGTCGGAGCGGCGGGCCTGGTCGAGTGTGAGACTCTCGGTGTAGACGCCGTCGAAGCAGGTGAAGCGGACCGCCTTGCCCTCGGGCCGCACGCCCGCCAGGTCGAGCAGGTGCGCCAGGGACACCCCGCCGAAGGGGGTGCCGGGCACCCGCCAGCCGTCGGTGCACTCGACGTCGCCGACCACCCGGGTCTGCGGCAGGGCGCGCAACTCGTCCAGCGTGAACGTCATGGGCCGCTCGACGAGGCCGCCCAGCTCCAGCCGGTAGTCGGCCGGGGTCTTGCGCGGCACCGAGCCCGCCACGCTGAAGTAGCGGAAACCATCCGTGCTGGGCAGCAAGCCGGTCAGGCCGGTGGGGTCGTTCTCGCTCACGGCGCCGAGCGCCCGGTCCCAGCCGCTGCGCAGGAACGGCGCGGCGGCCAGGCCCAGGGCGCCCGCCGCGAGCGTCGAGAGCATCACGCGGCGCGCGATGGGCGCGCCTTCTCCCGCTGGACGTCGCTGGCCGACCATCACATCACTCCCGAGGCAGTCACCTGTTCAACTAGTGACGATCGTCGCAGGAACGCTCGTCACCTGTCAAACCGGTGACCGTCTCAGCCCATCGGCCCCCAGGCGGGACGCGCACCCGAAGCCGCCTTGCGGCCCAGCCGACCCGCCCTGACCTGCACGGCCAGGCTGTCGAGGATCACCCGCGAGCTGAGCAGGGCCGTCTGCTCAGCCCAGTCGTACGGCGGCGAGCACTCCACCACCTCGATCCCGGCCAGCCCCGGCTCCGACACCAGCCGCACCAGGTTGAGCGCCTCCCTCGGCAGCAGCCCGCCCGGCTCAGGCCAGCCGGTGCCCGGGACGAACCCGGCGTCGATCACGTCGATGTCGAACGACAGATACACGGCCTCGGCGTTCTGCCAGGCGATCTCCAGAGCGGTCTCCGCGACCCGCTCGACGCCGACCCGCTCCACGTCCCCCACCGTGATCACGGTGGTGCCGCGCTCGCGGCCGACCTTCACCCCGGCCCTGGGCGCCTGCCAGCCGCCGATGCCGACCTGCACGAGGTTGGTGGCCGGAGCGTTCCTGATGTTGGTGGCGTGGAACCAGGGCGTCGTGTGCATGCGCTCGTCGAGGTCGGTCTCCTGGGTGTCGACGTGCCGGTCGAAGTGGATGATCCCGACGTTCCCCTCGTGGTGCGCGGCCAGCCCGCGGATCGTCGGGAACCCGATCGAGTGGTCCCCGCCCAGCACCACCGGCACCACGCCCCGCTGGACGACGTGGCTCATCGCCTGGCTGATCTGGTCGAACGACTTCTCCAGGTTGCCGGGGATGGTGAACACGTCCCCGATGTCCACCAGGTTGAGCTGCTCGCGCAGGTCCACGCCCAGCTCGTAGCTGTAGGTGCCGAACAGGTTCGTGCTGCGCCGGATGCCCTGCGGCCCGAAACGGGTGCCGGGCCGGTACGTCGCCCCCGCGTCCAGCGGCACCCCGAAGACCGCCACCTCGGCGTCGCCGACGTCGTGCACGTCCTCCACGAAGGGGCACTTCAGGAACGTGCCGCGCTCACCCGCGAAGTGCGGCAGCTCTCCCCGCGAGAACGTGGGGATCGTGCGATCCGTCAGCGTCGGCGCGCCCGGCAGCCCGTGGGCCAACGCCCGCTCGATCTCCTCCTCGTGCCGGGCCGTCGGAATTTCCGCCTCCGCCCGCTGGGCCCAGGAGCCTTCTTGATTTACGTTGGCCATGATTCGGAGTGTTCGCTCGCGACGATCGGCTGTCCAGCAATGATCATTCTGGGTGTCACGCTCGCCATCATCTCCATGGTCGTCGTCGGGCTGCTGGTGGCTCGCCGCGTCGCCGGAGACAGCAGGAACTTCCTGGTCGCCGGCCGTACCCTGGCTTTGCCCGTGGTCGCCGCCACCCTCATGGGCCAGGCCGTCGACACCAACGCCACCCTCGGCGCCACCGACCTGGCCGCCGGGCTCGGCTTCTGGGCGGGCGCCGGGCTGCCCCTCGGCCTGGCCCTGTGCCTGCTGCTCACCGGCCTGTTCTTCGCCCGGCCGATGAACAGCATGGGGCTGACCACCCTGCCCGACTACTTCAGGCTCCGGTTCGGCCGGGCCGTCGAGTTCGCCGCCGCGCTGCTGATGATCACCGCGTTCATGATCCTGGTCGCGGGCAACCTGGTGGCGGGCGGCTTCCTGTTCGAACGCTTCCTCGGCACCTCCTACACCGGCGGGATCCTCATCATCGTCGCCGTCGTGCTGATCTACACGCTCGCCGGAGGGCTGCTCAGCGACGCCTACACCTCGATCGTGCAGATGCTCATCACCGGGATCGCCGCGCTCGGCCTGCTGCTCTGGGTGGCCGCCACCTTCGGGCTGAGCGCCCCGCCCGGCATGGGGCCGCTCGACCTGGGGCAACTGTCCGACCCCGCGCAGGGCGCGGTCGTCAACTGGGCCACGCTCGTCGCGCTCGGCATCGGCGACATCGTCGCCATCGACTTCATGCAGCGCATCTTCGCCGCCCGCTCCCCCGGCGTGGCCCGCCGCGCCTGCTTCATCGCCGCCGCCGGCACCACCGTGATCGGCGTGCCGTTCGCGCTGGTCGCCGTCTCCACCGGCCAGGGCCTGCTGGCGCTGCTGGACGAGGCCGCGCCCGCCGCGCTGAGCGTGCTCGTGCTGGCGGGCATCGTCAGCGCGTCGCTGTCCACGGCCGACGGCGCCATCCTCGGCACCGCCGCCGTCGCCGTCCGCAACGTGGGCTCCGCCCGCCGCGTCCACCAGCCCGGACGGGCCGACCCGCTGCTGCGCGCCACCCGCTGGGCGATGCTCCCGGTGGTCGGCGGCGCGGTGCTGCTGGCGCTGCGGGTGCCGCAGACGGGCGTGCTGCTCACGCTGGCCTTCGACCTCATGCTGGCCTGCCTCGCCGTGCCGTTCGTGCTCGGCTTCTACTGGCGGCGCGGCTCCTCCCCCGCCGCCATGGCCGCCCTGACGGTGGGTCTGGTCGTACGGCTCGTGCTGTTCGCGATCACGCCCACCATGTACGGCGCGCCCAACACCCTCCTCTACATCCCGAACACGCTGGCCGGCGCGAGCTTCGACGGCTGGCCCACGTTCATCGCGCTGGGCGCGTCCCTCGTCGTCTACGTGGTCGTGGCGCTCGTCACCGCGCCGGCCGCCGCCCCGGGCAGGGAGCTGCGCATGCCCGCCGAGGAGGGCGCGGTCAGGGCCGGATGACGATCTCCAGGTACTCGAGGGGCATGAGCAGGGTGTCGCCGTCGGCGTTCAACTCGTGGACCAGCGCGGTCAGGTCGGCGACGAGGGCCCGCCTGCCCGCCTCGTCCAGGGAGCCGAGCGCCACCATCGTGGGGCCGTAGGTCGCGCACCAGGCCCGCACGTGCTCGTCGGGGCTGGGGAAGCGCCACCACAGGTCCCGCGTCGCCGCCTCGATCGCGGCGCCCGCCCCGAACAGCTCGCGCAGCCCGCGCATCGTGCCCCAGCGGCTCTCCGGCTTCGCACGTGACGCGGGCGGGACGTGCGCGGTGTTCAGCGCCAGCATCCGGCCCATGTAACCGGACGGCGTCCAGCACGCCAGCGCGATCCGGCCGCCCGGCCGCGTCACCCGCACCAGCTCCGCCGCCGCCCGCTCCTGGTCGCGCGCGAACATCACCCCGAACGTCGAGGTGACCAGGTCGTAGGAGTGATCCGGCACCGGCAGCGCCTGCGCGTCACCCTGACGGAAGTCCACCTTCAGCCCCTCCGCCTCGGCGCGGCGCGCGGCGTGCGCCAGCAGCTCGGGCTCCAGGTCGATGGCGGTGACCCTCGCCGAACGGCGGGCGCCTGCCAGGGCCACGTTTCCTGTGCCTGTCGCGACGTCCAGGTGGGCCTCGCCTGCCCGTAACTGGGCCGTCTCGCACAGCAGCTCGGCGGCCAGGAGGAAGCGGGCGCCGATGGATCGGTAGTCGCCGGTGGCCCACGTGCGCGTCTGTGCGTCGTTCTGGTCCGGCATCTCGATCCCTTTCCGGTTGACGGGCTTTCGCTGCCAGTCTGCGGGAGTGAGTGGGCGGCTGGCTAGGTGTCCCGTGCTCGCCGGGTGCTCCGTGCTTTCAGGTGCTCCGTGCTTTCAGGTGCTCCGTGCTTTCAGGTGATGGGCCAGAGGCGGATCGTGCCGTCGGAGCCGGCCGCGGCGAGGATCCCGCCGTCCTGGCTGAACGCTAGGAGCAGCGGGCCGGTGTGTCCGGTGTAGACGGCCTCGATCGACCCGCTGACCACCTCGCGGACCAGGACGCCGCCGTTGCCCGTGCCCGGGCTCACACCGGCGGCGAGCACCCCGCCGTCCGGGGCGAACCCCAGCGCTGTGTACGTCTCCCCGGGCTTGGTCAGCATGCCGAGCTCCTTCCCGGTGGCCACGTCCCACACCTGCACGCGTGTGCCGGGGTCGTCGCCGCGGAGGGTGGCCAAGCGCGCGCCGTCAGAGCTGAAGGCCGAGTCGCGGACGATACTGCCGCTCTGCTGGGGAAGGGCGAGCTTGCCGCGGCCCTCGGCCACGTCCCACAACCGCGTGGTGTCGGTGGCGTAGCCGCTGCTGGCCAGGAGGGTGCCGTCGGGGCTGAACCTGAGGGCGCCCACCCCGTTGGTGTGACCCTTCATCGAGTCGGTGACCTTACGGGTGTTCACGTCCACCAGGTGCACGCGGTTGGTGTAGTCGTCGACGCCCGCCAGGCCGCTCGCCACCGCGAGCGTCTCGCCGCCGGGGTCCAGCGCTGTCGTGCAGCCTGCCTGGACGTCGGCGACGGTGAGCGTCACCGGGGAGCGGCTCTCGTCGGTGTCCCACAGGCGTACCGTGCACCTGCCCTTGTCGGACAGTCCCGCCGTGGCCAGCATCCCGCCGTCGGGGCTGAACGCGTACGTGTTGGTCGGGCCCTTGAGGGTGAAGGTGCTCACGTTCTTGCCGGTGGTGGCGTCCCAGCGGCGGACCTTCTTGTCGTGGCCGACCGTGATCAGGGTCTTGCCGCCCTGGGTGAAGGTCATCGCGTCGATGGGGCTGGTCAGGCCGGTGATGAGGGTGGTGGGCTGGAGGGGGCCGCCGCTGGCTTGGGAGGCGCTGTCGCTGCCGGAGGAGGATGTGGTGATCAGGTAAATCACGGTGGCGGTCAGCAGGGCCAGTGCGGTGGCGATGGCGGCGAAGGCCTTGGGGTCGCGGGTGGGGGGCCAGAAGCGCGACCCGCCCTTCGGCGGCGCGGCAGGGGGTGTCGCGGGGGGCTCGGGGTGCGGCGCCGGACGTGCCGGCCTCGTTCCCGCGACCAGCTTGTCGGCAGTGGGCCGCCGCGCGGCGGGAGGCGACGTGCGCGAAGGTGGCTGCGCCGCGGACGAAGGCGCGGGCGTTGGCGAAGGCGCAGCCGTGCGCGCGGGCGCGGGCGCGGACGGTGGCGCGGACGGTGGCGCGGACGCGGGCGCGGGCGCGGACGGTGGCGCGGACGGTGGCGTAGGTGTGCGCGCAGGCGTGGGCGGTGGCGTAGGCGCAGGCGTGGGCGTGGGCGCAGGTGGGGCGGGGGGTGGTGGTGTCGGTGGGTGGATGGAGCGTAACCACGCCTCCGCCGCCCCCGACACGACCTTGCTGTCATCCTCCACCAGCCGCCGAATCTCCTCCAGCACCTGCCCCCGCACCCACCCGTTCCCCACCCGGTGCAGATGCGCGAGCCCATCCAGGGCAGCCCGCCGATCGGTAGCGATGGGGCTCCCCAGCGCGTTGCGCAGGTAGGCGGGCAACGTCCAGTTGACGTTCCGCGCGATGACCGTGCGCCCCTCGACGTCGGACTGCTTCTTGGGCCGCTGCTGCGGCATCTCCTCCACGACCCGGTCATGGACGTACCCGTACAGCTCGTCCAGCGTGATGTCACCGTCGCCGTCGAGGTCGGCACTGCCGTCCCGCAGCCCTTCGACGAGGTACCGGGTGAACACCGACTGCGGCGCCCGCCCCTCCTGCCGGTCGCCCTCGAAGGAGTACTGCGTGGCGTCGGACGCGGTCAGCACGGTCCGGCCGCGCCCCTGGAAGCGTTCGAGGGTGTGCACGGCGGTGTCGGCCTTGGCGATCGAGCCGGTCGGGTAGGCGCCGCTGTAGCAGCAGTCGAGCACCAGCACCTTCTGCCGGGACGCGCAGCCCTCCATCGCCTGGTCGATGTGGTCGGCCGACAGCGCGGTGAACAGCAGGCTGTCGCGCCGTGTGTTGGACATCGCCAGGTAGAGCCGGCCGTGGTCGTCCTTGAGGCCGTGGCCGGTGAAGTAGAGCAGGGTCAGGTCGTCGCGGCGGCGGTCGCGGTAGAAGTCGCCGATCGCCTCGCCCACCCGGTGGTGCGGCTCGTTGATGAGCGTGGTCACCTCGAACCCGGCGATCTCCGGGTCGCGCAGGACGGCGGCGAACGCCTCGGCGTCGTGCGCGGGGGCGGTCAGGCCGCTCAGCCCCGCGTCCGCGTACTCGTAGGTGGCGACCAGCAGCGCCAGCCGGCGGCTCATCGCTCAGCCGTCCGTGTGGCGGCGGATGTAGGCGTCGAGGAGGGCGCGTTGCTGCTCGGCGGTGGCCCGGTCGAGCTCGATGGTGTCGCCGTCGATGGTGACCGAGATGCGGTGCCGTCTCGACTGCCGGGTGAGCCAGTCGCTGAGCGTGCCGATGACGGTGGTGAGTACGCCGCCCGACGCGCTGAGCGCCACGATGACGGCGCCCACGGTGACGGGGTCGGCGCCCTTGGCCCCGGCGGGCCGCGGCGGGCCGTCGATGGCGAGGGTGGCGCGTTCGACGTCGAGTTCGTCCAGTTCGACGCGTAGCCGCCGGACCAGCCGGTCGGCGTGCTCCGGATCGAGCTCCTGGTGGGCGTGCAGTTCGAGCCGCATGCTCAGCACGCCGTCGCCGTCGTTCACCATTGGCTGCCCACCCCTGGCTTCCTGAACGCGAACCCCGTCCCCCGACGTTTCCCGCATCGTTCCATTGCCAGGTCTGGCGCGTAAGCCCTTCCTCCTTAGATTACTTATAGTAGTTCTTTGACTACAATAAGTCATAAGGATCGATCATGGGTGAGCTGCGACGACTGTCCTGGCGGGACCGGGTCTCGATCGCGATCCTCAGCTTCTTCATGCTCATGGCCTGGACCATCGAGCTCTACTTCATCCTCCACCACCACGACATCAGGCAGCGGAGCGACGTGTTCGCCCTGGCGTACCGGCTGTACGGCAGGGGCGACGCGGCCTACTACGGCAGCGGCTTCACCGCCCTGCCCCTCGCGCTGGAGACCTTCGACGTCTTCGTCACCCAGGTCTTCAACGCGCTGCTCGTCTGGGCCATCGTCCGGCGGCGCTTCTACCGTTACCCGCTCCAGCTCGGGCTCTCCGCCTACTCCGCCGCGCTCGTGCTCCTCTACTTCTGGACGGCGCACGTGTCCGGTTATGCCGGGATGGCGGACAAGGGCTTCTGGAACTTCGTCATCCTCGTCGTGCCGAACCTGCCGTGGCTGCTCGGCGACCTGTTCCTGCTGCATCAGGCGGTCATCCCGGTCCTGCGGAGGTTCGCCGGCCCCGTCCAGCCCCTGATGGAGGACACGCGGCTGCCGGCCGCCTGAACGCGAGCCCGGCCAGCCGGCGGAGCCAGGCGAGGAGGCCGCGGAGCACGCTCAGTGTGTGGCGCGGCCGAGGGCCGGTGAGCACGTCGCGGGCGAGCCGGCCCGCCGCCACGCGGGCGACGCGCAGGAAGGCGGCGGCGAACGGGCCGGGGCGCGTCTCGTCCGTGGACAGCAGCCGCATGGTGCGCCCCCGTTCTGCGCGGTCGCGGCGCCACAGCGCGTAGGCGGCCCTGCGCAGCGCCGCCTCGGCCGGGGCGTCGGAGGTGAACACCGTGTAGAGCGCGTCGGCCAGCATCTCCGGCACGCGGCTGCGGGCCGCCCGCTCGCGCGCGTAGTCCGCGATCGTGCCGGACGCCGCCACGCGCTCGCCGTCCAGGATGGCCAGGGTGAGCCCCGCCGCCGTCAGCGGATGGAAGTGCCCGACCGCGTCGCCCACCAGGGCGTGCGGCTCCCGCCCGTACAGCCGCCGGGGCTGGAAGCGGTTGACCGACCACTGCGTCTCGCCCCGGCACAGCGCCGCGACCATGGCCGCGTGCAGGGGCGCGCGCAGCACCTGCTCGTACCGCTGGATGAGGTAGCGGGTCAGGTCGGCGGGACGGACGGTGAGGGGGACGTCGATGCACAGCCGCACGGTGGAGGCGTTCAGCCGGTAGGCGAGGATGGGGCCGGGGCCGCCGAGGAAGACGTGAGCGTAGCCTTCCGCGGGCAGCGAGACGTCCCGCAGCAGGACTCCGGCCAGGCGCGACAGCCGCTTCGCGCCCGCGGCGGCCGGTCGCAGGAGTGAGGTGCGGCCGTCCGCGCCGATGATCCGGCCCGCGGTGACGTGCCGGTCCGTGCCGTCGTGGCAGGAGGTGTAGGTGACGTGGCCGCCGCTGATGCCGGTGACGCGGCTGCCGATGCCGAGAACGATCCGGGGGTGTGCGGCGACGGCCGAGCGCATGCTGCGTACCAGGGCGGAGTGGGGGAAGCTGAGCCCGGTGCGGCCCCGCGTGTACGGCAGGGCGATGGCGGGGCCGCCGTCGTCGGGGAACACCACGAAGCCCGCGCCGGTGACGAAGCGGGAGGCGGGGAGTTCGACGCCCAGCCTGCGCAGGGCGGCCACGCCTGGCGGGTGCAGCCACTCGCCCGCGAAGCGCCGTACCGGGCGGGCCTCCGCCTCCAGGAGCAGCACCCGCGCCCCTTGCCCGGCGAACGCCAGCGCGGCGGCGCACCCGGACGGGCCCGCGCCGACGACCACGACGTCCGCCCTCGCGGCTGCCGTCACGTGCTCTCCGGCGGCGGGAGGTGGGTGCCGGTGAGCCCGGAACCGACCACCCGGGTGGCGAGCCTGCGCAGCCGGGGGTCGCCGAAGATGACGGCCGCCGCGTCCAGGAGCCCGCCGCGCACCGCCGCCCGCACCGCGAGCCCGCCCACCAGCCCGCCCACGAGCCCGGACGTGAACCGCTTGCGGCAGGCGGCACGGTAACGCTGCCACGCCTCCTCCTCCCCGCGCACGCCCTGCACGACGTCGGCGGCGGCGTGACCCGCGTAGATCCCGCTCTGCACGGCCTGGAAGATGCCCTCACCCGTGGCGCTGCTGGTCAGCCGGGCGGCCTCGCCGACGCGGAGCGCGCCCGGCGTGGTGAGGTCGCGGACGATCGACGTGTACGCGATGGGATGCCCCTGCAGCCTGCCCACCTGCCTGGCGTTCCTGAGCCGGTCGCGGAAGCGGGCGTGCAGGAACCCCGCGAACAGGTCGCGGACGTTGCCGCCGCAGCGGCGCAGCCGTTCGCGGTCGACGCAGATGCCGATGTTCACCCGGTCGGCGGTCTCGGGGAACATCCAGCCGTAGAGGGGCGAGAGCCGCCGGTCGAAGATCATCTCCAGGGTGTGCGGCTCGAACGGGAACTCCTCCCACCAGCCCATCACGGTGACGATCGCCGGTTCGGGCCGCGGGTCCGCCGGGAAGATCGAGTGGCCGCCGTCCGCGCAGAGCACCACGTCCGCCGCGACCTCCACCGGCCGCCCCTGGTGCACGCCGCGCACGCCGCGCACGCGCGGGCCGTGACGGATCAGCTCGGTGGCGCGGAACGACCCGGTGAAGCCGACGCCACGGGAGGTGGCCCGGCGGACGAGCAGTTCGTCGAAGTGCCGGCGCGGCAGGATGATCGCGCCCTGGCGGGTGTGCAGGTGCAGCGAGCGGCCGGCGGGCGTGGTGAGGAGCAGGGAACGGGCCGGATATCCCAGCCGCTCGACCTCGTCGCGCAGCCCGAGCCCGCGCAGGACGCCGAGCGTCGCGGGCGACAGCGCGCTGCCGCAGGTCTTGTCGCGGGGCGGCTCGCCGCGGTCCAGGAGGAGGACGTCGCCGACGCCGCGCTGCGCGAGGGCCGCCGCCGCGGCGCCGCCCGCCGGACCGGCTCCGACGATCGCGATCTTCGTGACCAGCTTTTGAGACACCGGAGCCCCTATCGTCAGACACTCTCCGTAGTCATATACTCGCCTACAGTAACAGTGTGTAGTCGCTTGACCTCGTCCACACGAAGGAGCTGAGTGCCATCGGGCTGCCGGACGCCGCGACCCTCAGGGACAAGGCCGGTCACGAGAACTTCCCCATCGCCCTGCGCCTGCTGCCGGCGTCTGCCGCGCGGTGCTGCGGCGCATCGCCCGCGACCCGCTCCAGGTGCTGGAGCGCCGGGTGACGGTGCCCGGCCGGGCCAAGACCGGCGTGGCGGCGCGGGCCCCGCTGCTGCCCGCCGGCACCGGAGTGAAGGAGATCTGGTGAGACGGGTGCTGGTGGTGGGCGGCGGCCTGGCGGGCACGGCGGCGGCGCTGGACCTGGCCGACGCGGGCGTCTCCGTCGAGCTGGTCGAGGCGCGGCCACGGCTGGGCGGGGCCGCCTGCTCCTACCGCCGGGGCGAGCTGACCGTGGACAACGGCCAGCATGTCTTCCTGCGCTGCTGCGAGGCGTACCGGTGGTTCCTGGAGCGGGTGCGGGCCGCCGACCTGGTCGAGATCCAGCCGCGCCTGTCGATCCCGGTGCTCGGCCCGCGCGGGATGCGGGGGCGGCTGTACCGGGATCGGCTGCCGGCGCCGCTGCACCTGGCGCGTGCCCTGTCGGTGTACCCGCACGTCCCGGCCGGGCAGCGGCTGGCCGCCGCGCGGGCGATGCTGGCCATGCGGCGGCTGGACCCGTCCGACCCGGAGGTGGACCGGCGCAGCTTCGGCGAGTGGCTCGAAGCGCGCGGCCAGTCCGCAGCGGCGCTCGAAGGGCTGTGGGAGCTGATCGGCAAGGCCACGCTGAACGCCTCCGCGGCGCAGGCGTCCCTCGCGCTGGCCGCCAAGGTGTTCCGCACCGGCCTGCTGTCGGCCGCCGGCGCGTCCGACCTCGGGTACGCCCGCGTCCCGCTCGGCGACATCCACGACCGGGCGGCGGGCGAGGCGCTGCGGGACGCCGGGGTGCGGGTGCTGCCACGCACCCGGGTGCGCGCCGTCGCACTGGGCGGCGAGGGGATCGAAGCGTTCTACGCGGGCGGCTCGCGGCGGGCCGACGCCGTGGTGCTGGCGGTCCCGCACGACGTGGCCGCCCGGCTGGTGCCCGCGGCGGCCGGCGCGGACGCGTCCCGCTTCGTGCGGCTCGGCGCCTCCCCGATCGTCAACGTCCACCTGCGCTACGACCGTCGCGTCACCGACCTGCCCTTCGCCGCCGGGGTCGGCACGCCCGTCGAGTGGGTCTTCGACCGGACGGCGGCGGCCGGGTGCGGCGGGCAGTATCTCGCCGTGTCGCTGCCGGCTGCCACCCGGGTGGTGGACTGGCCGGTGGAGGAGTTCCGGCGGGTGTTTCCGGGGGCCGTGGCGGAGTTGTTTCCGGCGGCGCGGCGGGCTTGGCTGGTGGAGTTCTTCGTGACGCGCGAGCGGTCCGCCACCTTTCTGGGCGCGCCCGGGACCGCCGCGCTGCGGCCCGGGCCTCGGACAGGGTCGCCGCGGGTGTTCCTGGCCGGGGCGTGGACGGCCACCGGGTGGCCCGCCACCATGGAGGGCGCGGTACGCAGCGGCCGAGCCGCCGCCGAGGCGCTGCTCAACGGGCCGCTCGTGTGAGCCACCTGCCGCAGCGCTCAGCGAGGCGCGCCACGCGAGCAGCCGCCTGAGCCTTAACGCCCGCGGCACGCGCGAGCAGCCGCCGCGTCGTCACTCAGTCGCGCGTGCACGCAGGTAGGCGCCGAGCGCCCAGGCCGGGAAGTAGGCGGCGTAGAGCCGGTAGTGCAGCATCGCGGTGCCGAAGAACACCCCGGTCACAGCCTCCTGGGTCCAGGAGCCGTCCGCGTTCTGGTGCCGCCGCAACCACTCCGCCCCGCCCGCGGTGACCTCATCGTCCACGGCCCCGCAGGACAGCAGCGCCAGCACGGCCCACGCGGTCATCACGGGCTGGCTGCGGGGATGGGCGACGTGCCGCCGTTCCAGGCAACCCGAGTAGTGCTCGCCCCAGCCGCCGTCGGGCCGCCGCGCGCCGCGCACCCAGGCCGCGGCCCGGCGGAGTTCGGGGGCGTCGGGCCGGAGCCCGGCGGCGCGGAGGCCGCGTACCGCCATGAAGGTGCCGTAGGTGTGGTGCACGCCCCAGACGGCGGGAAAGGCGCCGGTGGGGAGTTGCTGGCGCAGGAGGAAGCGGGTGCCGCGCCGGATCGCGTCGCGGGCGCGGGCGCGCACCCCTCCTCCCAGGTACGGCAGGGCGCGGGCCAGCCCTGTCAGTGCCGAGCCCGTGCATTCGACGTACGACCCTTCGACCATGCAGCGGGCGTACATCTCGGACGGGTTGAGCGCCTCCAGGAGCCGCGGTCCGCGGCGGGCCTCGTAGGTGCCGAAACCGCCGTCGCGGTTCTGGCGGTCGAGGATGAACGTGGCGGCGGCGGTCATTCTGGCGGGCGGGAGTGGCACGCCGGGGGCGGTGGCGAGGGCGGCGAGGGCTTCGGCCGTGCAGTCGCTGACGGGCCAGCGGTGGCCGCCCTCGGAGAAGCACCATCCGCCCGTGACCGGGGCGCGGCCCTCGGGGGCGGGGGCGGGCAGCGGTTCGGTGAGCTGCGCGGCGCTGAGGAACGCGGCGCCGGCGCGCACGGCATGAACGACGCGGGCCGTTCCCCCACCCGCCGCAGGCCGCGCCACGGGCGTCGCGGCGGGTCCCGCCGTGGGGCGTGTTACGGGCGTTGCCGTGGGTCCTGCTGTGAGTGCTTCCAGGGCGAACGCGGTGTCCCAGGAGTGCGACCGGGCCCCGCAGTACCGGATGCCCTGCTGCGGGTCGCGCCACCGCCAGTACTCGAGCCCCGCCAAGCTCGGCCCCAGCTCGGGGTGACGGGGATCGGCGGCGTACAGCACCAGGCAGTTGAGCAGCCCGTTGACCGGCGACAACGCCCGGTGTCCGGTGGCGCGCTGCTCCTCGACGACCCGCCGCAGGCACCGGCTCAGCGCCCGCTGCCGCACCCCGTCCGGGATCGCCCGCTCGCAGCCGAGCAGCAGACGGTGCAGCAGGCGCAACGGGGCGGAAGGCGCGACGTGGGTGTCGGCCGGGCTGAGCGCGTCGCGGCAGGCGGCGAAGGCGTCCGGGGTCTTGGCGCGTTCCCCGTGCAGCTCGGTGCGGAGCTGGGCGGTGAGGGTGCCCAGGTCGGCGTGGTAGCGGCGGCCGTAGAGGTAGGCGAGGGCCTGGTAGACGGCGCGCGTGTGGCAGTAGAGCCGGTCGGGGTGCGCGGGCAGGGCGCGGGGCAGCAGGAACAGCTCGGGCGGGAACGGGTTGACGCCGTCGTAGTGGTAGAGGCCGAGCAGCGACAGCCACAGCTTGCCCCACGTCGGGATCGCCTGGACGCCGCCGGGCTGCCGGTGCAGCCAGGCGCGGGCCTGGGCGGTGAGCGGGTCGCCGGGTGGCACGCCGAGCAGGCGCAGCGCGACGTAGGCGAGGGTGGTGAAGAAGACGTAGGGGCCGGATTCCGGATGCATGCCCCAGCCGCCCTCGCCGGTGCGGGCCAGGCGGTAGTGGAGCAGGATGTCCGCGCGTTCCGCCTGGTCGGTCACGGGGCGGCCGACGACGTGGCGGACGATCACGTACTGGGAGAGGATCATGGTGTTCCACACCATCTCGCCCTCCCAGGAGCCGTCGTCGCGCTGGAGTCCGGTGAGGTGGCGCAGGGCGAGCCGGTGTGCCTGCTCGGCGGTCATGCGCGCCCCCGGCCGGCCCGGTCGAGGTGGTCCTGCCACTTGCGGACGGTCAGGTGCGGCGGCAGGTGCTCGGGATGTTCGAGCAGCGGGACGCCGGGCCGCGGCCAGGAGGTTGCTGGTGCTGTCTCGGTGAGCGCCTCCGGCTGGGGGTGCTCACCCAGGCACCCTGACTCCATGGCCAATGCCGCTCCCCGACCTCGTGTAATCACTCTCAGTAGTAATACAACTACAAAGAGCGATCAACAAGGGGGTCGGGCACCGGATCGCCGTGGTCGCGGTGCCGCGGTCAGTCGACCTTGGCCTCCCGGCCGTGGACGATGAGCGCGTACAGCACCAGGACGTCCACCGCGATGACGGCGAGCGACCACCAAGGGTTCACGGCGATCCAGGTGAGCTGGGTCAGCGCGTTCAGCATGACCAGGACGACGCCGACCATCCTGGCCCAGGCCTGGCCGACGCTGACGGCGATGCCGGTGGCCAGGAGCAGGACGCCGAGGGCGAGATGCAGCCAGCCCCAGGTGCTGACGTCGAAGAGCAGCAGCCGGTTGGGCGCCTGTACGTAGACGCGGTCGGCGAAGACGGCGGCGAGACCGGTGATGATGTTGAACAGCCCGGCCAGGACCATCATCATGCCGCCGAACCAGATCCAGCCGACCCAGCCGGTCACCTGGCGTGCATGGTGGTAGGTCATCAGAACCCTCCCCCGTTAGATCTCTGGCTTCCGTGTGGTGCTTCCCCACCCGGTCGGACAAATACGACAAACGGGTTTAAATAGGGCCAGGCATGCCCACTCTTGGGGCCGTGCTTGCCTTCTCCGGAGACGGCCGGGGGAACCACCGTCCCATGGCAGACCTTCCCTTTCACGACCGCGCGGACTTCGACGACGCCGAGCGCGGCTTCATCGCCGCGCTCAGCCCCGCGGTGATCGAGGCCGCCGACGGCAAGGTCGTCTGGGACAACGACGTCTACGGCTTCCTCGACGGCGAGTGCCCGCAGACGGCGCACCCCAGCCTCTGGCGGCAGGCGCAGCTCTGCGCCAAGCAGGGCCTGTTCGAGGTGACCGACGGCATCTACCAGGTGCGCGGCCTCGACCTGTCCAACATGACCCTCGTCGAGGGCGAGCGCGGCGTCATCGTCATCGACCCGCTCGTCTCCACCGAGTGCGCCGCGGCGGCCCTGCGCCTCTACCGCGACCACCGCGGCGACCGGCCCGTCACCGGCCTGATCTACACCCACTCCCACGCCGATCACTTCGGCGGCGCCCGCGGCGTCACCGACGGCGAGAACATCCCCGTCATCGCGCCCGCCGGCTTCATGGAGCACGCCGTCTCCGAGAACGTCTACGCCGGCACCGCCATGAACCGCCGCGCCATGTACATGTACGGCCAGCGCCTGCCCCGCTCCCCCGAGGGCCAGCTCGGCTGCGGCCTCGGCATGGGCACCTCGTCCGGCACCGTCTCGCTCCTGCCGCCCACCCTGGACGTCACCCGCACCGGGCAGGAGGAGAACGTGGACGGCGTCCGCATCGTCTTCCAGCTCACCCCCGGCACCGAGGCCCCGGCGGAGATGAACTTCTTCTTCCCCGACCGGCGGGCCCTGTGCATGGCCGAGAACGCCACCCACAACCTGCACAACGTGCTGACGCTGCGCGGCGCGCTGGTCCGCGACGCCCGCGTCTGGTCCCGCTACCTGACCGAGGCCATCGCCCTGTTCGCGGGCCGCGCCGACGTGGCCTTCGCCTCCCACCACTGGCCCACGTGGGGCAGGCAGGCGATCGTCACCTTCCTGGCCCAGCAGCGCGACCTGTACGCGTACCTGCACGACCAGACCCTGCGCATGCTGAACCGCGGCATGACCGGCGCCGAGATCGCCGAGGCCATGCAGCTTCCGCCCGCCCTGGAGCAGGCCTGGCACACCCACGGCTACTACGGCTCGGTCAGCCACAACGTCAAGGCGATCTACCAGCGTTACCTGGGCTGGTTCGACGGCAACCCGGCCCACCTGTGGGAGCATCCGCCCGTCGAGCAGGCGCGCCGCTACGTCGAATGCCTGGGCGGCACCTCCGCCGTGGTCGCGCTGGCCGACCGCTACATCGGGGAGGGCGACCTGCGCTTCGCCGCCACCCTGCTCAACCACGCGATCTTCGCCGACGAGCAGGATTCCAGGGCCCGCCGCCTCCTGGCCGAGGTCTACACCCGGATGGGCCACGGCGCGGAGAACGCCACCTGGCGCAACTTCTTCCTGACCGGCGCGAGCGAGCTGAACGGCGGCGCGTCGGCGGGCGCCACCGACACCTCCTCGCCGGACCTGCTCGCCGCGCTCAGCGCCGAGCAGCTCTTCGACTCCCTCGCCATCCGCGTGAACGGCCCCGGCGCGTGGAACGAGCGTTTCGTCATCGACTGGCGCCTCACCGATCCGGACGAGCACCACCGCACCACGCTGGGCAACGGGGTGCTGATCCACGAGACGTCACCCGCGGGCGACGGCGCGGACCTCACCCTCCGGCTCACCAGGGAACGCCTGCTGGGCCTGCTCACCGGTGGCGGCGACGCCGGCGGCCTGGACCATGACGGCGACCTGTCGGTCCTGGGGCGGCTGACCTCCGTCCTGGAGGAGCCCGTCCCGGACTTCGCCATCGTCACGCCCTGACAGACCAAGAATGTCCAGCCGTGGGCCATAGGTGCTGCAACAACCCGGCGCGTCCGGCGAAATGCCGCACCCGTCTCGCCCATGCTCGACACGAGGCGGGCTCGTCCGCCCGTACAGACTGATGGGAAAGCAGGGTCATGGCCGAGCAGGGACGCGTGCGGTGGAAGCGCTTCGCCTGGATCTTCGCTCCTGTCGCGGCGATGACCTCGCTGCTGGTCGGCGCCACGGCGCAGGGGGTCATCGGCGCCACGTTCGTCGTGTCGGGCAGGAGCTTCAAGCTCTTCGCGGGCGAGCTGCGCGGCCAGGGCTTCGCCCTGTCCAGTGACGTGGTGCGGACGCGGAAGGACCGGCGGATCCCCGTCATCACCACCGGCGTGCGGCGGGCCGTGGTCACCGGCCTGTGCCAGAGCGCCCTGGTGAGGACCCCGATCGGCACGGTGACGATCGTGCTCACCGGCGGCCGGGGCGGCAACGTGGTGACCATCGACGACCTGGTGATCGACGTGGCGGTGGGCCAGACCGCCGCCACCCTGCGCGAGCTGGAGCTGAACCGGGACGCCGCCACCCTCGACGAGGTGCCCGACGCCAGGGGCCCGGCCGGCACCTTCGGCGGCCAGGCCTCGTCGGTCACCCTCCGCAACGTCAGGCTGGACGCGTGGGCCGCCACGGCGGCCACGTTCAGCCTGCCCGACCTGGGAATGAAGGTGCTGCGTGGCGAGCACGAGTGCTTCTGAGACGACCGCTCCTGAGACGAGTGCTGCTGAGACGAGTGCTGCTGAGGCGCGCGCTTCTGAAACGACGAGCGGGCGGGCGTGGCGGCGATCGCGGCCGTTCTGGGGCGGGCTGCTCGTCGTGGCGGCGGGCCTGGAGCTGCTGTCCATCCCGCTCGCCGTCAACGCGCTGCCCGTGGCGATCATGTTCGGCCGGGTCGGGGCCGGGTTCCTGATCGCCGTGATCCTAGTGATCGCGGGCGTCCTGGTGTGGGTGCAGCCGGGGCAGCGGGCGTTCCTCGGCCTGGTGTCGGTGGTGCTGTCCCTGGCCTCGTTCGTCTACTCCAATCTGGGCGGCTTCCTGATCGGCATGGTGCTGGGGCTGCTGGGCGGCATGCTGACGCTGGCCTGGACCCCGGTCAGCCGGCCCGCCAACCGCTTCGACAGCGTCACCGTGCGCGGCGCGCTGGCCGGGGCCAGGGCCGCGGCCAGGAGGAGGCGCGAGGTGCGGGACCTCACTTGCCGGTCCTGAAGGCCTTCGCCTCGGTCCACACCTTCTTGTGCTCGGCCTGCCGCGTGTTGAGCACCAGGGCCTTGCCCTGGTCGCCGAGCTTGTTCCGGGCGGCGCTCTGCTGGTTCCCCAGGTTGTCGGCCAGGTCCGTCAGCCGGGTGCGCGCGGCCTCGACGGCCGCGGCGAGGACCGGGTTGAAGTCCCACTGCGCCGACTGCTGCCTGAGCAGGTCGTCCTCGTCCCGCAGCGAGGCGATGACGTCGGCGCCGGCCTTCTTCAGCTCCTCCTTGATGCGGTTGCCGGCCTGCTCGATGGCGGCCTTGTCGTAGGTCTCCTCCAGGGTGCCGTCCTTGCGCTCGCGCTTGCCGCTGCGGTCGCCCTCGTCGACGGTCGCGTACGGCAGGAGGTTGCGGAACGACAGGTACGCGGTGGCGGCCTGGGACGCGCTCTCGGCCTTCAGCACGGCGGCGGCCTGGTCGAACAGGGAGCTGAGCTGCCGCCCTCTGATCTGGTCGATCGGCAGCAGGTGCGCGAGCCCGATGGGCTTGCCGTTGAGGTCGCCGAGCACGGCGGACCGCAGGGCGGCGATGACCTCCTTGTCGGTGCGCGCCTCGCGGACCAGGTAGTTGACGTGCTGCGTCTCCATCACCCAGGCGGTGGTGTGGCAGCCCATGCCCGCGACGCCCGGCGGGGCCGGAGCGCGGCCGTTGACCTTGAGCTTCTCCTTCTCCTTCGCCTTGACCGTCACCACCAGGTCGGCCCGGTGCGCTTCGCTGGCCCACGTGGTGTTCGCGGGCTTCACGGCGATGGCGGGCATGGCCGCGAGCTGGGCCGCGACCTGCTTGAGCAGCGGCTGGAGCCGTGACGGTTCCGTGCCGTCCGTGAAGTAGTCGGGGTAGTGCTTGCGCAGTCCTTCCTCCACCATGCCGGCGAGCTGTTCCGCGGCCTTCGCGCCGAGCTTCCCGCCCGCTGGCGGGCCGAGGTTGAGCGCGGCGACAGAGTGCGGGTAGGTGGCGGCCATCGTGCGCACGTGCTTGTGCAGCAGGTTGGCGAGCAGGTCGGTGGCGAGCGAGGCCGCCTGGTTCCCGTCGCCGAGCTTCGTGACGTCGGCGGCCACCTGCTTGGCCTTGTCCAGGTGGCCCTGGGTGGCGGGAGAGTTCTGCAGCTTGCGCGCCTGCTGCGCGCGGTCGTGCTGGTACGGCTCCGACAGCCGCTCCCGGACGTCCGTCACCTTCGCCTTGAGGTGCCCGGCGGCCAGGAGGATGTCCCGGTAGACGCCGTCCGTCGCGATGATCGCGTCGAGCTCCGCGAGCGCCTCCTCCATGACGTCCTGCTGCGCGGGCTTGCCGGCGTTGGCCACCACGGCCTTCAGCGCCTGGTTGATCTTGGCGTTGATGGCCGTGAGCTGGCCGTACTGCTTGGCGGACTGCATGGCGGTGGCCGGGTTCAGCGCGTAGTCGATGTGCGCCTCGCGCAGCACCGCGTCGAAGGCGAACATGCCCCACACCGCCGCGCCGGCGCCCTCCGCCAGTATCGCGGGCGGCTTCTTCTTCGCCTTCATCGCCTCGGCGGCGGCGATCTCGTAGCCGAGGAGCGCAGCGTGATGCGTGCCCTCGCCCGAGCCGGTCGAGCCGCGGTCGGAGGCGGCGGGGACCGTGCTGAACGGCAGGTAGTTCAGGAAGGCGAGGTGGTGGGCGATGGCCTGCGACAGCGCGGCCGAGGCCTCGGACTCCGTCTTCGCCTTGCTCGCCCGCTCGCACGCCTCGGCGACCGTCTGGGCGGCGTCCTGCATGCGCGGCAGCCGGTCGGTCGCGCTCGCGGCGTCGATCTGCTCCATCCACTTGAACAGCAGCCTGTTGCTTCCGTCGGCCGCCTTCAGCGACGCCTCCGCCGCCATCTGCAGGTCCAGGATGGCGGCGGCCGCGTTTTTGATCGACTTCTCGTGCACCGCGGCCTTGACGGAGTCCACGACCGCCTGCCAGGCGGTGGTGTGGTCGCCCATCCTGTTGCGGAAGGGCGAAGGCGTGCGTTGCAGCCCGCTGACGAGCAGCGTCTTGATCCAGCGCGCGCCGATTGCGCCGTCCATCTCCGGCTCGGGGGACAGCGACACCTTGGCGCCGGCGGGGAGCTGCTGGTGGCCGGGGGTGAATACGATCTTGCTCCACTGGCCGGTCGCGGGCGCGACCTTGGTCATCTTGGGGTCGGCCTCGATCAGCGACTTGTTCGGCTTGGGCTTCGGCTTCTTGGTCGCGACGAGCGACGAGCCCGGCACGTACCGGATCGGCTCGGACTTGGCGCGCTTGCTCCTGCGCAACGGTGCCCCGGTCCCGCTCAAGCGTCGCTTCATGATCTCCCCGCCCTTGTCCTGGAGGCCCCCGCCGTCTGACGCCCGATCGTCCACCTTCGGACAGAGCGTGAACAGGTGTCTTTATCGCCATATTCATGACGCCGCTTCTCGGCTTGTATCTGGAAGGGCGCGGACCGCTCTGGGGGAATCGGTCCTGATTTCCGGGCTTTCCACGGGCTTCCTGAGGGGGACGCATGGCCGGTAACGAGATGCTCCCGAGTTACGAGGATCTGTTCGACGACACCGAGCTCGACCCCCGTCAGGAGGACGAGGCCAGGACGGTCTACTCGCCGGGGGCCTATCTCGCGGATCTGCTGGGGCTCCTGGAGACCGTGCTGGAGCAGCCGTCGCTGCTCGGCGACGACCGGCGCGCCGACCTGAAGCGCATCCTGCTGGACGCCGAGAACACCTTCGGCCAGACGCCCTACCTCGACATCGTCATCGAGCTGCTGGAGAGGCTCGCCGGGGACGCGCCGTACGCGGAGATGCTGCGGCTGGAGCACCCGTTCGGCATGCCGTTCTCGCTGGAGGAGGAGCGGTTCAAGAGCTACCTGCGCCACCTCAGGGTGGGGCCCGACGAGCTCTACCGGATCTTCGCCCCGGTGGCCGACGCCGACACGGTGGCCCGGCTGTTCCTGGGCCTGTCGGCCGAGGCCGCCGGGCATCTGACGTCGCCGGCGGACGAGGCGCGGATCAAGGCGTTCTACGGGCTCGAACCGGGCGACCCGATGGGCCCGCTGGCGCGGGTGGAGACGTTCACGCGGGTGACGGGCCTGTCCGTGCTGCAGGTACGGGAGCTGCTCGGCGACCCCGACGACCCCGCGCGCCCGGCCAAGGACTCCTACGCCAACCGGGGAGGCACCCCGGTCACCCTGTCAGCGGACGGGACGGAGCTGATCGGCGCCTCCACGGGCTGGTACGACCGGGTCAGCAGGATCGCCCGGCTGTCCAGGTGGACCGGGCTCGGCCTGGCCGACCTCGACCGGGTGCTGACCACGTGCTGCGGCGGCACGCTCGACGCGGCGGCGCTGCGGGCCATCGCCCTCGTCGTGCACCTCCAGCGCGGCTACGACCTCACCATCGACGCCGTGTGCGGGCTGGTGGCGGCGGTCGAGCCGGTGCCGGAGGACCTGCCCGCCATGTCGGGCGACCTGCTCGGCCCGCACAACAAGGACTACCGGCGCAAGCTGGCCATCGGCATCGAGACGCCGGAGAGCGGCATCGCCGAGACCGTGCGGCGCTACCGCGACCGCTACAGCGCGCTGGAGCCCAGCCCCTTCGACCGCGGCCCGATCGGGTCGGCGCAGATCGCGCTGCTGCGGCGGGTCGGCAGGCTGACCGCGGCGCTCGGCCTGTCCGCCGGCGAGCTGTTCGACCTGCTGGGGGTGCTGGAGAGCGACCCGTCGTTGTGGCGGTACTCCACGTTCTCGCTGCTGGGAGGCGTCGAGCCGGGGACGCGTGACTGCTACCGCGTCCTGGAGGGCGGCGACCCCGCCGCCGCGCTGTGGCTGGCTCAGACGCTGCTCGGGGTCGCCCGCTGGATGCAGGACGGCGGCTTCGGCGCAGGGGAGCTGGCCGAGATCCTCGGCGGCCGGCCCGGCGAGGACGACAGGCTCGCGGTGCTGGACGGCCTCAGGCAGCGCTTCGCCGAGGTGGCCATGGGGCCGGCCGCGTTCGAGAGCGAGCGCTTCGGCCCGCGTGCCGCCCAGGTGGTGCACGACCTGCTCACCACCACCGCCGGCGGGGTGGTGTCGAGCCGCGATCCCCGGCTGCTGCGCCCCGACCCTGACAAGGTGGCCGCCGCCGCGTACGAGGCGGTCACCACACTGGGCGTCGTCGTGGACGACGACCTGCTCGGGCTGGGGCTCGGCGAGCGCCTGGCCGGCAAGATCCACAACCAGCTCATGCTGTCAGGACGGCTGCGCGCCGACGGCACGCTCGTCACCGACGGGCTGCCCGTCACCGACTACGCGCTGATCCTGGAGCGCGACTTCGTGCCGTTCAAGGAGGCGCTGTTCAAGCTGATCAACAGCGTCGGCAACGGCACCTCCGCCTTCCACCCCTCCGACCTGGCCACCCTCGGCGACCTCTCGGAGGGGCAGCTCGACGAGCTGTACGACAACCTGATCTTCCACGGGTACGTGGACGAGGAGGGCGCCGTCCAGGACCCGGCGTTCTTCGCCGACGAGGAGAACCTCGGCGCGTTCCGCGTCAACGCGGGCCTGTCCGACGTCGCGCCCGAGGTGCTCGCCGTGCTGCGCGGGCGGGTGGAGGCCTTCCGCGCCGAGCCGCTCGTCCTCGACCGGGCGCTGCTGGCGGGGCTGCGGCTCGGCGAGGCGCGGCTGTCCAGGCTGGTGGACGGGCTGCGCTTCAACGGCTACCTCGACGAGCAGGACCGCTACCTGGACAAGCAGGCGCTGGCCGGGCTCGGGCCCGCCGGTCTCGCGCTGCCTGCCGAGTTCCACCCGCACCGGCAAGCCGTGCTCGACGCGATGCGCCGGCAGGTCGGCGAGCTGGAGGCCGAGCTGTTCACCTTCACCCCTGACGACTTCGCCGAGGTCGCGGACCTGGCGATGGCGCAGCGGGCGATGGCCGCGATGGAGGGCCCCTACCTGAGCGACGGCTGGCCGGTCGCCGAGGTGGAGTCGCTCGGCAACGGGTTCACCGAGGCCGAGAGCGGCCTCGTCGCCCAGCGGGTGGCCGAGTGCGCGCAGGACGAGCGGCCGTACCGGATCGACCTGGAGGCGCTGGAGGGGCTCGGCCTCGACAAGGACCAGCAGGGCCTGCTGATCGAGAAGCTGGTCGCGGAGGGCCACCTCACCGACGCGCTGTCCGTGCCGCGCGAGGCCGTGCCGTTCTTCGCCAACCCGGCCAGCGTCATCGGCTTCTCGCTGCAGGGCGTGGAGGACTTCGAGCGGGACGTGTTCTTCCTGCTGAGCCCCGTCGCCGTCGAGCTGGCGGCGGCGGTCGAGGAGGTGACGGCCGCCGTGGAGCGGCGCGCCGGGGAGCAGCGGCAGGCGCTCGTCTCCGTGCTGGCCGACGGGTTCGGCGTGCCGGAGGAGAGCGTCACGGCGATCTGCGCGGGCGTCACCGGCGGGCTGCCCGAGGCGATGGAGCTGCTCGTCCCGCCGGTCATCGCGGACCCGTGGCGGCCGGACGACCCGCATCTGCTGGCCGCCTACCAGCGCATCCGCCGCTTCGCGCTGCTGGCGGGCCGGCTCGGCATGGACGAGACCGAGGTCGCCGTCGTCTTCCACGACCAGGACCTGGCGGGCAAGTTCCCCGAGCCGCTGGCGCTGCCGCCGGGCGTCGGCGCCGTGGACGCGCTGCTGCGCGGCTCCGACGGCCGCATCCTGCTCTTCGCCGGCGACGTCTTCTGGGCCTACTCCGCCGACACGTACGCGCTGCTCGACCAGAAGCCGAAGGCGCTGACCGAGCTGTCGCCCTGGTTCACCGGCCTGAGCCGCGTGGACGCCGCCTTCGCGCACCCCGACGGCACGGAGTGGCTCGTCGGCCGCGCCTTCCAGCGCGCCGAGGGCGAGCAGCCCGGCCGTGAGGTGTCGCGGCTGTTCGTCAAGGAGCGGGGCAGCATCCGCTGGGCGCCCCGCGACCAGCTCTGGGGCCGGATCAGGAACAACTTCGCCGCGCCGCGCAGGATCGACAGCGCGTACGTGGACGAGAACGGCAGGACCTACCTGTTCTGCGGCGACCAGTACATCCGCTACTCCGGCCCCGGCTTCGCCACGGTGGACGAGGGCTACCCGCGCGCCGTCGCCGAGTGGTGGCAGGCGGAGGGGCACGACACGCCGCTGCCTGAGTCGTTCACGGGGGCGCTCGACGCGGCGTTCACCGACGTGGACGGGCACACCCACCTGTTCGCGGGCGGCCGTTACCTGGAGCTGGGCGGGCAGGAGCAGGCGATCTCCGCCCGCTGGGGCCGCATCCGCAACGCCTTCGACGACGGGCAGGGCCTCGACGGCGCCTTCACGGGCCCGGACGGTAGGGCGTACCTGTTCCGCGGCGACCAGGTGGCCCGCTACAGCGACAGCGTGGAGAACGGCGGCGTGCGGGTGGACGACGGCTACCCGCATCGCGTCGAGACGGAGTTCGCCCGGCTGCCCGGCGAGTTCGGGTCCGGCGTGGACGCGGCCTTCTCCGAGCCCGTCACCGGGCTGACGCACCTGTTCAAGGAGGGCAGGACGGTCGCGCTGTCGTCCTCGGGCGCGGGCGCGCCGCAGCCGACGGCCGAGCGGTGGGGCAGGCTCGCCGGCGTGCTGACCCGCGACCGGGTGGACGCCGCGCTGGTCGGCCTGGACGGCAGGACGTACCTGTTCAGCGGCGAGCGGTACCTGCGGTACTCGGGCGCCGACTACGCCGTCGTCGATCTCGGCTACCCGCGCCGCATCGCGGGCGACTGGGGCGGGCTGCGCGAGGTCGGCGCGGCCTTCGTGATGGACGGCCGCACGTACCTGTTCGGGCGCGGCGGCCACCTGTTCGACGTGCCGCTCGCCCAGGAGCCCGAATTGGACGAGGGCCGCCTGTCGCCCGCGCTGCGCCGCCGCTTCCTGGAGCACGGCCTGACCCTGGCCCAGGACGCCACCGTCGCCGCGGGCGAGACCACCGGAGACGGGCCGGTGTGGCACGTCACCACGGAGCAGGGCATCGCGCTGACCCTGCGCGGCACCCCGCTGCACGTGCAGGTGCACGCCGACGCCGGTCACTTCCACGTGCGCTACTCCACCAGGGACTACTCCGTGCCCGACGCCGGCTACCCCAAGCCGGTCTCCGACAACTGGTGGAACCTGCCCGCCTCGCTGGCCGCCGACCCGCGCTTCGCGGTGATCGACGCGGTGTTCACCGACGGCGCGGGCCGCACGTACCTGTTCGCCGGCGAGCGCTTCGTGATGTCCGACGCCCGGCACCGCTGGTGGTCGGAGCCGCGCACGATCGCCGAGCACTGGGACAGCCTGCTGCCCTTCACCCAGGTGGACGCGGCCTTCGTCGGCAAGGACGGCAGAACGTACGTCTTCTCCGGCGACCGGTACACCCGCTTCTCGACCGGCGACCACACCAGGGCGGACGACCGCTACCCCGCCTCGGTGCCGGCGTACTGGGGCAACGTGGTCAACCGGATCGCCAGGACGGGCCGGGTGGACGCCGCGCTGGTCAGGACCGTGGCGGAGGTGGTGGACGGCAGGACGGTGGAGCGCCGCTACACCTACCTGTTCTCGGGCGACCAGTACGTGCGTTACCTGGGCGCGGACCTCGACCACGTACAGGACGGCTATCCGGCCGCGCTGTCGGAGCTGGCGCGCGAGCCGGGGATGGCGGCGCTGGACGTCACGCTCGACGGCGTGGACGCGGCCTTCGCCGACCGCCGCACCGTCTACCTGTTCCGCGGCGACCGCTGCCACGCCGTGTCCGACGGCCTCTACCGCCGCTACGACGACGCCTGGATCGCCGGGGCGGGCTGCGTGTTCCTGGAGGACGGCAGGATGCTGGCCGAGGAGGGCGGCGTCTGGCGGCACCGTCCGGCCGTGGAGTCGGCGCAGGTCCCCGGGATGGAGCCGGAGACGGTGACGCCGCGGTCGCTGCGGGGCGTGCCGGAGGAGTTCCGGCGGGGGCTCGACGCCGTGCTGTGCGGCGCCGACGGGACCACGTACCTGTTCAAGGGGCCGCGGTGCGTCAACACGCGGCTGAACAAGGCGTACGCGCTGGCCGAGGAGTGGGGCCGCCCGCGTAACACGATTTATCAGGACAACGCGGTGGATGCGGCGTTCGTTGGCCGGGACGGCAGGACGTACCTGTTCAGCGGCGACCAGTTCGTCGTCCACGCCGCCACCGGCTCCGACCCCGGCCTCGTCATCGACGGTGAGCCGCGGATCATCGCCGAGCACTGGGGCGGCCTGACCGACGTCGCGCTGGCGTACGTGCGCGGCGACAGGACGTACCTGTTCGAGTCGCCCGACGAGGAGGGCGGCTTCCGCTACGTCGTCTACTCCGGCGCCGACTACACCAGCCCCGACGGCGAGCCGCAGGCCGCCGACGAGAGCTTCTGGGAGGTGCCCGAGCAGTACCGCGTGCCGGGGCGCCCCGTCCCCGACGCGGTGCTGTTCGCCGGCGGCACCATGCTGCTGCTGCACGGCGAGCACTGCGTGCAGTACGACGAGGGCAGCGGCGCGTGGTCCTACCCGCGCCCGATCGAGCGGTTCTGGCCCGGCTTCGAGCGGCTGCTCGAATCCAGCAGGGAGGACGGCGACGCGCTGCGCACGGCGTTCACCACGCCGGACGGCGTGACGTACTTCTTCCTGTCGGAGCAGTACTCGCGGCACGACGGGCGCGAGTTCGCCCCGCTCGCCGTCATCCGCGACCGGTGGGGCAGGTCGCCCAACCCGTTCGTGCCCGACGACGAAACCGCCCGCATCGACGCCGCGTGCGTCTTCGGCGACGACACGACGTTCCTGTTCTCCGGCGACCGGTACGTGCGCTACACCGGCCCCGAGTACCGCTACATCGACCCCGGCTACCCGAAGAAGATCGTCGGCAACCTGCGGCGCGAGGCGGCGTTCGCGAACCTGCCCGAGTCGTTCGACGACGCGGTGACCGGCCGCACGATCGACGCCGCCGTCGCGGGCGAGCGCACCGCCTGCCTGTTCGCGGGCGGCGCCTGCCACACCGTCTCGCGCGCCGCGACCGCCACGTTCGGCGCCGGCGTCCTCGGCCGCGTCAGGAACACGATCGCGGAGCGGGAGAAGGTGGACGCGACGATCGTCAACGGCGCGCACACGTACCTGTTCTCCGGCGACCAGTACGTCCGCTACACCGGCACCGAGTACGCCCACGCCGACGACGGCTATCCCCGCACGATCGTCCCGAACCTGGCCTACGACCTGCGCATGACGGATCAGCCGCCGGCGGAGTTCGCCGACGGGCTCGACGCGGCCTTCCGCGCGCCGGGCGGCGCCGTGCACCTGTTCAAGGGCGCGCTGCACCTGCGCGTCGGCGACCAGCAGGCGCAGCCGGTGAGCGCCGTGTTCGGCAAGGTGCGCAACGCCTTCGCCGACGCCGGGCACGAGCTGATCGACGCCGCCTTCGCCGCGCCCACCGGCGAGCTGTACGCGTTCAGGGGCGACCAGTACGTGCGCTACCCGAGCGGCACGTTCGAGCTGGCCGAGGAGGGCCACCCGCGCACCGTGCGGGACGACTGGGGCGACCTGCCCGGCCGCTTCGAGGCGGGCATCGACGGCGCGTTCGTCTTCGAAGGGCGCACGTACCTGTGCAAGGGCGAGGAGTACGTCCGCTACTCGCGCGGCTACCACGAGGTGGACCGCACCTACCCGCAGCGGTTCGCGCACCGCTGGGGCGGCACGGCCGACTACCGGCTGAGCGACGTGCACACGATCACCAGGTTCGTGGACCTGGCCCGGCGGCACCCGGACGGGCTGCCCGCGTTCCTGCTGAACCCGCCGGCGGCCGTCCCGGACCCGTACGCCTACCTCAGCGACCTGTTCGGCTGGGACGCCGACGAGATCAAGTGGGCCAGGCGCAACGCGGCGCTGCTGACCGCGGAGCCCGGGGCGATCGCCGCCGCGAGGTGGAGCGCGCCGCCCGTACGGCACGAGGAGGACCGCTTCGAGATCGAGTTCCTGCTGCGGCTGGCCGAGCTGTTCGCGCTCACCGGCCGGATCGGCGACGCGCCGTCCACGCTGCACTCCGAGGTGTGGCGGCACGCCTTCGGCGAGACGCCCGCCCTGGCGGCGGCGAACACCGGCCTGCTCGGCATCATGGAGCGGCTGTCCGGCGGGGAGTGGGCGGCGCTGTCGGCCGCCGTGCACGACGAGATCAACGTGCTCAGGCGCGACGCCCTCGTCTCCATCCTGCCGGCCACCTCGGCGGAGCTGTACGACCGGCTGCTGGCCGACGTCGAGATGGGCGGGCAGGGCCGCACCTCGCGGGTGCGCGAGGCCATCGCCGCCGTCCAGCTCTACGTGCACCGCTACCTGCTCGACCTGGAGCAGGCGCGCCCGGCAGGCGGGCGGGACCCGGAGGAGACCCGGCAGCGGATCAGAACCTGGTGGGGGTGGCTGAAGAACTACCGCCTGTGGGAGGCCAACAGGAAGGTCTTCCTCTACCCGGAGAACTACCTGCGCCCCGAGCTGCGCGACTCCAGGACGCCCGCCTTCCGCGCCCTGGAGGACGACCTGCTGCAGGGCGAGATCACCCAGGAGAAGGTGGAGCGCGCCTACAAGCGCTACCTCGACGAGTACACCGAGGTCTCCCGGCTGTCCATCGCCGGCGGCTACGTCTACACCGAGGACGGCGCGGAGCGGGGGGCGCGGCGGCTGGTGCTGTTCGGCCGGACGCGGACCGAGCCGCGCCGCTACTACTGCCGCGAGGCGGAGTTCATGGACGACGGCCGCCTGTCGGCCACCTGGGCGCCGTGGCTGAAGGTGGACGCGCAGATCGAGGCGGAGCGGGTCTACCCGGTGCACGCCTTCGGCCGCGTCTTCGTCTTCTGGCCGACGGTCGAGGCGGTCCCGCCGGAGCCTGGCGCCACGACCACGCTCACCGACCAGCAGAGCGGCGACACCCGCACGCTCACCCCGCCGCCGCCCCAGCACCGCGTGCGGGTCAACTACTCCTTCCGCAACCTCAACGGCGAGTGGGGGGCCGCGCAGGTCCTGCCGCTGGAGGACGTGCAGGACGCGCCCGTGCTGGGCGTGCGCCTGTACGTCCAGGCGTCCGCGACCGCCCCGGACGGCGACGCGCACGACACCATCCTCATCACCTGCACGTACACGGTGCTGACGCCGCTCGGCCCGCTGCCGGTGCGCTCGGCGTTCGCGCTGACGCCCGAGCTGTACGCCATCCGCGCCGAGGGCGTGCCCGAGCCGGTGCGGCCGGCCCGGCTGGAGCGGGTCTTCGCCGAGCCCGTCGACCCGTCAGGGGTCGTGCAGCTCGCCATGCCGGCCGAGGCCGAGAGCGGCGCGTGGGTGAGCGTGGACCACAAGGGCGGCAGTTTCCTGTGCCGTCCCGTCTCGCCGCCGCTGGGCGAGGAGACGGCGCTCCCGCTGAGCGGCAACCAGGCCAGGCTGCCCGTGTGGTCCCCGATCCACGCGGCGGTCGAGCTGCCGGCCGGCGTCAGGTACTTCTTCAACAACAACGGCGAGGACGGCTCCGGCCCGTTCTACGTGGAGCTGCCCAAGGAGCGGCCGAACGCCCTGCGCCTGTCCAAGCCGCCGACGTCGGGCCGCTGGGGGCACGTCCCCACCGCCCTGTACGACGACCAGGCGAAGGTGGACGCCGTCATCGTCAGGAACGGCTACCGCTACCTGTTCTCCGGCGCGAACTACTACCGCTACTCCGGCGACCCGTTCGGCCTGATCGACCCCGGCTACCCGAAGCCGATCGCCGGCAACGGCGAGGGCTTCCCGCAGTGGGACAAGGTGGACGTCGCCGTCGTGGACGCCGACGGCGTGGAGTACTACCACGCCGACGGGCAGGCGTGGCAGCGCAGGTCCGTTCCCGGCGGCCCGCTGGAGACCTTCCAGCCGCCGTGGGCGTCCGGCACCGCGCGGGTGGACGCGGTCCTGTTCCGCGACGGCCAGGTGTTCGTCATGAGCGGCGACTCCTACCGGCGCGTCGCGGGCCGCGACGAGGACACCCGCGAGCTGAAGGGCAACAACGACGGCCTGCCGCAGTCCGGCCCCATCAGCGCCGCCTTCCGGCACGGCGACCGCAGCTACTTCTTCGACAACACCCTCCGCACGTACGTGTCCATCACCCGGGACTCCGGCAGGGGCCGCCCGGATTGGGCGCAGAGCGACCCGTCCGCCATCAAGCCGCTGGGCGTGGCCAGGACGGCCATCACCGACGAGGGCGTGGACGCCGCCTACGTCGCCGGCGACATGCTGTACCTGGCCAGGAACCTGGAGTACGTCGGCTACTCGCTGGCCGGCGGCGTCCCCGGCGCCCTGGCCGAGCCCGGCTACCCCAAGCCGCTGACCCGCCGCGTCCGGGCCGTCTTCCGGCGCTCGGGCCTGCGCTACGTGCTCAGCGGCGAGGACTACGCGGTGCTGGAGCCGGAGCGGGAGCTGGCGTCCGTGACGGCGTACTCCCCCGTCGAGGGCAACTGGGGCGGCCTGCCGGAAGGCTGGGCGGACGACCTGGACGGCGTGCTCGACAGCACCGACCTGCACCTGTTCCTCGGCGCCACGTACCTCACCTACTCCTCGGCGCCGAAGACGCAGCGGCCCTACGAGATCGCCGCGCTGCCGCACGAGGTCGTCCGGCTGACCTCCAGCACGGCGTACAAGCTGAACAAGGCGCTGCTGGAGGGCGGCGTGCCGGCGCTGCTCGCGCCGCGCGTGCAGGAGCTGGACGAGCTGCCCGCCTTCAGCACGCGGACGTCCGACGCCACCACCATCATGGTCACCGAGCAGACCGCGGAGCAGGGCGTGCCGACCAGCTCGCACCTGGACTTCAACAGCGGCAACGGCCTCTACTACTGGGAGGTCTTCTTCCACGCCCCCACCCTCATCGCGCAGGCGCTCAACGCCGCCCAGCGCTTCGACGACGCCCGCACCTGGTACGAGTACGTCTTCGACCCGACCAGGCCGCGCTACTGGCGGTTCCTGCCGTTCCTGGCCGTGGACGTCGAGGCGCTCGTGCAGAGCTGCCGCGACGACCTGGCGCGGATCGACGCGGGCCAGGCGGGCGGCGACCTGGCGCGGATCCTGCTCGACGTGGAGCCGATGGCGCCCGCCTTCCAGCACAGGCGCGAGCTGACCGACGCCGAGAAGGACTACCTGGCCGGGCTCCCGTCCGGCAAGCTGCCGCCCATCGAGGAGGCGATCGGGGCGCTGACGGTGCCGCCCGAGGCGGAGCCGGCGCGCGCCGGGCTGCTGGAGCGCGTCGCCATGCTCGGCCGGCTGCGCCGCCAGTACGACCTCATGGGCGACCGGGTGGCGCTGCTGAAGGCGTACCTGGAGGATCCCTTCGACCCGCACGCGATCGCCGAGCTGCGGCCGTCGGCCTACCGGCGCGCGGTCGTGATGGCCTACATCGACAACCTGCTCGACTGGGGCGACCTGCTGTTCCGCCAGTACACCGCGGAGAGCGTGGACGAGGCCAGGATGCTTTACGTCTTCGCCTACGACCTGCTCGGGGAGCGTCCGCCGGAGAACCTCGGGCCGCGTGAGCCGGGGGCGGCGCTCACGTACGAGCAGATCAGGCGGGCGCCGCGGAACGGCGGGGTGCCCGAGCTGACGGCGGGCGGCGCGATGCTGCAGGGGGCGGGCCAGGTGCACGCCAGCGTGGAGGGACCGTACTTCCACGTCCCGGCCAACAGCGTCTACCTGGAGTACTGGGACCGCGTCGAGGACCGGCTGCGCAAGATCAGGGCTTCGCTCGACATCATGGGCGTCAGCCGGCCGCTGCCGCTGTTCGAGCCGCCCGCGGACGTGATGGCGCTGGTGCGCGGCGCGGCGGCGGGAGCGTCGCTCGACCGGCTCGCCGCCGTCACGGCCGTGCCGGTGCCGCACCACCGCTTCCCCGTCGTGCTGCGCAAGGCGCAGGAGTTGGTGGACAAGCTGCGGCAGTTCGGCGGGGACCTGCTCAACGTGCTGGAACGGCGCGACGCCGAGGAGCTGGCGCTGCTCAACAACCGGCACGAGGGCACGATCCTGGCCCTCACCCGCGCGGTGCGCGAGCTGGAGGTCGAGATCGCCGCCGAGGGCCTGCGCGAGGCGCGGGCCGGCGAGCGGGGCGCGCAGGAGCGGGCCGGCCACTACGAGGGGCTGATCGCCACCGGGCTCACCCCGCTGGAGCAGGCGCAGCTCGGCATGATGTCCGCGGCCGTCGTCGCGCACGCCGTCGCCGCCGCGTTCCAGACCGGCGGCGCCATCGCCTCCGGCCTGCCGGACGTGCTGGTCGGCCTGTTCATCATGGGCACCAAACAGGGCGGCCAGCAGGTGACGGAGGCCCTGGAGCACGGCGGCGAGGCCGCCTCCGCCACCGCCGAGGGGCTGAACGTGATCGGCGAGCTGCTCGGCATCCGCGCCGACCAGGAGCGGATGGCGCACGACTGGGCCTTCCAGCTCGCCCTGGCCCGCAACGACGTCGAGCAGCTCGGCCACCAGGTGCGGGCCGCGGAGCTGCGGCTCGGCGCCGCCCAGCGGGAGCTGGACGTCCTCGGGCAGCAGATCGCGAACCTGGAGGCCGTCGGCGCGTTCATGACGGGCAAGTTCACCAGCCTCCAGCTCTACCAGTGGATGTCGGGGCGGCTGGCGGGGCTGTACTTCCAGGCGTACGCGATGGCGTACGAGACGGCGCGCGCCGCGCAACGCTCCTTCCAGTACGAGCGGGGCGTCCCGGAAGGGGAGGCCGACTACATCCAGCCGATGTACTGGGAGAGCCGGCGCAACGGCCTGCTCGCCGCCGAGAGCCTCGGCCTGGACCTGGAGCGGATGAGCAGGGCGTGGGCCGAGACCGACCGGCGCGGCCTGGAGATCATCAAGAAGGTGTCGCTGCTCGCGCTCGACCCGATGGCCGCGCTCAGCCTGCGCACCACGGGCCGCTGCGAGTTCGCGCTGACCGAGGCGCTGTTCGACCGCGACTTCCCCGGCCACTACCGGCGGCGGATCAAGACGGTGTCGGTCACCTTCACCGGCCCCGACGGCCCGATCGCCCTCAACGGGATGCTGACCCAGCTCGACAGCAGGACCGTGCTCGCGGCCGACCCCAAGGCCGTGAAGTACCTGCTCGACGCCAAGGGCCCGCTGCCGGCGAACGTGCGCGCCGACTGGCGGGGCAGCCAGCAGATCGCCCTGTCGGACCTGGAGGAGTACAAGGACAACAACGGCCTGTTCGAGCTGCGCTACGACGACGAACGCTACCTGCCCTTCGAGGGCACAGGCGCCGTCTCCCGGTGGCGGCTGGAGCTGCCCGCCGGCGGCGCGCCCCAGCTCATGGACGTCACCGTCACCGTGAAGTACTCCGCCGAGCAGGGCGGCGAGCCGTTCGCCGGAGCGGTCAAGGGCATGCTCAAGCCCTACTCCGCGGCCCGCTACTGCGACGTGCCCGCGGAGTTCCCCGAGGAGTGGGCGGCGTTCACCGACGGCGCCGACGGCACGCTGACCCTGCCTCTCACGCCGGACCTGTTCCCCGGCATGATCGGCAGGGCCGTCACCGGCGTGTACGCCCTGTACGCGCCGGCGGGCGCCGGCCGGTTCCTGCTCAACGGCGATCCCCGCCTGCCCCTCGACGAGGGCAAGCTCCTGCCCACCCCAGGGTTCAGCGCCGGCACGTGGCGGCTGGTGCTGGAAGGCGACAGGTCAGGACTGGCGGGGCTGGGGCTGATCTTCGCCTATCGTGCCCGCTAGCGGGCCTCCCGCGTGCCCCGGCCGGGCTCCGGCCGGGGCGCCGGGTCCGCGGCCGGCTCGGCGGCGGGCCGGAGCGCGCCGCTCAGCGGACGCTCCCTGTTCTTGAGGTACTCGGTGTCGTCCTGCCATTGGATACGAGGGCGTCGGGGTGTGTCAGGCATGGCAGCCACGCTAGTGACATGATCGGCAAGGCCGTGTAACGAGAGTCCCCGCTTTGCGCCGGGTCCCGCGTTCCGCCCGCCAGGCTAGGCCCGTTCTCCGCATGATTGTTTTGGCTAGTCGCGTCATAGTCGGCGGGCTGGTTCGTGGGATGGGGCATGAGTGGTCTTTCGGGTCAGCCTCGTCATCGGTCGCGCCGGGGGCGGGCGGAGATGGTGTCGGAGTTCGTGCTGCAGCGGCGGCTGGGTGCGTTGCCGGTGATCGCGGAGTTCTGCCGGCGGCTGGACATCGCCGGGGTCGTGGATCGGGCCTGCCCGGTCCGGTCGGATGCCTACCTCACGCATGGGCAGGTGATCGAGGCGCTGGTGGCCAACCGGCTGACCTCGCCCGCCCCGCTGTGGAAGGTGGAGGACTGGGCTCGCGACTGGGCGGTGGAAGAAGTCTTCGGCGTCGATCCCGGCGCTTTGAACGATGACCGGATCGCCCGGGCGCTGGATGCGATCGCGCCGGAGCTGGAGCAGATCACCGGCTCGATCGGGGCGCAGGCGATCAGCGCGTTCGGGCTGTCGGTGGCCCAGATGCATTGGGACATGACCTCGATCTCCCTGTTCGGCGCGTTCGAGCAGGCCGAGCCGGAGTATCCGGCGCCCAAGTACGGTCATCCCAAGGACCGGCGCACGGATCTGAAACAGGTGCAGGCCGGGATCGCGGTGACCCGGGACGAAGGCATCCCGCTCTTCCACCGCGCCTACGACGGCGGCGCGGGCGAGGTGTCGCAGGTCGTGCAGGCCATGCACGGCCTGCAACAGATCGCCGGACGGCGCGAGATGCTGCTCATCGGCGACTCCAAGCTCATCTCCTACGGCAACGTGAGCGCGATGCGCGAGGCCGGGGTGACCTTCATCGCGCCGCTGGCCGCCGCCAAGGTCCCGGCCGCTCTGTTCGCCGGGCTCGACCCGGCCGGTGGACGGCTGGTGGAGTTCGTCGCCGCCCGGGACGCGGGCAAACCCGCCGAGCGGCGGGCCGCCTACCACGTCATCGAAGACGTGATGGTGCTGACCGCGCCGAAGAAGACGAACAAGACATGTGGCGCCCCGATCACCGTGCGCCGCATTTTGGTGCACTCCACCGCCCACGCCCAAGGCCAGGCCGCCGCCCGCGCGTTGAAACTGGCCAAGGCCCGCGACGAGCTGGACCGGCTGGTCCGCACCGCGGGCAGCCGCTACCACCCTGCCGCCGCCGACGTGAGCCGCCGCGCCGAGGAGATCGCCCGCAAACGCCGCGTCACCGGCTACCTGACCACCACCGTCACCACCTGCCCCGCCACCGGCAAACCCGTCTTCACCTGGGCCTTCGACCAGCGCACCATCGACACCGACGCGAGCGCTGACGGCTGGTACGCCCTGCTGACCACCCTGCCACCCGAGCAGGCCGACGCCGCCGAGGTCCTGATCCGCTACAAGGGCCAGCCGGTCGTCGAACGCCGCTACGGCGACATCAAAGGCCCGCTCGCCATCGCCCCGATGTTCCTCAAACACAACCGCCGCATCACCGCGCTGATCAGCGTCATCTGCCTGGCCCTGCTCGTCTTCTGCCTGATCGAACGCCAGGTCCGCAACGCCTTGCTGCCCGGAACCCGGCTGCTGTTCCACCCCGGCAACAGCCCCGACCGGCCCACCGCACGACTGATCTTCACCGCGCTGGAACGCATCCGGCTCATCCCCGCCACCGCCACCAGCCCGCCCCAGATCCTGATCCCCGACCTCCTGCAACACCGGCTGCTGGCCCTGCTGGACGTCGACCCCACCCGGCCGCGCTGGCTGACCCTGTAACGCATGATCCAGACGACCAGCCAGCGACAGCATTCACCTACCTGCGAAGAACCGGGCTAGGCTTCCGCGCATGCAGCGTCCCCTCGCCCTCCACCTGGCCGTCGCCCTGCTCGCCCTCCTCTGGGCCGGTCTCATCGGCGGCGTCGTGCTCGTCTGGGAGGGCGGGACCGCCCCCTTCGAGATCTTCGCGGGGGTGTTCTGGAGCGCGGTCTGGTGCTTCTGGCTGGCCCGGGTCTGGCTGGGCGGCCCCATGGCGATCGGGCTGATGCGCAAGGCCCTGTTCGGAATCTGCCCGCTGCTGATCCTCGGCTCCGGCCTGGCCATCGGGATGAGCGACGGCCGGGTGTACCCGTCGCAGCTCGCCGGGATCGCCGCCGCGGTGTGCGGCGTCGCGGGCGGGCTGCTGCTCTGCCGGGGGGACGTCAGGCGGTGGAGCTCGTCCGCCGTCGCGCCGAGGGTGCTCCATCAGCCGGCCGACGGGACCGCCTTCGACCTGCGAGGGGTCGCGCTCAGGCAGCAGCGGGGCCTGTTCGGGTGCCTGATGATGGTCGTGGCCGTGGTCGTCCTGATCGTGGTGGGGCTCATCGGCGCGGCGTTGCCCGACGACCGGGGGACGGACGCGCCTGACTACGTGGCCTTCATGGTGGGCGTGGTGCTGGTGGTGATCATCGCCGTCGCCGGATATATCCGGATAAATGTGCAGGCCAAGGCGTTGGGGGTGCTGGTCGTCTCCTCGCGTGGCGTCAACGATCATCCGTGGTCGAGGCTGCGGTCGGTCGCGCTGACGTACGTGGGTGAGGCCACGGTCGTGGACGGGGTTCGCCGGTATCCGCAGGCCCGGCTCGACCTGTCGCTCTACGACGAGCCGGAGGAGCAGCGCCTCGCCCTGCCCAACGAGGCCCACCTGCACGGGTCGATCGCGGCGGCGCTGGCGGCGCGCTCGCCTGAGGGGGTCTTCCTCGGCTGGGTCCAGCGGGCCGACCGCCCGCGTTCGGTCCGGTAGCCCGCGTTGGTCCGGTAGCCCGCTTCGGTCCGGTGGCCCGCTTCGGTCCGGTGGCCCGCTTCGGTTCGGTGGCCCGCTTCGGTTCGGTGGCCCGCCATCTGGGTCAGGCGTGGCCCGGCCAGGCGAAGTCGTCGACCGCCAGGAACGGCTCGTCGGCCACCGTCCCGGGCGTCACCCCGGCGAACGCCATCACCTCCCGATGCAGGTGGGACTGGTCGGCGTAACCGGCGTCGGCCGCCACCCTGGCCGCGCCCTCGCCCGCGACCAGCCGGTGGGCGGCGTGATCGAAGCGGATCAGCGTCACGGCGCGCTTCGGCCGCAGCCCGAGCTGGGCGCGGAACCGCGACCACAGGCGCTTGCGGCTCCAGCCGACCTCCTCCGCGAGCCCGTCCACCCGCACCAGGCCGCGACCGGCGACGATCCGATCCCACGCCCAGGCCACCTCGGGATCCACCGGCTCCCGCTCCTCGTGGCGGCGGGCGAGCAGCGCGTCCGTCATCGCGAAACGCTCCCGCCAGGTGCCGGCCTCGGCCAGCCGCTCGCGGATCTCCGACACCTCCCGGCGGCTCCACAGGTCTTCGAGGGGCACCACGACGCCGTCGAGCTCCGCCGGAGACACGCCCAGGACGGCGCGGGCGATCAACGGGGACAGGCGCACCTGCACGCACTCGACGTTCTGCCCCCGCACCCAGACCGCCCCTCCGGCCCCGTACCCCGGCCCGCCGGCGAGACTGCCGCTCTGTAGCCGCCCCGCCCCGCCGTCGATGACGGGCGAGCCCGCGCCGAACTCCAGCAGCAGCGTCACGGCCGGATGCGGGACCATGCGGAGCGCGTCCAGGTCACGGACCTGGAACCCCGCCATGCTCACCCCGGACACCGAGCTGGGCCGCCGCGGGGACGCGACGCCCCACACAGCCTCACCGTGCACGAACGTCTGCACGGATCCCATGCTACGTGCCGCCCACGATCTCCTCCAGGCAGTCGCGGAACAGGTCGTCCACGGTGCGCCCCGGCTGGAAGTACTCGGTCACCCCGGCGATCACCGTGGGGAACGCCGTGGCGAAGGCGTCCATGTCGAACCCCTCCACGTCCGGCCGCGGCGCCTGCTCCTCCAGCACGAACCCCACCGTGAACCGCTCCACCGTCAGCACGATCAGCCGGGCCCGCCGCAGCGGGATGCCCCGCCCGACGAGCGCGCTCATGGCCAGCTCCGAGATCGCGGCCATCTTGAGCGAGAGCTGGGAGAGCGAGATGACCCTGGCGCCGTCCGGGTGGGCGAGCAGCGCGCGGCGCAGCCGCTCGGCCAGGCCGATCAGCCAGTCCTGCCAGCGTTCCGCCGGACCGGGGGGCGTCAGCTCGGGGAACTGCTGCTCCAGGATCGCCTCGGCGATCGCGGTGACGAGGGCGGCCTTGTTCGGGACGTGCCAGTAGAGGGTGGGCGACTTGACGCCGAGCCGGGCGGCCAGCCGGCGCGTGGTCACCCCGTCGAGGCCCTCGGCGTCGAGCAGGGCGACGGCCTCGGCGACGATCCGCTGCTTGTCCAATGCCAAATCCGGCACCTCCCGCCCGCACTCTATCAGTGCTAGAGTCGCCCCTATCTATCACTGATAGAGAGGGAGCTGAGATGAAGGCGGCGGTGCTGCACGAGATCGGCGGCGTACCTCGCTACGAGGACTTTCCCGACCCGGTGCCCGGCGAAGGGGAGGTGCTCATCGACGTCAAGGCGGTGGCCGTCGAGAACGTCGACAAGGCCATCGCGGCCGGCACGCACTACACGAGCGCGGGCTTCACCGGCCGGTTGCCGGCGATCCCCGCCTTCGACGGCGTAGGCGCCCTGCCCGACGGCACCCTCGTCGGGTTCGGCAACCCGCGCCTGCCCTACGGGGCGCTCGCCCAGCGCACGGTGGTGCCCGCGGGCTCGTACGCCCCCGTCCCCGAGGACGTCGACCCGGCCGTCGTGACCGTGCTCGCCTCGGCCATCACCGGCATGGCGATCAGGACCGCCGCCGGGTTCGTCCCCGGCGAGACGGTGCTGGTGCAGGGCGCCACCGGGGTGGCCGGGCGGCTCGCGGTGCAGGTGGCCCGGCTGCTCGGCGCCGGGCGGATCGTCGCCACCGGCCGCGACGACACGCAGTTGCGCGAGGTGCGGGAGCTCGGCGCCGACGCCGTGATCAACACGGCCGTGCCGGACGACGTGCTCGCCCGGGCGTTCGCCGACGCCAGGGGTGACGGTTACGACGTCGTCCTGGACTACCTGTGGGGGCGGCCCACCGAGGTCCTGCTGGGCACGCTCGTCCCGGAGTCGTTCGGGTTCGGCAGGCCGACGCGGATCGTCCAGGTCGGCGAGTCCGCCGCGCCCGCCCTCAACCTGCCCGCGGACGCCCTGCGGACGTCCGGGGTCGAGATTTACGGCGCGGCCAAGGGCCTCGACGCGGCGACCATGGGCGAGGCGTACGGGCAGGTCGTGGCCTGGACGCGGGCCGGTGAGCTGGTCTTCGGGGTGGAGCGGGTGCCGCTGAGCGGCATCGAGACCGCCTGGCAGCGCACCGACCTGAAGGGCAGGCGGCTGGTCGTGCTGCCGTGACCCGCCGTCGGCGCGAAAGGCCGGTCGTGCTGCCGTGCCCCAGTGCGAGAGGCTGATCGTGCCGCCGTGGCCCCCGTCCTCAGTGCGAGAGGCTCGGTTGGCCGGTGCCCCAGGAGGCGAGGATGCGCAGCGCGTCGTACGACGGGGTGCCGGGCTCGGCGGTCAGCACCCTGAGCCGCTGGCCCGACCCGTCGGGGCTGCTCCACGTGTCGCAGTCGAGGGTGAGGTCGCCGACCAGCCGGTGCCGGTACCGCTTCCCGGCGACCTCGCGGCGACTGTCCTGCGAAGGCAGGCCGAGGTCCTGCGGGGCCAATGCCAGGGAGGGAGCGGTGAACGCGCAAGCGGCCCCCCGTGACGGGCGGGCCGCTTGCGCGGAGACTTCCGGAAGACCTACTTGATCAGGCGCTTGCTGAGCAGCTCCTTGCCCTGCTCGGCACCCTTACGGCTCTCGGCCTGGGCGCGGCGGAAGAAGCTCGCCAGTTCCTGGTCGCCCGTGCGTTCCGCGTCGGCGATGTAGTTCTCCAGCCGCAGCACGTTGCTCAGGCACTGCTCGACGAACCAGATCAGGTTGTAGTCCTTGTCCTGAGTGCCCGTGACCTTGCCGGTCTCCTGGGTCGACGGATCCATGTGTCTCCTCCTAGCCCTTCGGCGGTCAGATCCATCCCCCTGCTTCCGTCCCCTGCCCGTCAGTCCCGAGGTATGCGCGGTGGCGCGCATCGGCTGGGCGGAATCTGGCGGCGCGCCCTTTTACCGGTACGGAAATGCGCGGCCCGCCACGGGTGTTGCCCGGAACATGGGAAACCGTTTCGCGGACGAGAACGTCATCCGTCGCCTCCTGGCCGAGGCTCACACGTGGGCGTTCGTCGGCCTGGCCGACAACCCGGGCCGTACCGCCTACGACCAGGCGGCGCTGCTCAAGTCGCGCGGCCGGCGGATCATTCCCGTCCATCCGGCGGGCGAGACCGTGCTGGGCGAGCCCGGCTACGAGTCGCTGGCCGAGGTGCCGGGCAAGGTGGACGTGGTCGCCGTGTACCGCCGGTCCGAGTACGCCGGTGAGGCGATCGACGAGGCCATCGCCATCGGGGCCGGTGCGGTCTGGCTGCCCCTCGGGGTGGTCGACGAGGCCGCGGCGGGGCGGGCGCTGGAGGCCGGGCTGGACGTGGTGATGGACCGGTGCCCCGGCGTCGAGTGGGCCCTGCGCCGCACCGCCTGACGTCAGGTGACCTGCTCGCGCCGGATGACCTTGGTGAGCTGCTGCCCCTCCCCCGCCACATCCGCCACCGCCACCGGCGTCCTGGACACCAGCACGTCGGGCGGGTCCTGCCGGTAGAAGATGTCGATGTCGACCTCTTCCCCGCCCATGACCAGCGTGTCCCACGCCCCGCTGATCAGCAGCGTCCGCAACGTCTCCGCCTTCATCCCCCGCAGATGCCCCCGGAGCCGGGCGTCGTCCGGCATCCCGGGGATGCGCGTCGCCAGCCGGTCCCGGATCTGCCGCAGCCGGTCCATGAGCACGTCCAGGTCGGCGTCCTTGGCGGCGCCGGGATCGGGGCTCGCGGCGGCCTCCTCGATCCCCTGCGCGATCTCGTCCTTGATCGCCCGCGTGACACCGTGCCCGTCGGTGGTGACCATCGCCTTCCAGGCGCGGCTCTTGTGCCGATACTGCAGCATCGACATGGCCGCCTCGTGCCGGATGAAGTCGGCGTCCCTGAACGGCCGGCCCTGCCAGCTCTGGCTGAGCGTCCTGGCCAGCGAGATGGCCGAGCCCAGCCCGCTGTTGAGGCCGCGGCCCGGCCAGAAGTGGATGGCGTTGGCGGCGTCCCCGAGCAGGAAGCCGTACGTGCCGGGGGTGGCGGAGGTGGGCGGGTAGAGCTGCGCGGTGAAGCGGGGCCGCTGCACCATGTCGAGCCGGAACGCGGTGACCGCGCTCAGGTTCTCCTCCGGCACGCCGAAGAACCGCAGCCCCTCCATCACCCGCGCCCACAGCTTCGACCCCTTGACCAGGGCGGGCAGGAACAGCGTGCTGTGCGTGGAGCAGCGGAACTCGCCGTGCTCGGTGCGGTCCATGAGGCATGGGCTGGAGGCCACGCACTCCTCGAAGACGTGCCTGACCGGGTCGATGCCGATGACCTCCTCGGCTTCGGCGTCGGTCAGCCGCATGTTGAGGAAGCCCTCGCCGCGCAGGGCGTTCAGCAGGAAGCGGTTCTGCGCGACGGTGAGCAGGACGGTCATCGGGTCGGGCAGCTCGGACTTGACCCGCAGGCCGAGGACGACGTCGCGCAGGTGGTGGCCGTCGAGCGAGTAGATGGAGGTGTCGGCGGTGCCGAACTTGGCGGCGAAGTGCTCCCTGGTGCGCGACCGGCCGCCCTCGCAGATGGCCAGCACGTGGTCGCGGGCCGCGGCCTCCTGGTGCTCGGCGGGGTCGAAGCGCTCGGGGACGAGCCGGATTCGGCCGGGCCGCTCGCCGGCCATCGCCAGCAGGGTGTCCTCGATGTAGGAGATACGCAGGTTGCGCGGGCTGCGACCACGGATCGAGTCGGGGCCGGCGGGCCACATCTCGGTGTAGGCGTCCGGGCTGAACAGCCGCGCCTGCACCTTCTCCGGCAGGTTCAGGTACTGGCGGCTCTGCACCGTCACGACCTGCTGCCTCCGGATGTTGCCCTGTTCCTGGCCCTTCCACACGACCCGGTCGCCGTCGAGCATCCAGCGGCCGTCGTACACGGTGACCGCCACCCGATCGCCCATCAGGTGGTCGAGGAGCAGGGCGAACCCGAGCCCGACGGGGCCGCCGCCGCTGATCGTCACGCGCAGGACCTGGGCGGGATCGACCGGGCGCGCCGCCTGCCGGCCGATCTCCCGCATGAGCGCCGGGTCCATGATGGTCTCGACGTCGTCGGACGCCTCGAAGCGGAACACCTCGTCGCCGATCGCGATCACGTCGCCGGGCTGGAGGTCGTGCCGGGTCACCCGGACGCCGTTGACCAGGGTGCCGTTGCGGCTGCCCAGGTCGTACAGGACGTACCGGCCCGATTCGTGACGCACTTCGGCGTGCGCGCGCGAGGCGCGCACGCTGGCGATCACGATGCGGCTGTCGTTCCTGCGGCCGAACGTCATCGGCCGGTCGTCGATCGGAAATCGCTGTCCGGACAGCGGGCCGTCACGCCCGACGATCACCGGCGGCATAGGTCACTCCCATTTCCTAGCCCATGGACTGAAGGTGCCGTACTCGAGCGTGAGCGGGTTTCCGGGGTTTGACCGCTGAAAAATACGCACGCGGCGCACATCGCCAGTGAAGTCGTGACGGGTGTGAAAGGTGAGGCGACCGGCTCAGTGGTGGTAGGCGTGGATCACGGCGTGACCCTTGCCGCGGCCGATGATCCACTTGTTGATGGGCCAGGTGACGAGGAAGGCGACGAGCAGCGAGACCGCCAGCGCGCCCCAGAACAGCAGGGACGTGAGCCCCGCGTCCATCGCGCCGGGGATGACCAGCATGATGCCGTTGTCGACGATCTCCATGACGAGGATCGACAGCGTGTCGGCGGCCAGCGCGAGCCGCAGCGCGGCGCGCCACTTGAGACCCGCGCGGAACAGACCGCGCAGGGTGAGCGCGTAGCCGAAGATGAACGCCAGGACGACGGCCAGCGCGATGCTGGGCAGGTCGTGCCAGCCCAGGGCGGTGGCGATCACCATGCCGAGCACCTCGCCGATGGCGCACCCGGTGAGGCAGTGCAGCGTCGCCGACGCCGCCACTCCCCAGGTCGCCTTCATCGGCCCGTGGTGGGCATGACCTGACTCCTCATGTCCACCGTGATGCATTGATTCGGACATTGCTACCTTCCAGGCGGTTCGTTCGCGTTTCAGCGGGCCCACCGTATACCCCCTACCCGTATGGAGGCAACGGCGGGCCCGGCGAACGTCACCCGGTCAGAGCCTGGCGAGGATCTTCCTGAGCTCAGAACCGTGAGCGGCGTGCCGCCGTCCAGACGGCCCGGGGTGTGCATGCCGCGGACGCCGGCGCGAGGGCCACGAGGGAGGGTGGTCAGGTGGCGCGTGGCCTGTCGGCGCATTTGTCGTTTTCGTACAAGACGGTGCCCTGATCGGTCCGTAATATGGGCGCGGCACCTCGCGATGTCGTCGCCGACCTTGAGGAGAACAGCACATGCGCGATCTGGTCTACACCGGATTCATCTCGCTCGACGGTGTCGTGGACTCCCCGGGCGGCGGGCCCGGCGAGGAGCACCGCAGCGGCGGCTGGGTGGTCAAGGACATCGAGTTCCTGCCCGAGGCCTTCTCGCTGAAGGGCGAGGAGATGGCGGAGACGACGGCGCTGATGTTCGGCCGCCGCAGTTACGAGGCGTTCGCGCCGATCTGGCGCGACTCCGAGGACCACGCCGCCTTCAAGGAGCTGCCCAAGTACGTGGTCTCGGCCACGCTGCCCGACGACGCCCTCGTCGAGGGGTGGGGGCCGACGACGATCCTGCGGTCTACCGAGGACGTCGTCGAGCTGAAGAAGGCCGAAGGCGGCGCGATCTTCATCCACGGCAGCGCCGAGCTCGCCCGGCGGCTGTCCGAGGCGGGCCTGATCGACCGGTACCACCTGCTCATGTTCCCGGTGCTGCTCGGCGCCGGGAAGGGCCTGTTCAGCAGGGCCGACAAGGACAAGCAGGCGCTGACCCTCCGGGCGTCGGAGTCCTACCCCAACGGGATCGTCAAGCTGATCTACGACGTCGTCAGCTGATCCAGGTCCAGGGCGAGGTGCGGCTCGTAGGGGAGGCCTTCCACGATGGACGCCCGGGGGCCGCAGGCCGCGCAGGCGATGAACGGGTAGCGGTGGCGCCGGTTGGCGGGGTCGAACAGCTCGCGCAGGCAGCCGGCGCACGTGGCCAGGTCGGGCGGCACCCCGATCACAGCAGCGGCGGGACGATCACGAGGTCGTCGTCGTCGCAGACCACCTCGCACACGACGTCCACCACACCCTCGACGCCGCGAACGGCCTCGGCGAGCGCCATCACCTGGGACCGCCGGCACACCCGCCCGCCGACCTTCACCACGCCCGACTCCGTCTCGACCGTGAACGTCCCGCTCGCCGGAAGCACGGCCCGGACGTCGGCCTCCAGCTCGCCGGCGGGCCGGGTGAAGACGCGCAGCACGTCCCGCTGGTGCAGGGTGCCCACGATGCGCCCGCTGACCGGGTCGATCACGGGCAGTTGCTTGACGCGCCTGTCGTGCATGAGCCTGGCCGCGTCGCGCAGGCCGACGCCGGGGGTGACGGTGATCGCCGGGGACGTCATGAGCTGGGACGCCGTGACACCGGCGGCCTTCTCGTGCTCGCGCCGCTGCCTGCCGGACTCGAACATCGACACGCTGTGCCGCACGGTGTCGATCTCCTTGAGCAGCAGATCGTCCTCCGAGACCACGCCCATCGGGCGGCGGTCGGCGTCGATCACGGTGACCGCGCCCACCGCGAACCGCTTCATCGCGGCCACGATGTCGGCGAACGACGCGTCCGCCAGCACCGCGATGGCGACTCGTCCCATGACGTCCTTGACTTCGATCGACATGTTCTCCCACCTCGTTTCCACGTCCCAGGCTCGCGTACGGCGGGCCGCGCGGTCAGCGGCGAAGGTCCTGACGGTCTGGACGAAAGTCCCGCCGCGCCGCCGGTCATCGGGCGGGGCCTGGCGAGCCCGGCGAGGGGCGATGCGGAGGCACCCGCCGGGTGAGAAGGCGGCCTCGTCCGCCCGGCCGGGCTCGCCATTGTGACTGCCGGTCACTCCCCGGCTGCTCTGCCGTCGGACGGGGCCGCCCCTGGGGATGGGGGTCGTTCTTTCTCCCCGGCGGGTGCCTGAATCTCATGATCGCCGTACGGGCGGCGCGCCAGTAGGGCCGAAGGTCCCCGTCCTAACGGGACGTCCGGCCCCACCTCCGCACGAGGTCGCACAGCGGCGGCGTCAGGACGGCGGCGCCCACGGCCATGGCCCAGCCCACCGGCGGCAGCGGGGCGAGCGCGAGCAGGGCGCCCAGCGCAGGCACCAGCGTGACCAGCGCCTGCAACGCGGCCGTACCGGCGACGGCGACCAGCACCGCCCGCCCGCGCCACCACCCGCGCTCGAACGTCCACCGCCCGGCCCGCGCCACGTACGCCAGCGTCAGCCGGGCGAACACGAGGGTCAGCACGGCCTGGGTCCTGACCATGGTGTCGTCCCAGCCGAGCCGGCGGGCGACCTCGACGGCCACCACCACCAGCAGGCCGACGATGAGCGAGCGCACCGCGATGCGGGTCAGCACCCGCCGTGACAGCAGGCCGTCCCTGGACGGGCTGGCCGCGAGGGGGTCGCCGGGGGCGCGGTCGACGCCCAGGGCGATGGCGGGGATGCCGTCCAGCACCAGGTTGATCCAGAGCAGTTGCACCGGCAGCAGCGGGATGACCAGGTCGGGCCAGAGGAACAGGCCGACGAGGACAAGGAAGATCTCCGCCAGGTTCCCCGCCAGCAGGTAGCCGATCATGGAGGCGACGTTGCGGTGCAGGCGGCGTCCCTCGCGGACGCCGGTGACGATGGTGCCCAGCTCGCCGTTGGTGACGACCACGGCGGCGGCCTCGCGGGCCACGTCGGTGCCCTCCTCGCCCGCCATGGCCACCCCGACGTCCGCGTGCCGCAGGGCCGGGGCGTCGTTGACGCCGTCGCCGGTCATCGCGACGATCTCGCCGCCCTCGCGCAGGGCGTGCACCAGGTCCAGCTTGGTGGCCGGGTCCACGCGGGCCAGGACGCCCGCCTCGCGCAGCCTGCCCGGGCGGTCGTCGCCGTTCAGGGCCTCGCCCGTCACCACCGGGTCCGGCTCGATGCCGACCTGCTCGGCCACGGCGCGGGCGGTGTCGGCGTGGTCGCCGGTCACCATGATGACGCGGATGCCGCCGCGTCGCGCGTCCGCCACCGCCTGCTGGGCCGACGGGCGGATCTCGTCGCTCAGCCCGACCAGGCCCACCGGCCGCAGCCCGGTGGCGTCGAGGTCGTCGGTGTCTCCTTCGGCCAGCGCCAGCACCCGCAGCCCTCTCTTGGCCAGGTCTGGGACGGCGGCGGTCAGCCGGTCGGTCTCCTTTCCCGGCTCGCAGAGTGCCAGGACGACTTCGGGGGCGCCTTTCACGGTGAGCACGGGGGCGTGGGCGACCGCCGCCGACGCGGAGCCGCCCTGCGTCGTCAGCACTCCCCGTGCGGAAGGGGTTCGGCTGACGGTGACGACGGCCATCGAGCGGGTGTCGGCGTCGAAGGGCCGGGTGGCCAGTCTGGGCTCGTCCGCACGTACCCCATGCTCGGCAGCGGCGTTGGCGAGGGCGACGTCCATCGCGTCGCCGAGCCCGTCGCGGGCGTCGTTGCAGCGGACGGCGGCCCGCCACAGGTCCGCGCCGCGCACGGCCACGTGGTCCTGCACGGCCAGGCGGCCGGTGGTGAGCGTGCCGGTCTTGTCGGAGGCGATCACGGTGGTGGCGCCGAGCGCCTGGATCGCCGACAGCCTGCGCACGATGACGCCGAGCCGGGCCATGCGCTGCGACCCGAGCGCCAGCGCGGTGGTGACGGCCGCCGCCATGCTCTCCGGCACCGCCGCGATGGCCAGCGCCACCCCGGCCAGCACCAGCTCGAACGGCGCGATCCCGCCCCTGGTGAAGCCGAGCACCACCATCACCACGCCGGCGACGACGGCCAGCACGCCGACCCGCCTGGACACCTTGGCCAGCTCCACCTCCAGCGGTCCCTTCACGGGCCCCTGCAACGCGGAGGCGATCGCGCCCATCTGGGTGTCCGCGCCGGTGGCGGTGACGACCGCGACTCCCGAGCCGCGCACCACCATGGTGCCGGAGAACAGCTCCCCGTCGCGGTCCCCCAGCGGTCCGTCGGCGTGCCCGCCGGCGCGTTTGGCCGCCGAACGCGACTCCCCCGTCAGCATCGACTCGTTGGCCGCGAGCGAGGCCGCCTCCGCCACCCGCCCGTCGGCGGGCACCCGGTCGCCCGCCGCCACCTCGATGACGTCCCCCGGCACGACCTCGGCCGCCGGGATCCGCCGGACGGTGCCGCCCCGGCGGACCTTGGCCATGGGCGCGGTCAGCGTGCGCAGGGCGCGTACCGCCTGCTCGGCCTTGACCTCCTGCGTCACCCCGATGACCACGTTGACCAGCAGGATGGCCAGGATCGCGGCGCCTTCCGGCACCTCGCGCAGGACAGCGAGGGTGACCAGGCCGGCGATCAGCAGCAGGACGGACAGCGGGTCGGCGAGCTGGCGCGCCGCCCGCGCCGCCAGGGACGGCGGTCTCGCTTCGGGCAGCTCGTTGCGCCCGTGTCCGGCCAGCAGGCGGGTGGCCTCGTCGTCGGCGAGCCCGGTCAGGGCAGGCGTGGGAGCGTCCATGCCTCCAATAGATCACCCTGTACGGCGGGCGCGCGGGAGCCGAAGGCCCTCACCCGATGGGACCTTCGGCCCTGTCCCATGCTCCTCACAGGGTGGCGACGGGGAACGACGCCGCCAGGCTCTCGCCCCACTGCCTCGCCCGCTCCACCTCGCCCGCCAGCAGCGGCCCCTCCGTCCCGGTGACGTGGAACCCCTGCGCAGGCGCCACGGCCCTGATCCCGAGGCGCCGCAGCCGCTTGGCGATCCCGCGGGCGGCGGAGCCGGGCATGCGCGGCTTGGCGATGCGGGTGTCGAAGGCGGCCGAGAGCAGCCCGGCCGAGGAGGTGCGCAGGGTGGCGAGCCATTCGCGCACCCCGTCCCTCCGGGAGATCAGCGGCGCGGTGGCCTGCTGGGCGGCGGAGCGGCGGGTGGCGGCCCTGCTCATGGAGAAGGCGTGCGTCGGCCCGCCCACCACCAGCAGCCCGAACTCCGGCCCCACCGCCGCGGGCGCGGAGCCGACCTCGGCGACCTCGACGCGCATGCGGGTCGCCAGCCCCTCCGCGACCGCCTCGGCGATCAGCTTGGTGTTGCCGAACATCGATTCGTACACGACCAGCGCGTCCATCACGCGCCTCCCATCGGGTTGTCACGGGCGGCCTGATGCTCACCTCCACCCTGGTCGCGCGAAGCCCCTGGCACCCGGGCAGGAAGTCCCGTGAACGCGCGCCGTTGGTCCCGGGGGCGGTCAGTCGTCGCGCACCTGGGCGGCGGTGACGGCGACGGTCGTGACGATGTCGGCCACGGTCGCGCCCCGCGACAGGTCGTTGACCGGCTTGCGCAGCCCCTGCAGCACCGGCCCCACCGCGACGGCCCCCGCGCTCCGCTGCACCGCCTTGTACAGGTTGTTGCCGGTGTTCAGGTCGGGCACCACGAACACGGTGGCCCGCCCGGCCACCCTGCTGTCGGGCATCTTGGCGCGGGCCACGGTGGGGTCGACGGCGGCGTCGTACTGGATCGGCCCCTCCACCTGGAGGTCGGGCCGGCGCGAACGGACCAGCTCGGTCGCGGCGCGGACCTTGTCGACGTCGGCGCCCGCGCCTGAGACGCCCGTCGAGTACGACAGCATGGCGATCCGGGGTTCGACGCCGAACAGGGCGGCGGTGCGGGCGGAGGCGATGGCGATGTCGGCGAGCTGTTCGGCGCTCGGGTCGGGGTTGACGGCGCAGTCGCCGTAGACGAGCACCCGGTCGGCCAGGCACATGAAGAACACGCTGGAGACGAGGCCCAGCCGCAGGATCTCGAACGCGGGCCGGATGGTGTGCGCGGTGGTGTGCGCGGCGCCCGACACCATGCCGTCGGCCATGCCGGTGTGCACCATGAGCGTGCCGAAGTAGGACACGTCGGTGACGGTGTCGCGGGCCAGCTCGACGGTCATGCCCTTGTGCGCGCGGGCCTCCGCGTACGCCTGGGCGAAGCGTTCGCGCAGCTCCGCGTCGAACGGGCTGAGCACCCGGGCGTCCGCCAGGTCGAGGCCGAGCTGGGCGGCCCGGACCCGGATGCGTTCCTCGTCGCCGAGCAGGGTGAGCTCGGCGACGCCGCGGCGCAGCAGGGTGTCGGCGGCGCGCAGGATGCGCGGCTCCTCCCCTTCTGGCAGCACGATGTGCCTGCGGCGGGCGCGGGCCCGGTCGAGCAGCTCGTACTCGAACATGAGGGGGGTGACGACGTCGGTCTTGGCGATGTCCAGCCGTTCGAGCAGCAGCGGCCCGTCCACGTGCTCGGCGAACAGCCGGACCGCCGTGTCGATCTTCCCGCCCGCCTCGGGGGTGAAGCGGCCCTCGACCTCCGACAGGCGGGTCGCCGTGTCGAACGTGTCGTGGTCGGTGGCGATCACCGGCAGCGGGATCGTCATGCCGCGCAGCAGCCGTTCGACGGGGGCGGGCAGGTCGGTGCCGCCGGTGAGGACCACGGCCGCCAGGGCGGGGAAGCCCGGCGCGGTGTGCGCCGCGATGAGGCCGGGCAGCAGCGCGGCGGCCCGGTCGGACGGGATGATGACGGCGGCGCCCTCGGTGAGGCGGTCGAGGATGCCGGGCAGCGACATGGCGCCCACCATCAGCGCGCTGGCCTCGCGGCCGAGGCCGTCGCGTTCGCCCAGGTAGAGCCGGCCGTCGCAGGCGTCGAGCAGGTCGGCCACCGCCGGGGCGCGCAGCGACGGCGTCTCCGGCAGCACGAACACCGGCGTCGGGTGCTCCAGGGTGAGCGGCCCGGCGGCGCGGGTGACCACCACGGCCAGCTCGCGGGCGTGGTGGTGGGCCAGCTCCCTGGCCGACAGCTCGACCGCCGCGCCGATCCGCGCGTCCGTCCTGCCCCTGCCGCTCACCACGTTGACCACGGGCGTGCCCAGGTCGGCCGCCAGCCGGGCGTTGAACCCGAACTCGGTCGGCGCCCCCACGTCGGTGTAGTCGGTGCCGACCACCACCACCGCGTCGCACCGCCCGGCCAGCGCGCGGTAGCGGGCCACCACGTCGCCGGCCGCCCGTTCCACGTCGGCGTGCACCTCGTCGTAGGTGACGCCCGCGTACGCCTCGTACGGCAGCGCGAGCTGGAACCTGCTCCTGATGGTGTTGATCAGGGCGTCCTCCCGGCCCGCCCGTACCACGGGCCGGAACACCCCCACCGTCCCGACCTGCCGGGACAGCAGCTCCACCAGGCCGAGCGCGACGGTCCCCTTGTTGCTTCCCGCCTCACCGGCAGCGATGTACACAGCACGCGTCATGGCTTCATTCTTCTCGGCGCCCGCGGGCCCTCGTCATTCGGGCTCCAGCCGCACGGTGCCCGCCACGCCGTCGATCGTGATGAGCTGCCCGGTGGTGATCTCGCGGGTGGCGTCGCGGACGCAGATGACGGCGGGGATGCCGTACTCGCGGGCGACGGTGGGGCCGTGCGCCACCTGCGAGCCGGTCTCGGTGACGAGGCCGGCGGCCGTCAGGAACAGGGGTGTCCAGCCGGGGTCGGTGGTGGGCGCGACGAGGATCTCGCCCGGTTCGATGCGCGCGCCCTGCGGGTCGCGGATGACCCGCGCCCTGCCGGTGGCCCGCCCGGCGGCGCCGGCCATCCCGGTCAGGACGCCGTCCTGCGCGGGCGGGACGGGGGCGAGCGTCTCCACGTCGGTCCCGTCGGACAGCAGGGCACCGGGGACGGCGGTCCTGCGCAGCTCGCGTTCGTGCTCCGCGCGCCGGGCGGCGGCCAGGCGCCGCTGGTCGGCGCCGTTCTGGACGGCCTCGCGTGCCTCGCCGAGCGTCAGGAACATGATGTCGCCGGCACGCTCCAGCAGGCCGCGGGCGGCCAGGTCGGCGCCGACGAGCAGGAGCTGCCGCCGGGCCGCCTGGATGGCGGGCAGCCAGGCGAACTTGCCGATCTCCCGCAGCCCGGTGAGCTCCCGGGAGCGGCGCAGGAAGAAGACGGCCAGCCGGCCGCGCACCGGCCGCCTGCGCCGCGCCCGCCGCGACAACGTCACGATCATGGCCTCGGCCCTGGCCGCCGCCGCCGCGAAGCGCCGGTCGGGCGCCTGCTCGGGGTCCTCGACCCGCAGGTAGTTGGCGATCGTGGCGAACAGCGGCGCCGGGTCCTCGTCCCAGTGGGGCACGCCGACGTCCACCTCGGCCGCCGCGCGCATGCCGTACTCCTGCAGGAAGCCCGCCATGCCGACGTCGGGCAGCTCGCCCGCGAAGTAGGCGGCGGCGAGCTGCTCGGGCGGGGTGCCGAGGAACAGGTCGCGGTGCTCGCGGGCGCGCACGGACAGGTGCCACAGCTCCAGGTCCATCCGCGTGGTCACGTTGTACGGCATGCCGCCGAGCACGGTGCCGAGCTCCTCCTCGGTGGCGACGCCGTTGAGCAGCGCGGCCGGGATCGTCCCGGCGATCATTCCCGCGCTGAGCGGCCCGAGTATGCCGTGCATGTCGATGCTCATGATCGGCCTGTGGGAGTCCTCGATCACCCAGCGCAGCCGTTCCGCGGCCGTCGCGGACTCCCCCGGCGGGGTGAGCAGCCGCTTGATCTCGGCGACGCCGCGGAAGGCGCGGGCCCGGCCGCGCGCGGGGTTGGCCAGGCTCGACACCACCCCGGCGACCACCACGGGCAGCAGCCGGAGCGTGCCCCTGATCGCGCTCCTGTGGTTGAACGGCAGGCCGGGCCGGGGCGCGAAGCGCGGGTCGTCCAGCATGTGCCGCACCGCGTTCTGCACGCGCGGCCCGTAGATCTCCAGGGACGGGCCGAGCCGCCCCCGCATGCCCTTGTTGCGCACGAAGTCGGTCACGTCGAAGTAGAGCCGCCCGCCGATCGGCACCAGCCGGGGCAGCGGGTCACGCCGGTCCACCCTGGCCCCCGCCGCCTCGAACCACAGGGCCGCGCCCGTCTTCAGCAGCGAGACCCCCATCGGGGTGCACGGGCGCAGCATGCCCTGCACATGGCCGATCTCCAGGTAGAGCCGGGTGTCGCCGGTGTCGGGCGGCTGCGGGAACAGCGTGGTGACCGGCCGCGACTGCAGCAGCCACAGGGTGCCGTCCGCGTCGATGGCCCATTCGACGTCCTGGGGCGAGCCGAAGTGCCGTCGCAGGCGCTTTCCGGCCGCGCGCAGCCGTCCGAGCTGGTCCGCGTCCAGGCATCCGGACGGGTCCGCCGCGATCGGCGCGTCCTCGCCGAGCACGTAGTGGTCCGGTACGACGCTGCCCTCCACGACGGCGGTGCCCAGGCCGGGGGCGGCGTCCACGACCATCTCCGTGCGGCAGCCGGTGATCGGGTTCGCGGTGAACAGCACGCCCGCGGCGACCGGGTCGATCATGCGTTGCACCACCACGGCCATGGCCGCGTCGGCGATGCCCGCGGCGGCGCGGTAGGCGACGGCCCGCTCGGTGAACAGGGAGCCCCAGCAGCGGCGGACCGCGTCGATCAGCTCGCCGGCGCCTTCGACGTTCAGGTAGGTGTCCTGCTGGCCGGCGAAGCTGGCCTCCGGCAGGTCCTCGGCGGTGGCGCTGGAGCGGACGGCCACCCGCCCGCCGCCGAGCCGCTGGTAGGCCGCGGCCAGCTCCCGCTCGGGGAGCTGCCCCGACCGGTAGGGCTCGACCGTGACGCAGAAGCCGTCGGGCACCCGCTCGCCCGCCTTGATCATCTCGCCGAGCCCGGCGGCCTTGCCTCCCACCAGGTCGATCATGGAGGCGTCTATGCCGGACAGCGGGATCAGTTCCATCGCGCTCACTCCTCGGACGGCAGCACAACGTCTGTGCCGACCAGCCTTCCCGGCGCGCCCTGCCAACGACGCTAGCACCGCCGGGAGCCGGGCGCGCGGGCCCGTCGCGGCGGCGCGACCCCGGTCCGCGAAAATGGCCTCATGGCCGACCGCATTCTCGTGCTGAACACGGGATCCTCCTCCATCAAGTACGAGCTCGTTGACCCGCGCACCCTAGCGCGCTCGGCCAGGGGCCTGGTCGAACGCATCGGGCAGGAGCAGGGGCGGCTGACCCACCGCACCGGCGACGGGCCTGCCTACGTTCTCGACCGGCCCTTCCCCGGCCACGGCGAGGGGCTGGAGGCGATGATGGAGGCGTTCGCGGCGGCGGGGCCCGAACTGACCCCCGTCGCGGTCGGGCACCGGGTGGTGCACGGCGGCGACCGGTTCGCCGAGGCGGTGCTGATCGACGACGAGGTGATCGCCGCCATCGAGGAGCTGTCGCCGCTCGCTCCCCTGCACAACCCGGTCAACCTCACCGGCATCCGGCTGGCCCGCAAGGTGTTCCCCGGGGTGCCGCAGGTGGCGGTGTTCGACACGGCCTTCCACCGGACGCTACCGCCCGAGGCGTACACGTACGCGGTGCCGCGCGAGTGGCGCGAGCGGGGCGTGCGGCGCTTCGGCTTCCACGGCACCTCCTGCGCCTACGTCTCCCGCCGCGCCGCCGCCCTGCTCGGCCGCGACCTCGCCGATCTCGGCCTGATCGTGCTGCACCTGGGCAACGGCGCCAGCGTCACCGCCGTCTCCGGCGGGCGCAGCCTCGACACCTCCATGGGCATGACGCCGCTGGAAGGGCTGGTCATGGGCACCCGCTCGGGCGACGTGGACCCGGCCGTCGGCGGCTACCTCGCCCGTACGCTGGGGCTGGACGCCGAGCAGGTGGAGCACGCGCTCAGCCACGGCGGCGGGCTGCTCGCCCTCACCGGCTCCAGCGACATGCGCCAGGTGCGCGCCCGCGACGACGCCGAGGCCCGGCTGGCCCTGGACGTCTACACGCGCCGCATCCGCAAGTACGTCGGCGCCTACTACGCGCTGCTCGGCCGGGTGGACGCGATCGTGTTCACCGGCGGGGTGGGCGAGCACGACGCCGCCACCCGGGCGGAGTCGCTGGCGGGGCTGGAGCGGCTCGGCATCACCGTGGACGCCACGCTCAACGCGGCTGTCTCGGGCGGGGAACGCGCCGTGTCGCCCACCGGTGCGGAGGTGCCCGTACTGGTCATCCCCACCGACGAGGAAGGCGAGATCGCCCGCCAGACCCTGGAGAAGCTGCCTGCCTGACGCGCGGCGTCACGTTGGCCTGCCTGCGTGACGTGCGGCGTCGCGTTGCCCTCCCGGGCGCGGCTATCGTGGAGCGAAGCGGGCGAGCCGGGGGCGGCGCCGCAATAGGATGGCCTGGTGGGGGCACTGAGGCCGGTGTGCTCGTCCCGGTGATCGTCACGCCCACTCGCCTGATCCACCTGTGCCAGGAGAACGCATGAGCGACCGCCTCACCGCCGCGATGATCAGCCAGGCGGCCGATCGGTTGCGGCCGGTGATCCGCCGTACCGCGCTGGAGCCCAACGAGCGGCTGTCCGGCCTGCTCGGCGGCCCGGTGCTGCTCAAGCGGGAGGACGCGCAGGTGTGCCGCTCCTACAAGGTGCGCGGCGCGTTCAACCTGATCGCCTCGCTCACCGACGACGAGCGGCGGCGCGGCGTCGTCTGCGCCAGCGCGGGCAACCACGGGCAGGGCGTCGCGTTCGCCTGCGCGCGGCTGGGGATCAGCGGCCGCGTGTACGTGCCGTCCACCACGCCCCGGCAGAAGCGCGAGCGCATCGCGGCGCTCGGCGGCGACCGGGTGGAGATCGTGGTCGGCGGCGGCACCTACGACGAGGCGAGCGGCGCCGCGCACGCCGACAGCGAGCGCACCGGCGCGGTCTACGTGCACCCGTTCGACGATGTCAGGACGATGGCCGGGCAGGGCACCGTCGGCCTGGAGATCCTGGAGCAGGCGGGGCAGGCCGGTCAGGCGCCCGGCACGGTGATCGTCCCGGTCGGCGGGGGCGGCCTGATCAGCGGCCTGGCCGTCTGGCTGCGCGAGCACTCGCCCGCCACCCGCCTCATCGGCGCGGAGCCCGCGGGAGCGGCCAGCATGCGCGCCGCCCTCGACCACGGCGGCCCCCTCGCCCTGCCCGAGCTCGACACGTTCGTCGACGGCGCCGCCGTCGGCAGGGTCGGCGACACCACGTTCCCGCTGGTCAAAGATCTGGTGGACGAGGTCGTCCCGGTCGATGAAGGCGCCGTGTGCACCGAGATGCTCGACCTCTACCAGACCGACGGCATCATCGCCGAGCCCGCCGGAGCCCTCGCGGGCGCCGCGGCCCGCGACCTGCTGCCCCACTCCCCCGAGGGGCCGGTCGTGTGCGTGGTGTCGGGCGGCAACAACGACGTCAGCCGCTACAACGAGGTGCTGGAGCGGTCGCTCGTGCACATCGGGCTGCGGCACTACTTCCTGGTCACGTTCCCGCAGCGGCCCGGGGCGCTGCGCCACTTCCTGGACGAGGTGCTGGGCGAGGGCGAGGACATCATCGCCTTCGAGTACATCAAGAAGAACAACCGCGAGACCGGGCCTGCGCTCGTCGGGATCGAGCTGGAGCGGGCGGGCGACCTCGACGACCTGCTGTCCAGGATGAAGGGCGGGCCGCTCACGGTGGAGCGCATCCCGCCGGGCTCGCCGCTGTTCACGTTCATCCTCTGACGGCGGGGTTCAGCGCGCGCAGCCGGCCGTCAGGTCCACCTGCGGCTCGACGGCACCGCTTGTGAACGGCTCCAGGCTGCCCGGCGGCCCGCCTGACGGACTGCACGCCCGCCCTTGTCCCACGATCTACCAGGAACCGGGCACGACCCAAGGCATGTGTGGCATAGCCGGGTGGGTGGACTTCGAGCGTGACCTGCGCGAGGAGCGCCGAACAGCGCAGGACATGACCGGCACCATGGCCTGCCGCGGCCCCGACGACGAGGGCCTGTGGACGGCCAGGCACGCCGCCATCGGCCACCGCAGGCTCGCCATCATCGACCTCGCGGGAGGCCGCCAGCCGATGGTGGCGGAACAGGAGGGGCGCGAGCCCGTCGTCCTGACCTACAGCGGCGAGGTGTACAACTTCGAGGAGCTGCGCGCCGAGCTGTCGGGGCTCGGCCACCGCTTCCGCACCCGCAGCGACACCGAGGTCGTCCTGCGCGCCTACCTGGAGTGGGGCGAGGGCCTGGCCGGGCGCCTCAACGGCATGTACGCCTTCGCCGTCTGGGACGCCCGCGAGGAGCGGCTGCTGCTGGTGCGCGACCGCATGGGCATCAAGCCCCTGTACTACTACCCGACGCCGCACGGCGTGCTGTTCGGCTCGGAGCCGAAGGCGATCCTGGCCAACCCGCTGGCGCGCCGCGTGCTCGACGCGGGCGGGCTGCGCGAGCTGCTGGCGTTCGTCAAGGCGCCGGAGCACGGCGTCTTCTCCGGCATGTACGAGGTGCGCCCCGGCCAGATCGTCACCGTGTCGAGGAACGGCGTCGCCAAGCGCCGCTACTGGCGGCTCACCTCCCACGAGCACCCCGACGACGTCGGCGAGACCGTGCGGACCGTGCGCGGCCTGCTGGACGACGTCGTCGCCCGCCAGCTCATCAGCGACGTGCCGCTGTGCGCCCTGCTGTCGGGCGGCCTGGACTCCAGCATGGTGACCGCGCTGGCCGCCAAGCTGCTGCGCGAGCAGGGCCTGGGCACGGTGCGCTCGTTCTCGGTGGACTTCGCCGGTTACACGGAGAACTTCAAGCCCGACCTGACCCGTTCGACGCCGGACACCCCGTACGTGCACGAGCTGGCCCGCCACGCCCGCGCGGACCACACGGACATCGTGCTGGACTCGGCCGAGCTGATGGATCCGGAGGTGCGCTCGGCGGTGCTGCGGGCGCGGGACCTGCCGATGGGCATCGGCGACATGGACAGCTCGCTGTACCTGCTGTTCAAGGCCATCCGCGGGCACTCGACGGTGGCGTTGTCGGGCGAGTCGGCCGACGAGGTGTTCGGCGGCTACCGGTGGTTCCACGACCGGGAGGCGGTCGAGGCGGACACGTTCCCGTGGCTGACCACGGCGGCGGGCACCGCCCACCTCGGCGCGGAGCGGCTGCTCAGGGACGACGTGGCGCGCGTCGTCGACCTGCCCGGCTATCGGGCGGAGCAGTACAGGCAGGCGCTGGCCGAGGTGCCGCGGCTGCCGGGCGAGAGCGGGCACGAGCGGCGCATGCGGGAGATCAGCTACCTGCACCTGACCCGGTTCGTGCAGATCCTGCTCGACCGCAAGGACCGGATGAGCATGGCGGTGGGGCTGGAGGTGCGGGTGCCGTTCTGCGACCACCGCCTGGTGGAGTACGTGTTCAACGTCCCGTGGGCGATGAAGACGTTCGACGGGCGGGAGAAGAGCCTGCTGCGGGCGGCCTCGGCGGACCTGCTGCCCGACAGCATCCTGCGGCGGGTCAAGAGCCCGTACCCGGCGACCCAGGACCCCGCCTACGACCGGGCGCTGCGCGAGCGGGCGGCCGAGCTGCTGCGGGATCCGGGCTCGCCGGCCGCCGCGCTGGTCGACTGGGGCAAGGCCGCCGCGATCGTCGCGGAGCCGCCGTCACAGGCGAACCGGGCGGCGCTGGAGCGGTTCGTGCAGCTCGACCGGTGGCTGCGGCGGTACCAGGTCGAACTGGACGTCACGACCACCTGACCGGGATACAGGCCGAAGGTCCGCACCGGCGACTCCCAGCGCACCGCCTCGTCGGAGGCGGCCCGCGCCAGGCCGGGCCGCCCGCGCAGCCGCCGCGCCACTGCTCCGGGTGGTGGCGAACGCGTGCAGGACGGCCGGCAGGGCGTGCACCGCGATTCACGTGCCGGCGCCGGCCTGGGTGAGGTGGAGCTGGGCGTACCGGCCGCCGGTCGCCAGCAGCTCGTCGTGCGTGCCCTGCTCGACGACGCGCCCCCGGTCCAGCACGACGATCCGGTCCGCCTGCCGCACCGTGGACAGCCGGTGCGCGACGACGAGCGTCGTGCGTCCGCGCATGAGCCGGGCCAGCGCGTCCTTGACCAGCTCCTCGGACTCCGAATCCAGCGCGGACGTCGCCTCGTCCAGCAGCAGGATGCGCGGATCGCGGACGAGCGCGCGGGCGATGGCGAGCCGCTGCCGCTGCCCGCCGGACAGGCGCGCGCCCCGCTCCCCCACGACCGTGTCCCAGCCCTGCGGCTGGTCCTGGACGAACGACCAGGCGTTCGCGTCGCGCAGCGCCTGCGCGATCCGCTCGTCGGGGACCTCAGGCAGCCCGTACGCGATGTTCTCCCTGATGGTGCCCTCGAACAGCACCGACTCCTGCGGGACGACCGAGACGAAGCGGCGGACGGTGCGCAGGTCGAGCTCCTGGATGTCGGCCCCGTCGAGCAGGATGCGGCCCCCGGTGGGGCGGACGAAGCCGAGCACCAGGTTGAGCAGGGTCGACTTGCCTGAGCCCGACGAGCCGACGAACGCGACGGTCGTCCCCGACGGGATGTCGAGGTCGATGGCGTGCAGGGCGTCGCCGTCCGCTCCCGGGTAGCGGTGCGAGGCCCGTTCGAGGCGGATGGCGCCGTCCACGGCGGCGACGGCGCGCTTGCCCTCGTTCTGCTCCAGGTCGGGCTCCTGGATGACCTCGGCGATCGACCGGATCGACTCCATGCCGCGCGCGGCGACAGGGATGAGCAGGAGAAGCTGGGTGAGGCCCTGGGTGAGCAGGGCGAAGTAGCTGGACAGCAGGACCACCTCGCCTGCGGTGATCGGCAGGAAGCCGGTGAGGGAGAAGACCGCGGCCAGCACGAGGCAGCCGACCCCCAGGAGCTGCATCGTCACCCAGGACAGGGACGCGACGTGCCCGTTGAGCATGTCCAGGTGCAGGCCGGCCCTGCGCACGCCGTCGGCGCCGTAGGCGACGCGGGTGACCGCGGTCTCCTCCAGGCCGTGCGCGCGGGTGACGGGGATCAGGGACGCCATCTCGCCGACGCGGGCGGCGAGCCCCTCCATCTCGCGGCGCAGCTCCTCGTTGCGGCGGCGCGACCGCCGGCCGAGCGCGGTGCGCAGCACGAGCGCGATCGGGACCGTGAGCGCGTAGACGGGCAGGAACTGCGGCACGGCGATCGCCGTCATCGAGATCGCGCCGATGAGCACCATGGTGGCCGACAGCAGCGGATGGGTCACCTGCTGGAGCATCAGCTCGACGTTCTCGACGTCCCGCACGACCTTGTTCTGCACGATCGACGAGCTCATCCGCGTGTGGTAGCCGATCGACAGGCTCTGCAGCCGCGCGGCGAGCGCGTTGCGCAGGTCGGCGCCGAGGTCGCGGACGACCGTCATGAAGTTGCGCGTGTAGAGGATGTGGTTCGGATAGTTCTGCAGCAGCAGGACGCCCGCGAGCGCGAACCACCACAGGACGGCGGTGAGCGAGCCGCGGTCGGCGACGACGTCGATGATCGCGGCCGTGATGACCGGGAGGAACCAGAGCGGGATCTCCTTGAACGCGAACGCCAGGATCGCCGCCGCCATGCGGCCGGGCCGGCGCGCGAGCAGCCGGACGACGGACCGGGCCGGGTGGGTGCCGTCGATCAGAGCGGTGACGTGGGAGGGGGGCTTCACTGCGCGTGTGTCCTTTCTCGCCGTCACGGCCGGGCGGGGGCGTGCGCCGTGGCGGCCGGGGATCATGCAACCACACGGCCGCCGGCCCGCCCGCGCTGGGGCGGGTCAGATCTTCGCTCGGGTGAAGTGGAACAGGCCCGGCGTCTTCTCCGCGGTGGAGGCCAGCCGCCGGACCTGCGTGCCGGTCAGGTCGATGACCATGAGGTCGAACCCCTCGCCCTTCTTCACGAAGACCGCCAGGTGGTCGTTGTCCCACCAGCCGAGCAGCCGGGTGCCCGTGAACGGGACCGTCACCGTCTCGCCGTTCCCGTCGAGCGGGCGCACGCACAGGTCGGTGCCCGTGGCGGCGCACCGGGTGACGAAGCGGGAGCGGTCCGGCGAGATCGGGTCGTCGTCCATCTGCTCGGGGGCGTGGGCGCCGGTCAGGCTGCGGCGGTGGACGCCGTTGAGGTCGTACAGCTTGATGGTGCCGTCCTCGGCCCACATGCCGACGGAGCCGCCCACCCAGAAGAAGCGCAGCAGGCCCGCGGGCGCGTCGTCGACCTCCACCACGCGGGCGGTTCCCCGCTCGATGTCGACGATCGCGAAGCCCGCCCTCGTCCACGCACCGCCGGTCGCGCCGGGCAGGGACAGCGTCACCAGGCCGAAGCGGCCGGTGAGGTCCCAGCGGGGGGCGTACGCCCAGACGCCGCGTTCGCCGGAGATGAGCACGGGCCGCTTCTTGCCGGTCTCGCGGTTGACGATCGTGACCGTCTTGGGGCCGTCGTCCGGGTTGTAGTTGTTGAGTACCAGTGCCTTCGTGCCGTCGGGTGACGGGACGTAGGGGTGGCTGTAGGTCTTGTCGCGTTTGAACGTCCGGGTGTCCGGCTGCCGGATGTAGACGCCGTTGCCGCCGTAGTAGGAGACGAGTTTGATCGGGTCTGTCTCGTTCTCGTAGACCTGCATCTCCGTGGACGGCACGGTGAAGCTCGTGGTGGGTTTGGCGACGGTGGCGGTGGGGGTCGGCTGGCGTTGCGGGGTGGAGGACGCCGGGGGGCGGGAGGTGGCGGGCGGTGGGCCCAGGGACAGGGCGAGGGCTGTGAGGGCCAGCGCGGTGGTGACGGCTGCCGCGGCGATCCCGGTCCGCACCGACGCGCGACGGCGGACGCGCCCCGGCCCACCGCCCGTCGCGGGCAGGGCGACCTCAAGAGGCGCGGCGGACTGCGCGGGCTCAGCCGACCGCGCGGGCCCAGCGGACTGCGCAGGCGGGACGGGCGTGGCGGTGGGGGACATGCCCAGCAGGCGGGCCAGGGCAGCGCCTGCGGTGGGCCGCCGGGCCGGGTCCTTGGCCAGGCAGTCCAGGACGAGCGCGCGCAGGGCCGGGTCCTCGACGCAGGCGGCGTCCGGCTCGGCGGTCAGGATGCGGCCGATCACCGCCGGCAGGTGGTCGTTGCCGAACGGGTAGCGGCCGGAGGCGGCGAACACCAACGTGCCGGCCCAGGCGAACAGGTCGGCGGGCGGCCCGGGGCTCGCCTGCCCGAACTGCTCGGGCGCCATGAACGCGGGCGTGCCGATCACGCCCCCGGTCAGGGTCGAGGTGAGGTCGAGCGCCCTGGCGACGCCGAAGTCGATCACGCGGGCCCCGTCGGCGGCCAGCAGGACGTTGGACGGCTTGAAGTCGCGGTGCACGATGCCGGCCTGGTGGATGGCCGCCAGCGCGGTGACGGTGCCGATCGCCAGCCGGTGCAGGGACGCGCCCGTCCGCGGCCCCTCGTCGCGCACCACCTCGGCCAGGGTGGGGCCCGCGACGTACTCGCTCACGATGTAGGGGCGGCCCTCGTGCAGCCCCGTGGCGAGCACCTGCGCGGTGCAGAACGGCGCCACCCGCCGGGCCAGCTCCACCTCGCGGACGAACCGCCGCGCCGCCTCGGCGTCCCCCGCCAGGTCGGCGCGCAGCAGTTTCACCGCCACCCTGGCGTCGTCCCCGGCGGCGGGGACGGCGAGGTACACGGTGCCCTGCCCGCCCTCCCCCAGCCGGCCGATCAGCCTGTATCCGGCGATCTCCGCCGGGTCGTCCGGACGTGTCCCCCCGGCCTCCGTCATCCCACAGTCCCCCGTCTGACGTTCCCCGACATTCTGGTGACGATCACGGCCGATGTCGAGGGGCCCGCCGGAGCCTTTTCCGCCGATTGCTTATTCAGGCACTTCGCTCACCCAAAGTGAAGAAGTGAAGGTAAATACCCGCGCACCCTTCTGGCACTCATCGGAACCGAGTGCCGAATAAAAAAATCACAGTGGTCCCGGCGATTTATCCGGAATGAATGGGTATGGAGACGTTCATCATTCAGGAAGGAGTTCCGAGCACACTCCTTGCCAGCTCAGGCAGGCACAACAAACGCAGGACAAATGACGCGCGGCATTAATTACGAACGCCCGCTCATGCCTTGCGAATCGTCACCTCGTCATTTATTCAACCCAGGAGACAAGACGGAATGACTCAAACCGCACACCGCTCGTACACCGGTCTGGAAGAAAGAACCGCGCAGACCAAGGAAGCCATCAGGCAGGTCTACGAGTTCATCTCCGAGGAGTACGACGACCGCATCCCCGGCCTCACCCCCGCCGACCGCCGTTTCATCGACACCGAACTCGACTTCGTCCTCGGCCGCGTCAGGCCCGCGGACTCCGTGCTCGACCTCGGCTGCGGCACCGGCCGGCTCACCATCCCCCTGTCGAGGCTCGCCCGGGAGGTCGTCGGCCTGGACATCTGCGACGGGATGTTGTCCGTCGCGCGCCGCAAGGCGGAGGAGGAAGGGGCCAGGATCCGGTTCGAGCGGGGCGACATGTGCGACCTGCCGTACCCGGACGACAGCTTCGACGTCGTCACCAGCACGCTGGCGCTCATGCACATCCCGCCCGAGGCACGGGCGACCGCGTTCTCGGAGATCGCCCGGGTGCTGCGGCCCGGCGGCCGCGTACTGACCGGCGTGAAGAACGCCGCGTTCGAGCAGATCACCCGGGCGGACCGGTTCGCGACCGTGGACGTCACGGACGTCGAGAACAAGACCCTCGTGTTCACCGGCACCCGCGACGGCGGGGAGCGCGTGGCCCCCTGGTTCAGCTTCTCGCCCGACGAGCTGGAGTACCTGTTCTCGGACGCCGGGCTGAAGCCGACGACGCTGCGGGGGAACTGCGTGGTCGCGGCCTGGGTGGCCGACCAGATCCTCGCCGATCCCCGCATCTACTCGATCGTCGAGAGCCTCGAGACGGCGTTGAACGAGACTTCCCCGTTCAGCCGGTTGGGGTACTACATCCTGGCCGAGGCTGTGAAGCCCGGCTGACAGGCGGACGGCGGCGGGAAACCGGGAGGACCGCGAAGGTCCTCCCGGTTCCCGTGCGCTGGAGGTCAGGCGGACGCGGCCCGGCTCTCGTGTGCCGGAGGTCAGGCAGAGGCGATCCGGTTCGTCCGGGGTCCGGCGGAGGCGATCCGGTTCGCTGGAGGTCAGGCGGAGGCGGTCTCCTGAACCGGCGGCGTGCCGGAGGAGTCCTGCCGGAACGGTGCGCGCAGCCATGGGAAGGCCGCCGCGCCCAGTGCCGAGGCGGCCAGGGCCACCACGGCGAGCAGCGCGAAGCTGCCGCCGCCCAGCACCTGGTAGGCCGCCGTGGCCGCGATCGGCCCGGCGACCCAGCCGAGGTCGGAAACCATCCCGAACCAACCGAACGCCCATCCCTGACGTCCTTCCCCGAGCCGCCCGATGACCGCCCGCATGTTGACGTAGACCAGCGGCTGCACGGCCATCAGCGCGATGAAGGCCGCGGTGAACACCCCGTACGAGCCGGTCACCCAGGCCAGCGCCAGGGCCGCGGCCTGGACAGCGAAGACCGCCGCGGCCAGGGGGAAGCCGCGTGACAGGCGCACGATCCGGCCGCCCACCCAGGAGAAGACGGCGAAAACGGCCAGCCCGAGGAAGAAGCTGACTGAGACCGCCTGCTCCCCCGCGCCCAGCGGCCCGGTGCCGTGCAGCGGGAACAGCGGCTCCAGTGCCGCGTAGACGGCGTTGTTGGCCAGGTCGAGCACGCCCAGCACGAGGACGAGCGGGATCAGCGGCAGACGGGACAGCCGCTCCGCGCCCTCGGCCGTCGCAGGCGGCCCGCCGCCCGCCGGACTCCGCTCGGCGGTCGCAGGCGGCCCGCCACTCACCGGGCTCACCTTGGGCCGCTCGCCGCGGCGGAAGGCCAGGGCCACCAGGGCGGTGGCGAGCACCGTCAGCAGCGCGCCGCCCGCGAACGCGGACCTGAAGTCGATCACCCCGGACAGCAAGGCGATGAGGCCGGGCCCCACTGTCATCCCCGCCACCGCCGCGGTCCCGAACCAGCCCAGCGTGCGGTCCGAGCCGTGCCCCGACTCGTTCCCGAGCTGCGCGGTGAGCCGGTACAGGGCCGGCATGGCCAGCCCCTCCCCGAGGCCCCAGACGAACCGGCAGGCCACCACCTGGGCGGACGTGGTGGCCAAGGCCAGCGCCGCGGTGGCCAGGGCGGTGACGGCCAGGCCCGCGATCGCGATGGTCCGCCCGCCGATCCGGTCGACGAGCCAGCCGCCGAGGGGCTGGCTGAGCGCCTTGGCCGCGGCGAATCCCGCGAACGCCACGCCGATGAGCACCGCGCTCATCTGGAACAGCGAGTTGAGAGTCGGGACGAACGGGATGAGCACGGTGTAGGCCACGTTCGCCACGCCGACGGCGGTGAGCAGCGCCACCAGCCGTAACCGTACGCCGGCCCGGCCGTTCATCCGGGCCTGCCCAGGAAGTCTCATCCGGGCCTGCCCAGGAAGTCGCCGATGCGGCGGTGCATCTCGGCCAGGCGCTCCGCGTAGTGGGCCCGGCGGCCGGGGGCGAGCGCGTACACCGGGCTCCACAGATCGACCGGCTGGAAGCCGAGGCGCTGTTTGAACTCCAGGTTGCCGCGTCCGAAGTCGACCCACCGGCAGCCGCGGGCGGCGGCCGCCTCGATGGCCTCGTAGATCAGGAAGTAGTAGGGGAAGTGGGTCTTGAGCAGGGTGTAGTCGATGCCGGCGGCCCACAGGATCAGGCAGCCGTCCTGTTCGAAGGACAGCAGCCCGGCGGCCGGCCGCCCGTCGAGGTCCGCGCTGAGCAGCCGGGTGCCCGGCACCTCCAGCAGTGCGCGCAGCGCCGCCTCGCTGTAGAGGGGCGGGGTGCCGTGCCGCTCGGCCGGTTGGCGGGTGAGCCGGGCGAAGGCGGGCAGCACCTGCCCGGCCTCGGTGACGTCCCGGTCGTGGTAGGTCAGCCCGGCCTGCGCGCCGCGCCGGTGGTAGCGCCGCAGCCGGCCCCGGTGGGCGGTGGCCAGCCGTTCGAGGTAGGCGTCCATGCCGTCCGCCAGCCGGAGGCGGCACGTGGCGTCGAGCCGGACGAGGGCGTCCGGCGGCGGCAGCGCCTCCAGCGCCGGTCCTGGCTCCAGGTTGGGGACGACCAGGGCTTCGGCGCCCCACTCCTGGGCCGTCTCCAGGGCTTCCGTCACCGTCCCGGCCGCCACGCGGGCCGTCTCGGGCGCCGGCACCTGGTTGAGCGGGTTGGAGACGGCGTACACGGTGGACAGGTACGCGACCGGCCCGTCCCACACGGGCGGCAGGCCGGCGTCGCCCTCGTACCCGCGCCACAGCGGCGAGTGCGCGACGAGCTGCAACGTCACCGGCACCCCGCCGGCCCGCAGCCGGACGTGGGCGGCGGACGGCTCCACCCCGCCGGCCAGCCAGGCGTCCTGCCAGCTCTCGGTCGCGAAGACCCGCCCGCAGACCGTGCCGGGGTCCGTGATCGTGTTCACGACGGGCCCCTCTCTAGGTGCAGGGGGCAGCGGTCGGCGAGGGGGACGTTGGTGTCCGGCAGCACGTACTGCTTCCACTCGCGCATCTCCGTGTCGCCGTAGGCCAGCTCGACGAGCTGCGGGTGCGGGGGGACGTCGTCCCAGCGGCGCACCCGGTCGTAGATCCGCTGCCGGATGCGCTCACCGCCGGGGTCGTCGCGGTTGGTGCCGAAGAACACCCTCCTGGGCTGGAAGCACATGAGGAAGTGGTCGCCCATGCGCCGGCTGTGGCGCTGGCGGTAGGCGGGGATGCAGGGGAAGACGAACATGGGGTCGCCGGCGAAGCAGAACTCCCACTCGGGGTGGTCGGGGTCGCTGGGGATGTTCGCGGGCCACGGCTCGGGGTCGTGCGCGCGCAACCAGTGCAGGGTGTCCCAGAAACGCCGCTCGTAGGCGGCGAAATCGCGTCCCCCAGTGTCGGGGAAGAACGCGATGAGCAGGTGGCGGCGGCGGGGGTGGGCGCGGGAGAGCGCGATGAAGTCGGCCAGGGTGTGCGACAGCGCGCCGAGGTCGTGCCCTCCGTCCACCCAGGTGTAGCGGATGTGTCCCTGAGCCTCGGCGGTGGTGCCGAAGGAGCAGGGGAACTCCGGGTCGGTGATCACGGCGCGGTAGGCCTCGTACGCCTCCGTCACCCAGCTCTGACAGTCACCGTTCGTCAGGTCCTCCTTGGTGAGCAGGCGTGACCGGCGTTCGGCAAGGGTTCGGCCCATGGCAGGCTCCTTTCAGACGGGCTCACGGATGAGGGGGCAGGACAGGCAGCGGGGGCCGCCGCGCCCCCGGCCCAGCTCGGCCCCCGGCACGGTGACGACCTCGGCCCCGTGGTCGGCGAGGAGTTCGTTGCTGCGCTCGTTGCGCTCGTAGCTGATCACGACGCCCGGCGCGAGCGTCAGGACGTTGTTGCCGTCGTCCCACTGCTCGCGCTCGGCGGCAGGTGCGTCGGCGCTGAGGCTGAGGAACTCGAGGCCCGGCCTGTCCAGCGCGGCGGCCAGGATGTCACGCAGCGGTCCTTCCTGCGCCAGGTCCAGCTCCTGTCCGCGCAGCCGCAGGCGGTGGCCGGTCAGGCGGCCGGCCAGGTGGCTGAAGACGAGGAACCGTTCGGCGTCGACCATGGTCAGGACGGTGTCCAGGTGCATGGTGGCGCGTTCGCGCGGCAGCGGGCAGACGACCACGTCGCGCGCCGTCCCGTCCAGCAGCAGCCGTTCGGCCAGGGCCGCCACGTCCGCGAAGCCGCTGCGCTCGCTGACGCCGATCAGCACGGTCCCGTCCCCGGGCACCAGGATGTCGCCGCCCTCCACGCCGTGCCGCAGCGTCCAGGCGGCCCAGCCGTCCACCTGGGAGAGGCTGTGCAGGCCCGCGTACGCCAGGGAGAGCACGCGCCGCTCCCCCTGCCGGGCGGGCTTGCGCAGGCGGGTCAGGCACAGCCGGTCGTGGATCCAGGCCGAGGAGTCGCGGACGAAGACCAGGTTGGGCAGCGGCGGGAGGAGGAAGTCGGGCCCGGCGATGCGGCGCAGCCAGCCGGGGGCGTCCGGCAGCTCCGCGGGCAGCACGCCCGCGATCAGCACGTCGGCGAGATCCGCCGCCGGCAGCCTGGTCAGCCAGTCGCGTAACGCCCGGTCCGTACGGCGCTCGCCGGTCGCGGCCAGCGACTCCACCAGGCATTCGCGGGCCTGCCCGGTGAGGACGGGCACGAGCAGGTCGGTGAGGTAGACCACCTCCACGCCGTGCTCACGCAGCCGGGCGGTGAACACGTCGTGCTCCAGCCCGGCGCCCGTCGGCCAGGGCACCTCGTCGTAGAGCAGTTCCCGGCAGTTGGCGGGCGTGAGCCGCTCCAGCTCCCGGCCGGGGCGGTGCACGAGCACCTGGCGGAGTCGTCCGATCTCCGACCCCACGCGGGGCCGGTGGTGGTAGCGGGCGCCGGGGGCTTGACCGGTGTCCGGCTCGGGGGGATGCGCCCGGTGAAGGCTCATGGCAGCTCCAGATGCGCCGGCGATGCAAGATGCTTGCGTGCGTCAAGCACATATACCGTCGAAACCGGACACCTAACGCAGAAACGGAATTGGTCAGTGTTTGACCTGGTCGTTAAACTTGCACAGTGAGCCTGCAGCGAGCGGTCAACCTCTACGGGGCCTGCGCACTGGTGGCCGACGACGCCGTCCGCCGCGCGTGGCAGAGCGCGCTGCCCGGCAAGTCCGACTCACTGGTGTCGGCCCTCGTCGCGCTCGCCACGTTCGGTGATCTGTTCGTCGACGAGCTGAGCAGGACGCTGTTCCTCTCCCACTCGGGCGCCACCAGGCTGGTCAACCGGCTGCAGGAGGCGGGCTGGGCGACCCGGCACGCCGGCGACGACGACGCCGACCGGCGCCGCGTCCTGGTCTCCCTCACGCCGGAGGGGCAGCAGGTGGTCGGCGACGTGCTCACCGCCCGGCAGAAGGCGCTCGCCGAGCTGCTGGAGCCGCTCAGCCCGCAGCAGCGCGAGCAGTTGTCCGGCATCCTGGAGACGATCCTGCACGTGCACGGCAGCGACGGGCGCAGCCTGCACACCACCTGCCGGATGTGCGACCACCGGGTGTGCGTGCCGTGCCCGACGCTGGAGGCGCACCGCGCGGCCACCGAGCCGGAAGCCTGACCGCGGCGCGCTCCCCCGCGCTGACGAACTGCGGCGGGAACGCGAAGAAGGGAAAGCGACGGCGCGCCCGGCGGCGAGCGTGTGGAGCACGCCCGCGCCGGGCGAGTGGTTTCAGTCGGCGGGCGGCCAGGCGTCGCCCCAGTCCACGTCGCGGGCCTGGCGGTAGAGGTCACCCTGCCGCTTGGAGACGATCACGTCGCGCAGGCCGTCGCCGTCCGTGCACAGCCGCAGGGAGACGACGCCCTTGCGCTTGTGCGGGTGCCGCAGGACGCGGGCGGCGGGACGCGGCCAGGGGCCGGTGGCGGCGGCCACGTACGAGAATTTCTCGTCCTCGAAGCTGAGCGTGCCCGCCTTGATGCGGCGGTGCAGGGACGTGCGGGGCAGGCGGACGGAGAAGTGGCACCAGTCGCGGCCCGGCTGGATCGGGCAGGCGCCGTCGTGCGGGCAGGGGGCGACGATGGTACGACCCTGCGCGGCGAGCACCTCCCGGGCCGCGGCCACGGTGGCGTGCCCGGCCGGGGTGCCGGGCTCGATGATGATCACCATGGCGGCCCCCTCGGCCAGCCACTTGACGACGCCGGAACGGTCGGGCTCCGGCAGCTCGCCCAGGGCGTACGACATGGTGACCAGGTCGGCGGCGGGGCGGTCGAGGTCGGCGGCGACGGACGCCTGACGCCACGTCGTGCCGCGCAGCGGCTGGGGGCCGCCGCGCGCCAGTCGGCGGCCCAGGTCGATGATGTGGGCGTCGTGCTCGACCACGGCGACCTTCTCGATCGACGGCCAGATCCCGGCCGCGGCCCAGATCGCCGCGCCGGTGCCGCCGCCGGCGTCGAGGTGGCTGCGGGGCTCGAAGCCGGGGGTCAGGGCCGCCGCCTGGCGCATGGCGGTGGAGGCGGCGGCGTACGTGGCGGGCATGCGGTAGGCGGCGTAGGCGGCGATGTCGGCGCGGGAGCGCAGGTGGTTGCCGCCGGTGGAGACGCCCGCGACGCGGTAGCGCTCGGTGATCCTCGCTGCGGAGTCCGACAGCTCCTGCGGGGCGAAGGGGGTCAGGGCCTGGTCGAGGGCGGTTCTGAGGTCATCGGGAAGCATGGCTGTGTTCACCTGACGTGCGAAGTGCGAAGGGAGGACGGAGCTTCGGGGAGCGCGCAAGGTGAAACCGTCCGGCGCCAGGGGCGCGGACATGGAGGCACGCGAAAGGGCTCCTCGAAGGGAGTGGGGAAACGGTCACGCGAGCGACCGCTTCAGGCGAGGAGCATTCGCCCGCCGGCGCGAACCCGACGGCGACCGGCTACAGCGTGCGGCGCCCTCGCCATGAAGCGGTGGCACAGACCTTGGCGAGGCGCATACGAACCCCCATCGAACGCGTGACGACAACCGTGGACATTATCGGCCATGCGGCGTGGTCCGCGGTATCACCCCAGCGGTGCGACTGGGGCGCCGCCGCCGTCACCCGTCCGCGCTTCTCACCCACCGCCCGCCTGGCAGCCGGCGGTGCGGAAGAGCCGCCAGAACGCCAGCGCCGCCTCCTCGGCCGGGCTCTCCTCCGCGACGTGGTGCGCGATCACCCCGACCAGCGCCCCCGCCAGGTACGCGGCGTGCATCCCCACCGGCACGTCGTCCCACCCGGACGGCCGCCGCCCGTCGGCGAAGCGCTGGGTGAGCTCGGCCGTCAGCCGCTCGCGCATGCGGGCGCCGAAGCGGGCGCTGCCGTGGGATCCGAGCATGCGCCGGTACAACTGCGCGTTGACCTCCACGTGCCGGAACAGCTCGACGAGCGGGCCGGGCGCCCGGTCGCGCGGCGCGTCGAGCGGGCACAGGGCGGCGGCGCCTGCGACGGCCGCGACGGCGTCCTCCATGGCGTCGGTGACCAGCGAGTCGACGTCGGGGTAGTGCAGGTAGATCGTCGCCCGGTTCACCTCGGCCCGCTTGGCCAGCGCGGACATCGTGATGGTGGCCAGTTCCTGCTGCACGGCCAACTCCAGCATGGCCGCCTTGAGACGGGCGCGCGTGCGCTGGGCGCGCGGATCTTCGGGGTTCACGCCTCCACTATACGACAAGCGACGCATATGCGACATGTGTTGACTAATCAACATCTGTCGCATACCTTATGGGCATGAAAGTGGAGATTTGGGCGGACGTCGTCTGCGGATGGGCTCACATCGGGAAGCGCCGGATGGAGAAGGCGCTGGCCTCCTGGTCCGGGGAGCCGGTCGAGGTGGTCTGGCGGCCGTACCAGATCGACCCTTCCGCGCCCGTGCGCGCCGTCCCCATGTCGGAAATGCTGCAGGACCCTGTGGCTGACGAGGCGCTGCGCGCCTGCGCGCCGGGGCTGTCCCCGGCCGAGAACCGGGCGCGGGTGGCCGACGTGGCCGCCGCCGAGGGGCTCGGCGAGCAGTGGGGCTCCGGCTGGCGGGCGGGCACGCTGGAGGCGCACCGGCTGATCGCGCTGGCGTACGAGAAGGGCGGGGCCGAGCTGCAGGAGCGCGTGGTGGAGCGGATCCTGCACGCGCACTTCGTGGACGTCCAGGACATCAGCGACCTCGCCGTCCTGACCTCCATCGCCGCCGCGACCGGCCTGGCGGAGGAGGCCGGCTACACCGGCGAGCCCGCGCTGGAGACCCTGCCGGGCGCGGAGCACGTGCGTGAGCTGCTGCTCGTCGGCAAGGCCAAGGGCGTGCGCACCTCGCCGACGATCGTGGCGAACGGGCTCGCGCTGGAGGGCGCGCAGCCGCCGGAGACGCTGCGCGAGTTCCTGGAGGACGCCGCGCGGCACACGCCCCGGCGGCTGCCCGCCGAGGTGGAACGGCTGCGGCACGCGGAGTCGCTGCTCGACCAGCGCGACCCGCTCGGCGCGCTGACGCTGCTGCGGCCCCTGCTGGCGGAGCACGGCGACGACCGGGGTGTGCGGCTGCTGGCCGCGCGGGCGTACTTCGCCTCGGCGCAGCTCAACCGGGCGCGCACCACGCTGGAGTCGCTGGTGGCCGAGTCGCCGGACGACTCCTACGCCCGCCACCTCCTGGGCCGCACCCTCCAGCGCCAGGGCCGGCACGAGGAGGCCGCCTCCCACCTCACCCTGGCCGCGGTCATGACCCCCGACTACGCCTGATCCCGCGACCCCGGCGGCGGGCACGGTCGTGTTCGTGCACGCGGGGTGGTCGAGATGCGCATATGGCACCACCAGACGTCTTCCAGGGGGCGGTGAGCGGGTCTCGGCCATCATCGGTGGTCTATTGAGGGAAAAGTCGGTGTGGCGCTGCTGGAAGCGTCAAGATCGCTACGTATAGTGATGGCCGATGGCACTCCGTGATTACAGGGGGAGATCATGAGAAAGAGCCTCACCGCCGCCGGTGGTGCGCTGCTCGCCGCGGCCGTACTGTTCGGGACGGCCGGCTCCGTGGCCGCCGACGAGGGCAAGGACTGGGTCTGGTCCGAGCACTGGGCCAAGCACCCGCAGCACTGCGGTCTCGGCATGAACGACGACTCGACTTACCAGCACGTCACCAAGCACGGCGTCTTCGCCGGCACCCGCGACGCCGACGTCTGCAAGAAGTTCGAGTCCAAGGACTACAGGGAGCACTGGTCTGGCGACGACGACGATGACGGCGACGACGACGGTGACGACGGCGACGCCATCGACTAACGAAAGCTGAGCTTTCGGCACACGGCTGTCCCGGTGCCCGCCTCGCGCGGGCCCGGGACAGCCGCCGTTCGGGACCCTTTTCCCCTCCCGCCTGCCGCCGTTCGCATGATCCACCCGGCTGATAGCCTTATGGCGTAAGGCATTGTCCGGCCCCCAGGAGCTGCGCGTTGGTCGTCTTCGCAGGTCAGGGTGACGCGCGGCGGTCGATGGCGCTGTTGTGGCGCAGCGGCGAGGAGCCGGGCGAGGTGCGTCCCGGCCCGAAGCCGGGGCTGAGCGTGGACGTGATCGTCGAGGCCGCGATCGAGGTGGCCGACAGCGAGGGCATGGCGGCCCTGTCGATGCGCAAGGTCGGCGAACGGCTCGGCCGCACGGGCATGGCGCTCTACACGTACGTGCCGAACAAGGGCGAATTGATCGACCTGATGTACGACCGCGTACTGGCCGAGCTACCCGCCTCCTACGACGCGAGCGCGGGCTGGCGCCCGGCCGTGGCCCGCTGGGCCGAGCACACGCTGGCCTTCTACCTGCGGCATCCGTGGGTGCTGCAGGTGTCGCAGGCCCGGCCGGTGCTGGGGCCCAACGAGTTCGCGACGCTGGAGAGCCTGGTGGCGATCCTGCGCGGGACCGGGCTGGGGCCGCGCAGGACACGCGGGGTGGTGGCGCTGCTGCTCGACTTCGTCCGGGGCGCGGCCAGGACGGTGTCGGAGTCGCGGCTGGCGCCGTCCGCGACCGGGGTGTCCGACGAGGAGTGGTGGCGGACGCGCTCGCACCTGCTGGAGGAGGTGGCCCCGGGGGTCACCGACCGTTATCCGATGGTGGCGTGGGTGGAGTCGGCGGACGACGGCGAGCCCGGCGCGGCCGACGACACCTTCGCGAGCGGCCTGGACGTGCTGCTCGACGGCATCGAGGCAGCCGTCTCGAAGAAGTGGCCGGGGTCAGCTTCTGGCTGACAGGCGGGCCGCCAGTTCGGCCTCGTCGCGTACGAACCAGAGCTGTCCGCCCCGGTTGGCCTCGATGATCCAGGCGCGCACCGCGTTGCCCGCGGCGGCGTGGTGGTCGGTGTCGCCCACGATGGCCAGCCCGATGCGGTAGTTGGCGAACTTCTGGGTGATCTCGCCTGCCACGCCGGTGCTCAGCTTGAAGAAGTCGCCGGGCAGGCGCTCGATGGGGACGGCCACCCAGGGGACGTGGTGTCCCCACGCTTCTGCGATGAGGTCGAGGACGTCGGCGGTGGTGTTCAGCGGCTCGCCGGCCGCGTAGTGGTAGCCGTCAGGCATGGGTGCTCTCCAGGAAGTGCATGATCTGTTGGGTTTGCGGGGGCAGGAGGTGGCCGGTGCCGGGCAGGACGCGCACGTCGGCCGTGGGGGTGGTGCGGGCCAGGCGGCGCCGGGTGGCCCGGGTGTCGAGCAGGGCGTCGCGGTCGCCGGCGATGACCAGCATGGGCATGGTGAGACGGCGCAGTTCGTCGTCGGGGAAGACCGGGAGCCTGCCGTGACGCGGCCGGTAGTGCCGGTGGATCAGCAACGCGAACGCCGCCAGGTCACCGAAGGAGTCGGCGCTGTCAGCGGTGGCGGCGGAGTCGGGGCTGTCGGCGCTGTCAGCGGCGTCGGCGCTGTCAGGAGAGGGCGCGGTGCCGTCCAGGCCGAGCGCGGCTGCCTGCGGGCCCAGGATTCGGCGCATCGCGCGGTGGCGCCCCGCCTCTCCGCCCAGCACGAGCAGCGGCAACGCCCGCAGCAACGGCAGCACCCGCCGCCCCCCGATCCCGCTCGGGCACATGAGGGCGAGCCGTTCGACCCGCTCGGGCCACCGGGTCGCGTACGCCAGCGCCATCCAGCCGCCCAGCGACACCGCGGCGATCGAGACCCGCCCCGCGCCGAGCCCGGACACCACCTCGCCGAGCCAACCGGCGTAGGCGCCGGGCCGCAGCGGAGGGCGGGACGGCGCGCTCAGCCCGGGCTCGCCGACAAGGTCCACGGCGTGGACGCGGAACCGCCGCGCCCAGGTGGCGACGTCGCCCAGCCACATGGCGCTGGTGCTGGCCGACCCGTGCAGGAGCAGCAGCGTCGGCGCCCCGGCGGGCCCGCACGTGACGGCGAACGTCTCCCCCAGCGCGGTCGGCACGCGCACCTGCTCGTACGGCACCGGCCAGCGCCCCAGCAGCTCACGGTAGTGGCGTTCGACGGCCGCCGCGCCCTCGGGTGAGGAGTAGAGGCCGCCCATCAGTCCCGCACCAGTGCGTCGATGATCCGCAGCACCTGGGCGCTCTCCTCCAGCCCGCCCAGCACGATGATCTTGAGGTGCTCGCGTTCCTCGTCGTAGACGAACTGCACGCTCAGCCCGTGCGGCCGGCCCGCCAGCGAGCCCGTGACCATGGTGCTGACGCGGTCGAGGTCGGCCCTGGCGATGCCGTCGACCTGCACGATGCTGGACACCTCGGCGTGGCGCGGCCTGGCGGGCGCGGCGGCGGGCAGGCCGGTGAACGCCGCGAGGTCCGCCTTGGCGATGCGGTACTGCTTGCCGATCCGCACGGCGGGCAACCGCCCGTCCCGTACGTATTTGCGCACGGTCTTGACGTGCAGCCCGAGCAGGCCGGCCACCTGCTCAACGGTGTATTGCTCCATAACACTCCCTATTCTGCCCTACGAAGGGAGTGATAGGGAACGTTCAGGCATGCGCTCCGACGGTGACCGGGCCGATCGTGAGGCGCGGGCGGCCCTCCAGCACCTCGCCCACCCGCTCCACCTGCTCCTCCAGCTCACCGAGTTGCGCCGTCGTGAGGTCGCGCAGCGGCTCGACCGTGACGTCGATCCGGCTGCCCGAGCGCCGCTGGTGCCAGACGCCCGCCACCTCCCCGTCCACGAGCAGCACCGGGTAGTTGCCCGCCTGCCCGCCCGCCAGGGCCCGCTCGGCCGCGGCTCCGGCGTACAGCAGCTCGCGGGGCCGCCCCGCGACCACGTACGCGTCGAAGTAGGGCAGCAGCCGCACACCCCTGGGCGGCTCGGCGAGCATGCCGGTGTCGCCCGCGAGCAACCAGCACGGGCGCCCCTCCAGCCGGACCTCCTCCAGCTCGACCTCCTTGAACGCCGCGTTCGCCCACCCGATGGTGCCGCCCGCCCACTGCGCGAACTCGGCGGGCGTGGCGGGCCCGTACGCCCAGAGGTAGTTCCTGGCCAGCCAGGCGGGGCCGTCCGTCGCGGGCGGCGTGTCCGGCGGGGCGGTGTAGGTGACCTTGCGCCCGCGGCCCGCCCCGAAGACGAACGCGCCCCGGTGCGCCGCCAGGTGCATGACCTGCCGCCAGCGCGGCCAGTAGGTCTGGAAGGCGGGCATGACCAGGTCGCCCGCCCACGGCCCGGTGGCCGAGACGACCGCCTCGCTCAGCTCGTCCATGGTCAGCTCGGCGCCCTTGACCGCCTCGCCGATGGCCGCCACGACCTGGCCGGTCTGCTCGTCCGTCATCCGCATGTACGCCGGGGCGGGCCTGACGGGGAGCGTGGACAGGGCGCTCACCCAGCTCGGCAGGTCGCGGGCGGGCAGCAGGTGCACGGTGCCGCGCGGGCCGTGCGTCTTGACCAGGCCGCGTTCCTTCCACAGCGCCTCGCGCACGTGGACGCGGGTGACGCCGCCGAGCCGCAGCCCGACGGACAGCTCGGCGGCGGACATCACCTGGGCATGCGCCCCGCACATGGCGGCCACCGTCCCCTCCGTGCCCCCGTCAGGACCATGCGGGGTGGCGAGCCCGGCGCGCTCCAGCCGCCGGGCGCTGACCTGCGGCCACGACAGTTCGATCACGTGTGTTGCCTCTCATCCGTCCGTCGCCACCCAGGCTAGAGGGCAATGCGGAAAGCCCCGTTCCGCAAGAACGAATGCCATGAAAGTGGACGACAAGTGATCTTCCAGTCGCCCCCACTAATCTCACCGTTCATGATCCGCCTCAGCCCCGCCCTAGGGCCGCTCACCCCCCGTCAACGCTGGCGAAGGGCCCGCCTCCAGGCCTACTCCTGGACCCTCACCGGCGCGTACCGTCTGGGCGCCCTGCACCCCGCCATCTGGCGCATGGTCGCCCGCGGCTACCACCCCGCGCTCGACCGGGTGGCGGCCAGGCACGCCAGGGTGGCCTGCCAGTTCGCGGCCGTGGACGTCCCCGCCTACCGCCACTTCCTGCACGCGCACGGCGCGGAGCGGGCCCGCCGGCTGGCCGACTTCCCGGAGACGACGAAGCAGAACTACGCCGGAGCCTACGACGAGGCGAGCCGCTGCCAGGAGGGCAGGCTGCACCGGCCCGGCGTGATCGTGGACGAGTCGTCCGGTTCGAGCGGCAAGCCGTACAACTGGGTGCGCGGGCCGCGCGAGCTGAAGGGCATCTACCGCAACGCCGCCGGGTACATCGAGCTGGTCTTCCCCGGCGACCGGCTGTTCGTGATCAACGCGTACTCGATGGGCGCCTGGGCGACCGGCACGACCACCGGCGCGGCCATGGCGCGCATCGCCATGGTCAAGAACACCGGCCCCGACCTGGAGAAGATCGCCGACACGCTGGCGCACTTCGGGCCCGGCTACGACTACGTGGTGGCGGCGTACCCGCCGTTCCTCAAGCACCTGCGCGACCGCCTCGACGAGGCGGGCTTCCCGTGGCAGGAGTACCGCATCCGGGGCATGGTCGGCGGCGAGGGCATGACGGAGGCGCTGCGCGACTACCTGGAGGAGCGCTTCGAGGAGGTGCGCTCGGGTTACGGCGCGAGCGACCTGACGATCGGGATGGGCGCGGAGAGCGGCTTCAGCGTACGGCTGCGCAAGCGCCTGGCCACCGACCAGCGGCTGCGCGACGCCCTGCTCGGCCCCGGCGAGCAACGACTGCCGATGATCTTCCACTACAACCCGCTGGAGACGTTCCTGGAGGTGAACGACGACGGCGAGCTGCTGTGCACGCTGAACACCAAGAGCTGCCTGCAGCCCAAGCTGCGTTACAACGTCGGCGACGAGGCCAGGCTGCGCACGCTGGCCGACGTGCGGCGGGCGCTGGGCGACGACGACTACGCGGCCATGTGGACCGACGAGCGGATGAACCTGCCGCTGCTGTTCCTGTTCGGCCGCAAGGACTCGACGATCTCCTACATGGGGGCCAACCTCTACCCGCAGGACGTCGAGTACGGCCTCTACCAGGGCAACCCGTACGCCGCCGCGATCAACCGCTTCTGCCTGTCGCTGGAGGAGCTGCCCGGCCTGGAGTACCGGCCGGTGATCAACCTGGAGGTCCGCGGCGAGGTGGACGAGCAGGCGCTGGCCGACATCTGCCGCAAGGGCGTCGTGGCGCACCTGAGCGCCGTCTCCCGCGACTTCGCCGAGTCGCTCAAGGAGGACCCGACGGCCGCCGACCTGCGGATCAAGGTGTTCGCGCTCGGCGAGGGGCCGTTCGCGCGGCTGACGAAGATGAAGAACGTCTATCTGGTGAAGGACGCATGAGAACCCAGGATTTCAGCAGGACGCCGCCGCAGGGGCAGGCGACGGCGATGTTCGTCGGGGCGACCCGTTACCGGGGGCCGCTGTCGATCCTGACGCTCACGCTGACGTGGTTCCGGATGGTGCGCGACATGAAGCGCATGCGCGGCTACCGCTGGCACAAGGTCTACTGGGAGTTCCCGTTCACGCTGGGCACCCTGGCCTTCTTCGAGGACCGCGACGCGCTGCTGCGCTTCGCCCGCAGCCGCCACCACCGCAGGCTCATGCGGTGGGTGACCGACGGCACCAGGAACGCCACCGGCGGCTACATCCGGCTCTACAACGCCGAGCCCGAGGGGTACAGCAACGGGATCTGGCGGGCCGAGGGCGGCCCGATGGCGCACATCGAGCACTTCACCCCGCTGTCCACCGAGAAGGGCGACGGCCCTGCGGTGAGGCGCGGGTGATCCCCGTCGAGACCGGCCGTGACCTGCGCGACTTCCTCGCCTTCGGCGACCGCCTGTACGCGGGCGAGCACCGTTTCGTGCCTCCCCTGCGCGCCACGGTGCGCGGGTGGCACCGGCGTGGCGTGCGGCTGTTCCTGCTGCGGCGGGGCGGGCGGGTGGTCGCGCGGACGACGCTGCACACGGACGCCGCGCTGGACGCCAAGCTGGGGCGGAGCACGCAGTTGTTCGGGCTGACGGAGTTCGAGCAGGAGGCGGCAGGAGAGCTGTTCGACGCGATCTGCGCGGCGGGGCGGGCGGCCGGGAGGCAGTCGGTGTTCGGGCCGGTTTCGCTGCTGCCCAACCAGGCGGGCGGGGTGATCACCTCGGGGTTCGGGGAGCGCGGGTTCATCGACAGCGCCTGGAACAGGCCGTATTATCCGGCCGCCTACGAGGCGTACGGGTTCGGCCGCCGCTTCGAGTCCGACACGTGGATCTGCCCGGTGCCCGACAAGCCGGTGTTCGACTTCGACGACGCGCGGTTCCGCGCCGAGGAGCTGCGGGTGCACCGCGGCGACCGGCGGCGGGTGCGCGAGCAGCTCCCGATCCTGCGGGAGATGCTGAACGCGAGCTTCGCGCAGCTCGGCTACTACACCGAGATCTCGGCGCAGCAGCTCGCCGAGCAGACGGACGGGCTGGCGTACCTGCTGGACGAGGCGCTGCTGCTGTACCTGACGAAGGCGGGCCGGCCGATCGCGTTCGTGCTGTGCCTGCCCGACATCTCCGAGTTCGTCGCGAGGATCCGCGGGAACCTGCACCTCTTCCACCAGCTCCGGCTGCTCGCCACCCGCTCCCGCCACCGCCGCGAGGCCGTGCTCATCGTCAAGGGCACGGTCCCGGACGAGCAGGGCCGCGGCTACATGCGGCTGCTCTCCCGCGAGCTGCACGAGGGGCTGCGGCGCGGCGGCTACCACACGCTGCGCAGCACGTACGTGGAGCGCGCCAACCCCGGCTCGGCCGCCCAGTACACCGCGATGGGCGGCAGGCCGCTGCACGGCTACACCTTCTACGACAAGGATCTCGGTTGAGACAGCTCCGGGCGCTGGAGCCCGACTTCTGGCGCGCGCCCAGCGCGCACAACACCCAGCCGTGGACGCTCACCTACACCGACGGTCAGGCGGCCGTCGGCTGGGACCCGGCCAGGGCGCTGCCCATCAGCGACCCGACGGGCCGTGACCTGCGGCTCAGCCTGGGGGCGTTCGTCGAGTGCTGCCTGATCGTGTGCGCGGACGCGGGCCTGTCCGTCGCCTTCCGCCCCGACCCCGGGCCGCTGCGGGCGGGCTACCTGTACGGGGCGGAGGAGCCGTACGCGACGCCGTTCACCACGGCGGACGTGCGCGCCCGTGGCGCCAACCGCGGCGAGTACCACCCGGGAGGGCTGCCCGACGAGGTGGCCGGCGCGCTGGAGTGGACGCGCCGGCTGCCCTGCCGCGACCTGGCGGACCTGCTGCACGCCGCGGACCTGCGCCAGTTCGGCGACCGGGAGGTGACGCGGGAGCTGCGCGCCTGGCTGCGGCTGACCAGGCGGCACCGCCGCTACTTCCTCGACGGCCTCAGCGACCGCGCCCTGGCGCTCACCGCGCTGGAGGCGCTCGGGCTGCGCGCCTCGCTCGCCCTCTACCCGGCGCTGCGCCGGCTGGGCCTGCCCCGGGTGCTGGCCGGGGCGTCGCGCGGGCTGCTCGACTACGACGGCGACGTGCTGGTGCTGGTGGGGCCGCCGGACGAGGAGTTCGAGGCGGGACGGCTGCTGATGCGGCACTGGCTGACCCTTTCCGGGCTCGGCTACACCACGCACCCGCTGAGCCAGATCATCGACTGCGAGCCGACCCGGCGCGAGCTGGCCCGGCGCCTCGGCGTGGCAGACCCGCGCGCGCTGCTGCACGTGGCGCGGGTGGGACGGCCGCGCGCGCCCGCCACCCCGTCCGCACGGCTGCGGGCCTGACCCCATGACTGTGGCGACAAGGAGAGTCAAGAAGGGGGAACGTCACTGGTGAAGGACGAGTGACCGGCCCCCGGCGCGTCAGGCCGGCCGCTCCCCATGGCCGGGAGGTGGGCTTGGACGTCGCCCTGCTGCTCCTGTCGGGCATCGTGGCCCTGTTCACCGCCATCACCGTCCACGACCTGCGGCGCGAGCGGCGCACCTGGGACGACGGCGTCCCGGCCCGCGACGGGCCGCCGCTGACGGCGTACGAGCTGGCCTGCCTGGCGGGCGGCTCGGGGCGGGTCGCCGAGCTGGCCGTCGCCCTGCTCGCCGGGAACGGCACGATCCGGCTCTCGCTCAGCGGTCACGCGCACCGCACGGTGTCGCCGCTGTCGGGTGCGCGGCATCCCGTCGAGCGGACGGTGCTGGCGTTCGTCCGCGGGCGGCGCGGCGCGTACCTGTACGAGATCAAGCGGGAGCTGCGGCGCAGCCCCGCGATGACCGAGCTGGAAGATCTCCTGACGCGGCTCGGCATGCTCGTCCCCGACGGCCCCGGCTTCGTCACCGACCTGCTGCTGTGGCTGCGGCGGCTGCGGGCGGCCACGCTGGCGTGCGCGCTGCTGGAGGTGGCCGCGATGTTCGTGCAGCGGACGTACTGGATCGCGGTGATCGGGCTGGCCGTGCTGACGTTCACGCGGGTGGGCGCGCAGTGCGAGCTGCGGTGGTGGGCCGGGGGCGGCACCACGCGGCCCACCACGGCGTGGGCGCGGCGGGAGCTCGGACGGGCCCGCGACCGGCACCCGCGCGGCGGCCTGTCCGGGGACATGGCGGCGTCGATGGCGGTGTCGATGGCGGTGTCGATCGCGTTGTACGGGCTGTCGGAGCTGCGGGATCCGCTCATGCTGGCGGCGATCTACCGCCTGGAGCCGGGCCAGGGCGGCTGACCGGCTCACACCACCGCGACCTCGGTGGCGGGCGCCGGCTCGTCCGGCATCGCGACGGGGACGCGTTCCGCGGTGGCGGGCGCCGGCTCGTCCGGCATCGCGACGGGGACGCGTTGCGCGCGGGCGGCCCAGCGGCCGTCGTCGCTGCGCACGAGGCGTACCGGATGGTCGAAGCAGGCGCTGACCAGCTCGCTCGTCAGCACCTCCCCGACCGGCCCGCCCGCCAGGCACCGCCCGTCGCGCAGCAGCATGGCGTGCGTGGTGGTGGCGGGCAGCTCCTCCAGGTGGTGCGTGACCAGCACGGTGGCCAGCGCGGCGTGCCTGGCGCGGAGCGCGTCGATGCTGGCCAGCAACTGCTCGCGGGCGGCCAGATCGAGCCCGGTCGCCGGCTCGTCGAGCAGCAGCAGCCGGGGCTGCGGCATGAGCGCGCGGGCGATGAGCGCCCGCCCGCGCTCCCCCTGCGACAGGGTGGCCCAGGTGGCCCGCGCCCGGTGGCTGATCCCGAGCATGGCGATGAGCCGGTCGGCCCGCTCGGACTCCTGCCCGGTGGGCGTCCAGCGGGGGACGGGCGCGGCGGTGTTGGTCAGCCCGGTCAGCACCACGTCGCGGACGCGCAGCGGCCCGTCGGGGGTGTGGCGGGGGTTGATGTGCCCCAGGTACGAGCGCAGCTCGCGCACGTCCACCCGGCCCATCGTCCGGCCGAGCACCTCGACCACGCCCCGGCTGGGGTGGGTGACGGCGCCGAGCAGGCTGAGCAGGGTGCTCTTGCCCGCGCCGTTCGCCCCGAGCAGCGCCCAGTGCTCGCCGGGGTTGACGGTGAGGGAGATGTCCTGGAGCAGGTGGCGTCCGTCGCGGACGAGGTCGACGCCGCGGGCCCGCAACACGGGGACGTCGTCGGCGGGGCGCGAGACAACGGTCATGCGCCCGAACTTATCAGATCCTCAGACATCTGATGTTTACCGGGGATCCGGGCAGACCTGCTCGAACGGCTCGTCCCGCAGGTACTGCGTCCATTCCTGCTGGCTCATGGGCTCGCCGAGCTGCTCGCACACGGCGGAGAACGGATCGGCGGGACGGCGCAGCCGCCACAGCCGGGCCGTCCCGTCCTTGCCGCCCGACAGCAGGCCGGAGCTGTCGGCGGTGAAGGCGACCGAGTAGACCGGGGCGCCGTGGCCGAGGAGGGCGGTGATCGGCTTGCTGGTGACGAGGTCCCACAGCTTCACCGTGCCGTCCTTGCCGCCGCTGGCCAGCCGGGACCCGTCGGGGCTGAAGTCCAGGCCGTACACCGGGCCGGTGTGACCCTTGAGCGTGACGACCAGCTTGCCGGTGGCGGGGTCCCAGAGGCGGATGATGCCGTCGTGGCCGCCGCTGGCCAGCCGCGACCCGTCGGGGCTGAAGGCGACGGCGTACACCGCGCCCAGGTGGCCGCGCAGCGACAGGACGGGCCTGCCGGTGCCGCCGTCGCGCAGGCTCACCCCGCCGTTGTAGTCGCCGGTGGCCAGGCGGGAGCCGTCCGGATGGTACGCGGCGGCCAGCACGGGGCCGTTGCCGCCGGGGACGACGGCGACGGACGCGCCGCCCGCGCTCTTCCAGAGCCTGACGTCGCCGTCGTCGCCCACGGTGGCCACCCGCGAGCCGTCGGGCCGGAAGACGGCCGCCTTGACCGGGCCGGAATGGCCCGCCAGCCTGGTGACGGTCCTGCCGGTGCGGGCGTCCAAAATCTCGACGACACCGGAGTGGCCGCTGACCGCCACGCGCGAACCGTCATGGCTGAAGGCGACGCCGTAGAGCCTGCCCTTGCCGTGCTCGTGCGTGACGGGCGGCCCGCCGCCGCTCCACAGCTTCGCGGTGCCGTCCCAGCCGGCGGTAGCCAGGCGCGCGCCGTCGGGGCTGACGGCGACGCCGTGCACGAGCGCCTCATGCCCCTGGTACGTGGTCGCGCGCGTGGTGGTCGTGTCCCACAGCCGCGCCGTCCCGCCCTCGGCGATGGCGACCAGGCGGGTGCCGTCCGGGCTGAAGGTGAGGTCGTACACGGCGCCCTCGTGGCCCGCCAGGAAGGTGACGACCTCGCCGGTCCTCCCGTCCGACAACCGCACGTCGCTGTCGTGGTAGGTGCTCGCCAGCAGGGATCCGTCAGGGCTGAAGACGACCTGGCGCAGCTCCCCTGTCTGCTCCGCCATGGTGGCGATGGCCTTGCCGCTGCGCACGTCCCACAACCGCACCGTCCGGTCGCCGCCGGCGCTGGCCAGGCGTGCCCCGTCGGGGCTGAACTCCATGGCATCGATCTGCCCGGCATGTCCATGAAGTTCGGCGAGCAGCCTTCCTGAGGACGCTTCCCACACCTTGACCACCCCGGGACCGGCGGCCGCCATCCGGGACCCGTCACGGCTGAACACCGCGTAACCGATCTTGCCGAGCTGAGCGATCAGATCGCCGGTGGCCGCGTCCCTGAGTTGCGCCGTCTTGCCCAGCACGAGCAGGCGGGAGCCGTCCGGGGAGAAGCCGAACTCCTCGGGCGACGTGAGCTTGCTGATCTCCCGTCCCGTGACGCCGTCCCGCAGGGAGAGGCCGTCTCCCCGCAACAACGCCCAGCGGGAGCCGTCCGCGTTGAACTCGTCGAAGTAGGCCTGATAGTCCTGTCGCCCGGAGACCGTCGCGACCGCCTCGCCGGTGGTCAGGTCCCACAACTGCGCTGCCCTGGCGCTGCTCGTGGCCAGGCGTGAGCCGTCCCGGCTGAAGGCGACGAACACGGTGCTGTCGACGAGACCGGAGAGAGTGACGACCGCCTTGCCGGTAGCGGTGTCCACGACCCGCACCGCGTTGGAGCCCCCGCTGACGGCTAGGAGCGAGCCGTCGGGGCTGAAGCTGGGGTAAGGAGTGCCGGCGGCGCCTTCGATGGGGGCGCCGATCGGCGCGCCGGTCACCGCGTTCCAGAGCTGCGCCACCCCCGTCTGGCTCACGGTCAGCGCCCTGGACGCGTCCTCGTTGAGCTCCATCCGCGACGCCTCCGCGGCCAGGCCCCTGAAGACCGGGATGGCGCCGCCCGTGTGCCCGTCCCAGAACCGCAGAACGCCGTCGCCGTTGCTGGTGACCAGGCGGGACCCCGCCTTGTCGAAACTGACGAAGACCACGCCCTGCCGCAGAATCGCACGTTCCGGGTCGTGGAGCTGCTTGAGCAGGCTCAGCCTGGCCTCGTCCGTGGGCGCGACGTGCCAGGCCGCCGTGCTGAGCCGCCGCGACAGGTCGATGTCGGTGTCGCCGATGTTCTCGCTCTGCGCCGCGAGCTGCCGCGACAGCGCCCGCGCGCGTTCCCGCGCGGCGTCCGCCGCCATGTACGTGGTCGCGCCGAAACCGGCCACGGACATGACCAGCAGCGCCACCAGGGTGATCAGGCTCAGCCGCCACCGCAGGGCGCGGCGCGCGGCGGCCCCCTGACCGGCCCGCAGGAACTCCCGCGTGTGATCCGTCAGCGCCGGGTACCGCCCCGGGTCGGTGCGCCACAGCGTGGCGGCCTCGTGGGCGGCCGACAGCCGGGTGCCGCGGTAGAGGAAGGCGGGATCGCGCTCGTGGCGCGTCCAGTCGGCGGCGTCCTCCCCCAGTTGCTGGTGGATGAGCAGGGTCGTCCTGTCGGTCTCGATCCAGAGCCGGAGCTGGGGCCAGGCGCGGATGAGCGCCTCGTGGGCGATCTGCGCGGTGTCGGCGTGCACGGTCAGCAGCCGGGCGCGGACGAACCGGTCGAGCACCTCGCGGGTGCTGGCGTACTGCGGGGAGTCCGCGGCGGGCAGCAGGTCGGACAGCGGCAGGACGCGGCGGGTGTCGTCCTGGCCTTCGCCGAGCCGGACCAGGCGGGTCAGCAGCAGCCGGGCGCTCTGGCGTCCGTGCAGGTCGAGGTGGTCGTGGGTGGCGTCGGCGGTGCGGGCGATGGCCTGCCGGATGCCGCCGGTCGCGCGGTAGCCGGCCATGGTCAGCACGCTGCCCTCGCGGTGCTGCCAGGTGACCAGGAGGGCGTGCGACAACAGGGGGAGCATGGCCGCGCCGCCCGGCCGGGGCTCGGTGTCGCCCGGGTCGTGGCCGAGGTCCTCCAGGATCAGCTCGATCAGGCCGGGCTGCAGGGCGAGCCCGGCCTGCCGCGCGGGGCCCTCGATGGTCTGGCGCAGTTGCGCGGGCGTCATCGGGCCGACGACGACGGCGTGCCCGAGCGCGGGGACGAGCTGCCCGTGCGCGGCGCAGTGGCCGAAGAAGTCGGCTCGCACGCCGATGACGACCGCGGCCCTGGCGGCCAGGGCGTGCAGGGCGTGGACGAAGACGCGGCGCTGCTCCTCGTCGGCGCAGGCGGTGAAGACCTCCTCGAACTGGTCCACGATGACGACCGCCTGCCGGGCGCCCAGCGCCCCCTCGAACAGGACGGCGAGCGCCCCGGGATCGCCTTCCAGCCGGGCGCGCAGGTCGGCCGGGTGTGCGCCGTCCGTCCGGGCGCGCAGGTCGGCCGCGTGCGGGTCGGCCGGGTGGGCTCGCGGGCCGGTCGGGTGCGGGTCGGCCGGGTGGGCTCGCGGGCCGGACGGGCGGGAGCCGTCCAGGTGGGCGAAGCGGGCGGCCAGCGTGCCCACCGGGTCGGAGCCCGGCGTGAGGACCGCGATCTCCGTGCCGGGCGAGCACCGCAGCGAGGAGACCAGCCCCGCCCGCAGCAGCGAGGACTTCCCCGATCCCGAAGGCCCGGTCACCACCAGCAGCTCCCCCGTGGCGACCTGCTGGGCCACCCGGTCGACGAGCACCCGCGTCAGCTCCGTGCGTCCGAAGAAGTAGGCGGCGTCGTCCGGCCCGAAGGCGGCCAGCCCCTGGTAGGGGCTGAACCCCGGCCGGTCGGTGCCGCCGCGCGCCGGGTTGGGCGCGAGCGGCTGCCGGTCGCCCTGGTCGGTGGCCTGGCGGCGCGGCGGCGCGAAGCCGCGCGCGGGGAGCGTGCGCGACAGGCAGCGGTAGACGTCGTCGAGGGTGAGCAGGCCGGGCGCGGCAGGGTCGCCGACGGTGAGCAGCTCCAGCAGCGCTCCGGTGAACGCGGTGTGCCGCTCCCCCGCCGGTGCCCAGGCGGCCTGGTCGCGCCCGGCGGCGGTCAGCAGGTACGTGCCCTGCGGCGTGGCGTCCAGCACCTGGCGTCCGGGATCGCGCGCGCCGGGTGTGGCCCGGCCGGAGAAGCAGCAGTCGAGGATCACCAGGACGTGCGGCGCCGCGCACCGCGCGAGCGCCTGCCGCACCGCCGCGTACGGCAGCGCCTGGTGCTGGATGATGCCCTCGCCAGGATCGACGGTCGCGTACGTGGCGAGGTACAGCTCTCCGTCGGCCCCCACCAGCCCGTGGCCGACGTAGTGGAACACCAGGGCGTCGCTCGCCTGCCCTGCGGCCTCGACCAGGGCCGCCCCCAGCTCCACCGGGTCGGCCGGATCGATCAGCGTGGTGAGGCCCGCCGGGGCCAGACCGGCCCGCTCCACCAGGCATCGGCCCAGGTCGGCAACGGTGTCCGCGACAGAGCCGACGGCCGGCAGACGGGAGCCCGCTGCGTACGCGCCCGACCCCGCCACCACGACACGGGCACCTGGAGAGTCGAGCAAGAGGTGTGGCATATCCCGGACCGCCCCTCTTTACCTTGCGTGAGCGATTCACTACGCAAGCAATATCAGACCGGAGCGGGCTGGATGCCCCCTTTTTACCCTGGAAGACGCGCGTGTCATGAACCGCAGGCGACCCGGACCTCGGCGATCAGCCCGGCCGCCGCGTCGATGGTGCGGTTGATCTCCCCGGACGTGCCGCCGACGCCCGCGAGCAGCGCCTGCGCCCGTTCGCCGAAGTTCTCCGGCGCGGACGGCAGCCGGCCGGCGGAGGCGACCATGCCCTTCTCGTTGATCAGCCACGCCCCGTCGGCCGCGTGCAGCGCCTGGCAGGCCACGCCGACCGCCCGGAACAGCGCTCCCGCCGCGTACGCGGGGTCGCGCCCGGCGGCGCCGTACCTGGCGATGGTGACGGCGAAGTCGCACTCCCACAGCCCCGCGATCAGCGCCTTCCGCAGGGCGGGCGGGTAGTGCGCGGCCTCCGCGCGCAGGGCGGCGAGCTCGCCGGTCGGGTCGGCGAGCACCTGGCAGAGCGCCACCTCCCCGGCGTAGGCGTGCGAGTAGAAGCCCAGCGGGTGGCCCGCCTGGACGCCGATCTCGTAGCGGCCCGCCCGGCAGTCCTGCCAGACCCGGTGGACGCGGTCGAGGTCGCGGTAGATCCAGTCCACCCGCCATCCGTCCACGGTGAGCCAGCCGCCGCCGTCCACCCAGGGGCCCCAGCCGCCGGGCTCCGTCACGTCGGTGTCCTGGCCGGTCACCTCCCGCGCGAGCGCCCGCAGCGCGGGGACGTCGAGCCGGTCGCGGTAGTAGAGGCCGAGGTCGATGTCGCTGTCGGGGCGGTGGGTGCCGCGGGCACGGCTGCCGCCGAGGACGACGGCCACGACGCCGGGCACCGCGAGCAGCCGGCCGGCGATGGCGTGAAGATCGGGCTCCTGCACGGTACGAGCCTAGCGAGGCGTCGGCGCCCGGCCCGGGCTGTCCGGCCTGGGGTGACCGGCCTGGGCTGACCGGCCTGAGCTACTCGGCCTGAGCTACTCGGCCGCCCCTAGGATGAGGGGCATGCTGACGATCCGGACGTCGCCGGTGGCGGGTTGATGGCGGTCGCCGTCGAGGGGCTGCTGCGGGAGCTGGCGCCGCAGGTGCTGGGCACGCTGGTACGCCGCTACGAGCAGTTCGACATGTGCGAGGACGCCGTGCAGGAGGCGCTGCTCGACGCGTCCGTGCAGTGGCCGAGGGACGGCGTGCCGGACAACCCGCGCGGCTGGCTGGTCACCGTGGCCGCGCGGCGGGTCGTCGACCACGTGCGCAGCGAGCACGCGCGCCGGCGGCGCGAGGAGAGCGTGGCGGTCAGCGTGGCGGCCGACGAGCTGCTGGCGCCGGCGCCGGGCGAGGAGCGGTCAGGGGATCGCGACGACACGCTGACGCTGCTGTTCCTGTGCTGCCATCCGGCCCTGTCGGTGACGTCGCAACTGGCGCTGACGCTGCGGGCGGTGGGCGGGCTGACGACGGCGCAGATCGCCGGCGCGTTCCTGGTTCCCGAGGCGACGATGGGGCAGCGCATCAGCCGGGCCAAGCAGCGGATCAAGGCCACCGGGGCGGAGTTCAGGATGCCGCCGGAGGCCGAGCGGGACGAGCGGCTGCGGGTGGTGCTGCACGTGCTGTACCTGATCTTCAACGAGGGTTACACGGCCACGTCGGGGCCGGAGCTGCACCGGGCGGAGCTGACGGGTGAGGCGATCCGGCTGACCAGGGCGGTGCTGCGGCTGCTGCCCGGCGACGGGGAGATCATGGGGCTGCTGGCGCTCATGCTGCTCACCGAGGCGCGCCGCCCCGCCCGTACGGACGCGGGCGGGCGGCTGATCCCGCTGGCCGAGCAGGACCGCGGGCTGTGGGATCGGCGGCTGGTGGCAGAGGGGGTGGAGCTGGTCACCAAGGCGCTGTCCTCGACGGCGGTGGGGCCGTACCAGCTCCAGGCGGCCATCGCGGCCGTGCACGACGAGGCGCCGACCGCCGAGGAGACGGACTGGCCGCAGATCCTGGCGCTGTACGGGGTGCTGGCGGGCATCGAGGACAATCCGGTCGTCCGGCTCAACCAGGCGGTGGCCACGGCCATGGTGCATGGGCCGCGCGCGGGGCTCGGCGTGCTCGATGAGCTGGCCGGCGACGAGCGGATGGCCGGGCATCACCGGCTGGCGGCCGTGCGGGCGCACCTGCTGGAGATGGACGGCGACGCGAAGGGGGCGGTGGCCGCGTACCGGGAGGCCGCGCGGCTGACCACGAGCCTGCCCGAGCAGCGCTACCTGGAGGAACGGGCGACCCGCCTGTCTTGACAATGATTTTTTTCGGTGCCATCGTTCCCCCATGGACGAAGTGGCCGTGATCGAGGACGCCGCGGCGGCCGAGGCGTCCCTCGACCCGATGCGGTCGAGACTGCTGGCCGAGCTGGTGCAGCCCGGCTCGGCCACCTCGCTGGCGGCCAAGGTCGGCCTGGCCAGGCAGAAGGTCAACTACCACCTGCGCACGCTGGAGCGGCACGGCCTGGTGGAGCTGGTCGAGGAGCGCAAGAAGGGCAACGTCACCGAGCGCGTCATGCAGGCGACGGCGGCCTCGTTCGTGATCTCCCCCACCGCGCTGTCCGCCGTGCAGCCCGATCCCGCCAGGTCGCCCGACCGGCTGTCGGCCCGCTGGCTGCTGGCGCTGGCGGCGCAGCTCGTCCGCGACGTCGGCACGCTCATCACCGGTGCGGCGAAGGCGCAGAAGCGGGTGGCGACGTTCGCCATCGACGGCGAGGTGCGCTTCGCGTCGGCGGCCGACCGGGCGGCGTTCGCCGAGGAGCTGGCGCAGTGCGTCACCACGCTGGTCGGCAAATATCATGACGAGTCCGCCGCGGGCGGGCGTGACCATCGGCTGATCGTCGCCGTCCACCCCTCCGTGAACGGCAAGAAGGAGCACTGAGGTGGGCCGCGACTTCGAGCTGCCGATGGAGGCCACGGTCGGCGCCACCCCCGAGGAGGTCTGGGACGCCATCTCGACCGGGCCGGGCATCGACTCCTGGTTCATGGGCCGCACCGAGGTGGCCGAGGGCGTCGTGCGCACCGCGTTCGGCGCGTTCGACCTGCCGCCGTCCACCGTCACCGCCGCCGAGCCGCTGCGGCGCCTCGCCCACTCCAGCGACAAGGCGGACGACGGGCGGTTCGTCGCCTACGAGTTCCTGGTCGAGGGCCGGGAGCGGGGCAGCACCCTGATCCGCATGGTGACCAGCGGGTTCCTGCCGGGTGACGACTGGCAGGACGAGTTCGAGGCCATGTCCAGGGGGCTGGAGATGTACTTCGCGACGCTGGTGGAGTACCTCGGCCATTTCGCGGGGCGGGTGGCGACGCCGGTCACCGAGTTCGGGCCGCCGGTCTCGGACTGGGCGGCTGCCTGGGAGCGGCTGTACGCCGCCGCAGGTGGGGTGCCCGGCGTGGGGGACCGGGTGGAGATCGGCGGTGTCGAGGGCGTCGTGTACTACCGCAACTCCCAGACGCTCGGGATCCGCTCCGGAGAGGCCATGTACCGGTTCATGCAGGGGTTCGGCGGGATGATGATCGCCTCGCATCTGCTGTTCGAGGGCGGCGAGGAGCAGGGACCGCGGTGGCGGGCGTGGCTTCAGGAGCTCTACGCCGGGTGACGGGCCGTGCTTGCGCTCTTCGCGGGGTGACGGGCCGTGCTTGCGCTCTTCGCGGAGTGACGGGCCGTGCTTGTGAGCGGCCCCCTCCGAGGTGAGCGAGCCTGCGCAGAGGGCAGGAGTGACGGGGTGAAGGTCGTCGCGATCTCCGACACGCACGCGCCCAGGCGCTGGCTCGGGTGCCCGCCCCGGGTGGCCGAGCATCTGCGCGGCGCGGACGTCATCCTGCACGCGGGCGACGTCTGCGTGCCGTCGGTGCTGGCCGAGCTGGCCGCGTACGCGCCCGTCCACGTCGTGAAGGGCAACAACGACGGCCCGGACGTGGAGGCGCCGGAGACGCTGGAGCTGACCCTCGACGGGCTGCGCGTCGGCATGATCCACGACAGCGGCCCCGCCAAGGGCCGCCTGGCCCGCATGCGGCGCCGCTTCCCGCACGCGGACCTGGTCGTCTTCGGTCACTCGCACATCCCGCTGGACGAGTCGGGCGACGGCCTGCGCATCTTCAACCCGGGCTCTCCCACCGACCGCCGTCGCCAGCCGCACGGCACGCTGGGCCTGCTCACGATCGAGCGCGGCGCGCTGACCGGCGCCGAGATCGTGCCCGTCACTCCTTGACGACGTCGTCGCGCGCCTGGCCCAGCTCGGTGGCCAGCTCCTCCATGACCTTGGCGTAGCCGAGGTAGCTGTAGCGCTCGGCCGCGTGCCACGGGTAGAGCTGTCCGGCCTTGACGGCGGGCAGCTTGGCCCAGGTGGGCTTCTTGGCCATCTCCTCGATCTTCATGGACTGGGCGCGGGCGTCCACGAGGATCACGTCGGCCTCGTACTTGTCTGCATTCTCCCAGCTCAGCACCTCCCAGAAGCCACCCTCGCTCTCCGTGGGCCTCTCCGGATAGACGATCTTCAGCCCCAGGTCGTCGCCCCAGTACTTGATGTCGGGGTGGTCCGGCAGATAAGCCACGTACAAGGACTCGGGCGTGCCGGTGACGATCATGACGCTGAGGTCGGGCTTGTCGGCGGCGAGCTGCTTCAGCGCGGCGCCGGCGTCCTCGAAGCGCTTCCTGGCCTCGGCCACGGGCGCCGCGTTCAGGTCCGCGCCGAGGGCGGCGGCGAGCTGCCCGTACTTCTCGATGATCTGCACCAGGGGCTTGCCGCTGAGCTGCACGCCGACGCTCGGGGCGATCTGGTCGACCGCCGCGACGGACTGCTCGGGGACGTACCAGAGCGCGTCCTTCACGTACATGCCCGCCACCAGCAGATCAGGCTGGAGCGCGGCGTACTTCTCGACGTTGAACTCGCCCCACACGTTCCCGATCGACTCCACCTTGGTGATGTCGACCTCGCCCACCTCGGGGTCGCGCCCGCCGTCCTTCAGCTTGTGCGGCCCGAACACCCCGACCGGCCGCACGCCGAAGTCCCACAGCGCGGCGGCGGCAGCCGACTGGGCGACGACGCGCTGGGGCCGCTGCGGCAGGGAGACGTTCTTGCCGCGGTCGTCGGTCCAGGTCCACGGGCCCTGCGACGCGGGAGCCTGCTCGGACGGCGAGGAGGCGGGCGGCTTGGCCGTCCCGCCGCAGGCGCTGACCGCGAGTAAGGCGGCGACGACGAGGGCGCGTCGCGGAAGTTCGGCCATGGATGCTCCTCATGAGACAGCCTTGTGGTCGGCATATTAGATTAGCCTTACCTAACTTGGAAGTCCCCTCGGTGGAGTACGCGCCCCCGCCCCGTACGACGGGCGGCGTAGCCCGAGCGGCGACGCCCGGACGATGTGCGACCAGCCCTTCCGCAAGATCCTGGAGACCTTAAGGGCGGCGGTAAGCCGACGGGAACGCGACCGTAAGCGCCCTCCAGCACTCTGATCTCAGATCACAGAGAACAGAAGGGTCAGACAGATGAGCCAGCCGTACATCCTCCAGGACGACATCCGCCTCCCCGGCTTCACCGGCACCGTCCACCTGCCCGGCGACGCCGGCTACGACGAGGCCCGCCGCTCCCTGAACCCGGCCGTGGACTCCCGCCCGGCCCTGATCGCCGAGGCGCAGAGCGCCGGCGACATCCGGATCGCGCTGCTGGCGGCCCGCGCCCACGGCGTCCCGTTCGCGGTCCAGTCCACCGGGCACGGCACGCACGCCCCCTGCGACGGCGGCATCCTCGTCAAGACCTCCCCCATGGCGTCGGTCCTGGTGGACCCGGCCCGCCGGATCGCCCGCGTCGGGCCGGGCGCGCGCTGGAGCGAGGTCATCGCCGCCGCCGCCCCGTTCGGCCTGGCCCCGCTGTCGGGCTCGGCGCCGTCGGTGGGCGTCACCGGCTACACGCTCGGCGGCGGGCTCGGCTGGCTGGGCCGCAAGCACGGGTTCGCCGCCGACAGCGTGCTGCGCGCCGAGGTGCTGCTGGCGGACGGCCGGCAGGTGACCGCGAGCCCCGACAGCCACCCCGAGCTGTTCTGGGCGCTGCGCGGCGGCGGTGGCGGGTTCGGCGTCGTCACCTCGCTGGAGTTCCGCCTCTACCCGGTCTCGGAGGTGTTCGCCGGGTTCGTGTACTTCCCGATCGAGGTGGCGGAGCGGGCGCTGAAGGCGTACCGGACCTGGATCGACCAGGCCCCCGACGAGATCAGCACCGCGATCGTGCTCAGGCGCATGCCCGCCGACGAGCAGACGCCGGCGGCGGTGCGCGGCAGGCACGTGGTCATGCTCAAGGTCCTGTACGCCGGAGCGTCCGACGAGGCCCGGCGGCTGCTCGCGCCGCTCTTCCAGGCGGCCGGACCGGCGCTGCTCGACGAGACCCGCACCACCACCTACGGGGGCGCCGCCATGGGCGGGACGCCGAACCGGCACATGGACATGTTCGACACCGTGCCCGACGAGGTCATCTCCGCGCTGGTGCGGGCCGCCGAGCACGCGCAGACCGTCGAGATCAGGCACTGGGGTGGCGCCCTGGCCCGTCCCGCTTCGGATGCCGGTCCGGTGAGCCACCGCTCCACCAAGCTGTCGGTCATCGTGGACACCGTGGTGCCGGGCCTGGCCGAGGAGCTGCGGCCGTACGCCAACGGCGGGACGTTCCTGAACTTCCTGGCCGACCCGTCGCGGACGGCCGCCGCGTACACCGGGGTGGACTACGGGCGGCTGCGCGAGGTCAAGCGGGCCTACGACCCGGACGGGTTCTTCCGCGTCGGCCACGTCGTCTCCGCCTGAGGTGCCCTGCCGCGTACCCCCGCGCCGTAAGCGTCGGTCGCTTTGTGGATGAGATCGGGCGCGGGGTCGGCCGGCCAGGAGATAATTGCATAGCGTTCTTCGAGATTGAGTCCCGTGCCGTCCACGTACGAATCGCGGCCTGTGGCGTGCACGCGCAGACGGTAGAAACCCGGGCCTTTCCACGCCAGGTTCGGCACCTCGTCCGCGAGCTGCACCGTCACCTCCACCCGGCCCATACCGAGGCCGGTGACGATGATCGCGCCGTCCGGCCCCGCGGCTATCAGGCCGTTGGGAAACGTCTCCGGATAGGGCGGGCCCGCTTCGTCGTGCGGGCGGATCTCGATCTGGTGGTAGGACAGGTGAATGAATTCTCGGAATGACTCGCCGGTCATCCGGGACATGCTACTGGCGGAACCGCCCTGCGCCCGGCCTCAGCTCACTACGCCGCTGAGCTCGTTCGGTGGCTGCGGCAGCGAAGTGCTCCCGGTGACCTTCCCCGAGGCGAAGTCCACGGCGTGCAGCCGCTTGCCCGCCGGGTCGCTCACGTACACGACCTGACCGCGGACGAAGATGTTCGGCCTCGGCCGCTGCCACTCCAGCGGCTCCGTCCACTCGCCGAGCACCTTGATGGTCCTGACGACCTTCCCCGCGCCGGGGTCGATGACGTGAACGGCCCCGTCGGTCCCGAGGACGAGGGGTTCGCCCTGCGGGCCGCGCGCCAGCGACCGGAACGTGTAGCTGGTGCCCAGGTCCACGAGCTTCAGCTTGCCGGTGGTGGTGTCGATGAGGGAGACCTGGGTGGGGCGTTCCAGCTCGGCGTCCGGGTCCTTCTTGTAGTCGCCGAGGACGACCGGCGACAGGTCGGAGCCGGACTGGTTGCCGATCCTGCCGTACTCGTCGGGGCTGTCGATCTTGGTGATCTTCCCGTCCCGGTAGAGCAGGACGCCGTCCTCGCAGCCGATCACGACCGCCTCGTCCTGGGCGGTGGCCTCGCCGTGCACGCCGGGGCAGTCCTCGTTGCGGGTGACCTCCTTGCGGTCCTTGTCCAGGACGAGGATGCCGGTGCGCTTCTCCTCTGTGCCGAGGGTGACGACCAGCTCGCCGTTCTCCAGCTTGATCGCGACGCCGTGGTGGGCGCTGGCGCTCTTGTAAACCTCGCCCTGGGGCAGGCCGGCGGCCAGCTCGTCGGGGTCGAAGAGGGTGACCTCGCCGGTGCCGTCCGCGAACAGGACGGTGGTGCCGGCGTGCCGGACCACGTGCCCCGGCTTGGCGCCCTTGAACTCGTCGCTCTTCAGCGTGGCGGAGGCGGCGTCCAGGACACGGAAGCCGGTCGAGGTGGAGACGAGCACGTGCCGGGCGTCCCCCGCCGGGTTGACGCGGTTGTACCCGGCGAGCGGGATGTCCTGGGCCAGCTCCAGGCTCTGCCCGTCGACGACGTACAGGCCGCCGTCGTAGGTCATCACGACGGGGTCCGCGACCGTCTTCTGCGGGGTCGTCGTCGGGGGCTGCGCGGTCGCGGGTTCCTGGGCGGCGCCGCAGGCGGTGAGCAGGAGGGCTCCGGCGAGCAGCGTCGCCGGGGCGGCGATCCGGGTCATGGGTGGTGCACCTTTCTGTTGTGAGGGGGTCTCAACGGCCGCTGAGGCCGTCGACGATGGCTTTCGTGTTGCTGCGCACCATGTCGAGGTACGTGGCCGCGCCCGGCGTCCTTCGGCTCAGCGACTCCGAGAACAGGGGGACGACCTCGACGTCCACGCCCGCCTCCGAGGCGAGCACCTGGGCGAGCCGGTCCGGCTGCGAGGAGTCGGCGAAGATCGCCTTGACGCCGGTGCGCCGGATCGCGTCGCTGAGCGACTTCAGGTCCGAGGCGCTCGGCGAGGCCAGCGTGGTGCCGCTCGGGATCACGGCCCCGACGACCTCGAACCCGTACCGCTGGGCGAAGTAGCCGAACACGTGATGGTTGGTCACCAGCCGCCGCGCCCCTGCGGGCACGGTGGCGATCTGCTGCCCGACCCAGGCGTCGAGCTGCTCGACCTGCTCGCGGTACGCCGCGGCGGCGGCCCGCACGGCGTCGGCGTCCACGCCGTCCACCCGGGCGACGACCTGCTCGGCGATCAGGTCCACGGCCTTGGCCACGCGCGCGGGATCGGTCCAGAAGTGCGGGTCGGGCTGCCCGGCCGTCTCGTCGGCGGTGAACGTGATCGGGCCGGCCCCCTCCGCCACGGCCAGCGCGGGCACCCCGGCCCGTTCGGCCGCCTCGACGTTGCGCAGCACGCCCTCCTCCAGGCCGAGCCCGTTGTAGACGATCAGGTCGGCGGCCTCGATCCGCGCGGCCTCCTGGGCGGAGACGCCGAACGAGTGCGGGTCGGAGTCCGGCTTCATCAGCACGGTCACCTCCGCCTCGCCGCCGACGACGGCGCGGGTGACGTCGCCGAGGATGTTCGTGGTGACCACGACGCTCGGCGCCGACCCGCCGCTACTCGCGCAGCCTGCCGCCGCCGCCGTCGTGACGGCGAGCGCCGCCAGGACCCTGAGCAGGGCGTTCATCGTCCGGTCTCCGTCATGTGGGCGGGGGTGAGGCCGGGCTTGAGCGTCCTGGCGCGCCGGAGGCCGTCGTTGTAGTCGATCTCGTGGACGGCCTCGCCCGCCGGGTCGTTGACGTAGGCACGGGCGGTGTCCACCCGGATACTCGTGGAACCCGCGGCCGGGCCGGTGAGCAGCTTCGTCCGTGCGGTCCGTTTGCCGGTGCGGGGGTCGTGGGCGTGCAGGACGCCGTCCGCGGTGAGGGACAAGACCGGCGTGTCGTCGCCGGTGGCGTTCACCGCGACGACGGGGCCGGTCCTCAGCAGCCGCCACGTCCTGCCGGTCACGTCCAGCACCCAGACGCCCGCGTCCCCGGCCTTCGCGGCCAGCGTCGCGCTGCCGGGGCGGTGCCGGAACTCCCGCGCCCGCCCGGCCTTCTCGCGCGGATAGCGGATCTTCACGCCGTCGAACGCTCCGTTCTTCTCGGTGACCAGCAGCGCCCCGTCAGCGCAGCCGAACAGCGCGCCGCGCCGGGTGACGGCCGTCCCCGCCGGGTCCTCGCACCTGCCGACGGTGTTGCCGGGCTCCCCCGTCCTGGCTCTGACCTGCACGGCGTCGTCCTTCGCGACCAGCAGCCGCTCCCCGTACGGCACCACGGCGTCGGCCGTGAGTTTGGCGCCCGTCCCGGCGAGCTCGCCCCTGTCCATGCGGGCCCGGTCGAACAGCGTCACCGTGCCGTCGCCCGACCGGACAGCGGTGATCGCCACGTCGCCCGTCACCTCGTACGGCGGCCGTCCGGCGATCGTGCCGAGGTCGCGTGCGGCGGCGCGGTAGTAGTGCACGTGGTCGCCGTGGTCGACCGTCCACCCGCCGCTGTCGATCACGCGCAGCGCGCCCTCGGCGGTGGTGACGAAGGCGTACCGCCCGTCCCCCTCGATCCCCCGCACGCCGCCTGCCGCGACCTCGGTCGCCTCGCCGGTGACCACGTCGTACACCGCCGCCCGGGCGTCGCCGTCGGACAGGACGAGGCGGAGCTGCGGCTCGGCCGTCTCCTCCGCACCTTCGACGTACCCGTGCGGAACCTCCGCCTCCTCCGCGGTCCTGCCTTCACCCTGCGTGGCACAACCCGCGAGCAGCACCCCCGCCAGGAGGAGACCGATCACCCTCCTCAACTCACCGCTCCCGCCACTCGCACGGGCCGCCGCCGCAACGCATCAGCCAGCGCGGACAGGAAGAACAGCCCCACGGCCACGGCCGCGATCGTGGCGCCGGCCGCCGTGGCCGCGTACCAGGACACGACCAGCCCGGCCACGGTCGAGACGATCCCGATCAGCGCCGCCCCGAGCATGATCGTCGGGATGCGCCGCGCCCACAGCGCGGCGGCGGCCGGCGGCCCGATCAGCAGGCCGAAGACGAGCAGCGTCCCGACGATGTGGAACGACGCCACGATCGCCACCGTGACCAGCCCGAGCAGCAGGACGTGCGCCAGCCGCGGCCACAGGCCGAGGGTGTGGGCCTTGCGCGGGTCGAAGGCGAGCGCGACGAACAGCCGATGCCCGAGCACCGCCACCGCCGCCGTGACCGCCAGCGCCACGCCGAGCCCCGCCAGATCCTGCCCGGTGACGGCGAGCACGTCGCCGAACAGGAACGCGGTCAGGTCCACCGCGAAGGACTGGGAGTGCGAGACGACGATCACGCCCAGCGACAACATCCCGGCGAACAGCAGGCCGATGCTGGTGTCCTGCGACAGGCGGGCGGAGCGGCTGAGGACGCTCACCCCGTACGCCATGCCGCCCGCACTGAGCAGCGCGCCGATCAGGACGTTCACCCCTGCCAGGGAGGCGAGCGCCACGCCGAGGAGCATTCCGTGCGACATCGCGTCGCCCAGGAAGGCCATGCCGCGCAGCACCACCCAGGTTCCGGCGAGGGCGCAGAGGAGGGAGACGAGGAGGCCCGCCCAGAGCGCTTGCCGGACAAACGACACCTGAAAGGGATCAAACAACCAATCCATGGAGAGGGACTCTACAATGAAAACCGTTGTCATTTCCAACTGAGGCCAAAGCCAACAGGGTCTTGTCCCGGAGCGGTGGCGGGTTCCAGGTGCGGGCGGCTGCGTTCTCCCACGCTGTGGTGAACACCGCTGCCGTCAGGTCGGCCGGCAGCACGCCGTCGCCGCGCTCGGTGCGCAGACGGGTCAGCGTCCGGCGGTAGGAGCGCGCTCGACGGCGTGCCGTACGAGCTCGCTCGCGACGCGCTGCCGGCCGGGTACGCATTCGGGGATCACCGGCCGTCCCGGGCACCCAGTAGGTCAGCCGTGTCCGCGGACGCGGTTCGGGCTTTTCTGATCGGCGGAGGCTTTCTGAAACAGCGTGTACAGGTAGAGCAGGGCCGGGATGAGGATCACCGCGCCCACGGACAGGGCGATGAGCAGGGCGAGCAGGGTGGCGCGGCCGGAGGCGGCCTGCTCGACGGTCAGTGCGGGCAGCAGCAGGTACGGGTACTGGGCCACCGCCCAGCCCACCAGGATCGCGATGACGGCGAGCGCCGAGGCGATCCGGGCGGCGACGTACCGGCGGGACAGCAGCAGGCCGAGAGCGGCGAGCCCGGCGACCACCGACACCAGCACCACCGGCAGGCCGCGACCGGTCAGCCCCTCGAACAGCCGGGGCGCGTCCGCCCGCAGCACCGCGATGCCGGCCAGTCCTGCCGCCCCCGTGACGACGGCGGCCACCAGGGCGCGGCGGCGGAACGCGCCGGCCAGGGCGTGCTCGCCGTCGCGGCGGGCATCCTCGCACAGGAACACCGCGGCCAGGTAGGCGCAGACGAGCACGGCCAAGGCGCCGCCCAGCAGCGAGGTCGGGTTGACCCAGCTACTCACGACGTCGCCCGCCCCGATGGCGGGCGGCACCCGGCCGGAGGCCACCGCGCCGACGACCGTACCCAGGAAGAACGGCGTGAGCAGCGACGACAGCGCGAACGCGGCGCCGAAGAAGCGGCGCATCCCCAGAGCGCCGACGCTCTTGCGGTAGGCGAACGCCGCGCCGCGGGCGATGATCCCGAACGCGGCCAGGGTGAGCGGGATGTACAGGGTGGTGACGGCGGCGGCGAACCCCCTGGAGAATCCGGTCCACAACACCACCAGCACGAAGATCAACCAGACGTGGTTGGCCTCCCACACCGGGCCGATCGAGCGTTCGATCCGATCACGGACGGCGTGTCCCCGTTCGGTGCCGCCCGCCAGCAGGTCCCAGATGCCGCCGCCGAAGTCGGCACCGCCGAACAAGGCGTAGGCGATCAGGCCGGCGAACGCCGCTCCCAGCACCGTCTCGGCGAGTGTCATGGCACCTGTTCCTGCTCTTGCGCCTGTCCCCGCTCCTGCGGTGCCAGGATGTCGCGGCCGCGTGCCAGCCTGCGCAGCACGACCACCGTGAACACGGTCAGCACGGTGTAGACGACGATCACCGCCACCAGCCCCCAGGCGAGCCCGTCGGCGGGGCTGACCGCGTCGGCGGTGCGCATGAGGCCGTAGACGATCCACGGCTGCCGGCCCACCTCCGTGGTGATCCATCCGGCCTCCATCGCCACCACCGCCGCGACCCCGGACACGGCGACGGCGCGCAGGAACCAGGCGGTGTGCGGCAGCCGTCGTCGCCGCCACCACCACAGGCCGAACCAGGCGGCCAGCCCCAGCAGCGCGGTGCCGATGAGGACCATCGCGTTGTAGGCCAGATGCACGACGTTGACCGGTGGCCGCTGGCCGGGAGGTATCTCCTCCAGACCGGGCACCACACCGTCCGGGTCGTGGTGGATCAGCAGCGACAACCCGTACGGGATCTCCAGGGCGTACCGGAGTTCGTCATCGGCGTAGATGCCGCCGAGCGACAGACCGGCCCCGGCGGTCGTCTCGTACAGGCCCTCCATCGCGGCCAGCTTGGCGGGCTGGTTGTCGGCGACGGTGTTGGCGATCCAGTCGCCCACGCCGATCTGCACCGGGGTGATGACCGCGGCGACGGTGAGCGGGATGAGCAGCCCCATCCGGTGGTGGCGATCACGCCGCCCCCGCAGCATCGCGACCGCGTACACCGAGGCGACCAGGAACCCGGTGACCACGAACGCGGCCAGCCACATGTGGGTGAACTGCGGCCACGTGGACGGCCCGAACATCGCCGCCCAGGGCCTGGCGTCCACCACGTTCCCCTGCGGGTCCAGGCGGAACCCGGTCGGGTTGTTCATCCAGGCGTTGGCCGACACGACGAAGAACGCGCCCGCGATCCCGGCGGCGACCATCGGCAGCGCGCTGAGCATGTGCGCCCGCGGCGACAGGCGGTCCCAGGCGAACAGGTAGACCCCGACGAAGATCGCCTCTATGAAGAAGGCGAAGCCCTCCAGCACGAACGGGAAACCGAACACCTCGCCGAAGCGGTCCATCAGCCTCGGCCACAGGATGCCCATCTCGAAGGACAGCAGCGTTCCCGACACCGCGCCGGCCGCGAACAGCACGCCCATCGCCTTGGCCCACGTGTGCGCCAGCCCGGTCAGCACCGGATCGTCGCGCCGATGGCCCAGCCATTCGGTGAACACCACGATGGCGGGGAAGGCGATGCCGAAGCAGGCGAAGATGATGTGCCAGCCCAAGGTGAGTGCCATCTGGGTACGCGCGAACAGCAGATTCTCGACGCCGTCGGCTGCGACGAGCTGAAGCGCATTCATACGTCTCCTCGGTCTGCCTGGGGTCCACGCCGCCGTTCGATGGTCCGTACCCGTTGTCGGGAGCTTGGATCCACCCGGCGCCTCCTGGCCGCGACCGTCACCACCAACGCCTCTGCTCTGACCTCCTCCGCAGCGACGGCTCCAGCATGATCAAGGGCCCATCAGCGGATCCGGACGCAGGCGTACGTAGTCGGACGCCGCCTGCGCGAACGCGCGCACGCGGGCGCTCTCGGCGGAGGTCAGCCACACCAGCCGCCACTCGAACGGCCTGCCGTCGTGGATCGGCACGTAGGTGACGTCCGGCCGTGAGTCGTAGCGGCGCGCGTGCGCGGGCACGAGGCAGACGCCCTTGCCCGCCCCGATGAGCGCGAGCATCTCCTGGACGGTGCCGAACGTGCGGCCGCGCGCGATCGGCAGGCCGCCCGGCGTGGTGCGCGGCACCACCAGCGCGCCCACCTCGTCGGTGAAGTCTCTGGGCAGCAGCACCTTGTCGCGGGCCAGGTCCTCCATCGAGACCGACTCGCGGCGCGCCCGGCGGCGGCCAGGTGGGTGGCGTGCCAGGCCGGAGCCGGTGCACCTCGTGCGGCGCCGCCGTCCCGCACCCGCCGTTCGCGGGAACTCGGCCGGCGCGTACGTGAACAGCAGCTCGCGTAGCCGCGCGCGGGTCGTCAGCCTCGCCCGGTTCCGATCCGCCGGATCTGACGCCCTTCCCCTCCGCAGCGCAGGTATCGGCAAATATCGTGCGGATCGCGGCAAGGGCGGCTGCGGGTTCAGCGTCATCATCTTCCGGCAGAGGCCACTGACAGATGGGCCATGAAGCAAGCGGGAGTTGACATAGTGATGGCTGCAAGACCGGTACTGGTCTTGTTCGACCTGGGGCCCGAGGCCCGCTACCCCACCGCGATCAACCAGAATCACGCGGCCGCGCGGTGGGTCGCCGAGCACGGCGCGCAGTACGGGCTGGACGGCTCGCGCGTGGCGGTCGCCGGGGATTCGGCCGGCGGCACCATGGCCGCCGCGCTGACGCTCATGGCCCGGCGACGCGGCGACGTCGCCCTGGCCGGGCAGGTGTTGTTCTACCCGGTCACCGACGCGTCCTTCGACACCGGCTCCTACGAGGAGTTCGCCGAGGGCGGGCCACCGCCGAGCAGCTCGCCGGGCTGCCGCCGGCGCTGGTCATCACCGCCGAAGCCGACGTCCTGCGTGACGAGGGCAAAGCGTACGCGGCGAAGCTGCGCGCGGCAGGCGTGCCTGTCACCGCGGTCCGCTGCCAGCGGATCATTCACGACTTCGTGATGCTCAACGCGCTGCGCGGCATTTTCGCCGCGCGAGCGGCGATCGCCCAGGCCGCCGCGTTCCTGTCCGACGTCCTGCAGACCCGCTGAGGAGAACCGCCATGCTCACCGAACACGAACTCGCCGCCGTCGAGCGCGCGAACACCTCAGGCCTGGCCCCCGTGGTGTTCGTGCACGGCCTGTGGCTGCTGCCCTCCAGCTGGGACCGCTGGGCCGCCCTGTTCGAGGAGGCCGGCTACGCGGCCCTCGCTCCTGGCTGGCCGGACGACCCCGAGACCGTCGCGGAGGCCAGCGCCCACCCGGAGGTGTTCGCCGGGAAGGGCGTCGCCGAGGTCGCCGACCACTTCGCGGAGGCGATCGGGCGGCTGGCCCGCAGGCCCGCCGTGATCGGGCACTCCTTCGGCGGCCTGATCACCCAGATCCTCGCCGGACGCGGCCTGTCGGCGGTCTCCGTGGCGATCGACCCGGCCCCGTTCCAAGGCGTGCTGCCGCTGCCCATCTCCTCGCTGCGGTCGGCGCGGCCGGTGCTGGGCAACCCCGCCAACTACCACCGGGCCGTCCCGCTCACCTACGACCAGTTCCGGTACGCCTTCGCCAACGCCGTCAGCGAGGCGGAGGCCCGGGAGCTGTACGACACCTTCGCCGTCCCCGCGCCGGGCGAGCCGCTGTTCCAGGCCGCGGTCGCCAACGTCAACCCCTGGTCGCAGACCAAGGTCGACACCACCGGCCAGGAACGCGGGCCGCTGCTGCTGATCTCGGGCGAGAAGGACCACACCGTGCCCTGGGCTCTGACGAACGCCGCGTACCAGAAGCAGGCCCGTAACGAGGCGGCCGTCACCGAGATCCTCGAACTCCCGGGACGCGGCCACTCCCTGACCATCGACAGCGGCTGGCGCGAGGTCGCCGAGACGGCCCTGCGCTTCGTCCAGCGCTTCCACTGACCGGCCGCCCATCGCCCAGGGCTCCGGCCGCTGACGTGTCAGCGGCCGGAGCGCTTGTGGTTGCGCCAGTCGCGCGGCGAGTGCCCGTAGGCGGTCTTGAAGACCCGGCTGAAATGGGCGGCGCTGACGAACCCTGACCGGCGGGCGACGGCCTCGATGGTGAGGCGTCCGGCGTCCGGCGCGGCGAGCAGCCGCCGGGCGTGGGCGAGCCGCTGGTCACGAATCCACGGAGCCAGGCTCACCCCGGCCTCCGCCATGATCGTGTAGAGCCGGCGCAGCGAGATCCCGTGCGCGGACGCGATGCGCGCCGGGGTGAGCGCGTGGTCGGTGAGGTGAGCGCGGATGTAGTCGAAGATCCGGCTCTCCAGCGCGTCACGGAGGGCGCCGGCCGAAGCCTTGTCGTCGCGCAGCACACTGGTGAGTGCCGCACGCAGCAGATCGAGGCTCGGCGGCGCCAGTAGCTGGGCCTGCCGGGTGGTCAGCCGCCCTTGAGCCTCGGCCAGCCGCCGCAGGTGTCCGGCCGCCATCTCGGCGACGGGGTCGCCCGCGCCGAGCCGGATCGCGGTGACGGCGGCGAGCGCGTCCCGGCTCAGCCCGAGATCCCGCTGGGTGATACGGAAGTAGTGCAGGTCGATGCCCTGGTCGTTGACCAGCGTGTAGGGCCGCTCGGTGTCGTAGACGGCCAGGTCGCCAGGGCGGAGCACGGCCTGCCTGTCGCCCTGCACGACCCCGCTCGTGCCCGACCGCTGCAGGCTCACGAACACCGACGGCTCCAGATCGTCGTTGACCAGCGCCGGGGTCCGCCGGATCGTCGTCGCGTTGGACCGGATGGTGCAGACGTTCATCCCCGCGACGTCACTGATCCGGCCCCGCGCCTTGATCAGGTCCGGGTCGGGGTGGTGGTCGATCTCCACCCGCACGACCGACTCCCAGATCACCTCTCTGATCGCCTCGGCGCGATCCGGGGGTGCCACCTCTTCCGTGTCGAGGATGAAGGTCATCTCCACTCCATGCTCCGATTCTAGGTAGCTGGTGTTAAGAGGTCGATCCTGGCCGGTTGCGTCTCGATCGCGGTCTGCTGAGCCGGGCCTGCGATCGAGCTTGGGTGGCCCAACCATTTGCGGGGTTCGGGCCGGCCCTGCGCTGC